>JANOYZ010000170.1:0-19102 GCA_031429135.1 Novosphingobium sp. | reverse complement strand
CACACGCCGCTGATGGCGGTGACCAATGCGATCTCGTCGGTGATCGTGGTGGGCGCGCTGGTCGCTTCGGCGGCGGCGGGTAATGCGACTTCCAAGTGGCTCGGGTTGCTGGCGGTGGTGCTGGCCTCGGTCAATATCTTTGGTGGCTTTGCAGTGACGGCGCGGATGCTGGCGATGTACAAGAAGAAGGAGAAGAAGTGATGGAACACATCGCTCCTAATCCTTGGGTAGCCCTGGCTTACCTCGCCTCGGGCGTGCTGTTCATCCTCGCGCTGCGCGGGCTGTCATCGCCTTCGTCGTCGCGCAAGGGCAACCGCTTTGGCATGCTCGGCATGCTCATCGCAGTAGTGACGACGCTGATTACCCATGACATCGCCAGCCTGCCGGAAATTCTGGGCGCGCTCGCGATTGGTGGCGGCATCGGCTGGATCATCGCGCGCCGTATCGCCATGACCGACATGCCGCAGCTGGTCGCTGCCTTTCACAGCCTTGTTGGCCTCGCCGCCGTGCTGGTTGGCTGGGCGGCTTATCTCAACCCCGAAGCCTTCGGGATTGCTGGCGCAGACGGCGCGATCAACCCGGTCAGCCGGGTGGAACTGGGCCTTGGCGTGGCCATCGGTGCGATCACCTTCTCCGGCTCGATCATCGCTTTCCTCAAACTCGCCGGGACGATGAGCGGCAAGCCGATCCTGCTGCCGATGCGCCATGTTATCAATCTTGGCACCTTGCTCGGCATCATCGGCCTGATCGGCTGGTTCACGCAGGATCAATCGCTGTGGGTGATCGCCACCGTAACCGCGCTGGCTTTCCTCATCGGCTTCCTGCTGATCGTGCCGATTGGCGGGGCGGACATGCCGGTGGTCGTCTCGATGCTCAACTCGTACTCGGGCTGGGCGGCGGCGGCGATGGGCTTTACGCTGCACAATACCGCGATGATCATCACCGGCGCGCTGGTCGGTTCTTCGGGTGCGATCCTCAGTTACATCATGTGCAAGGCGATGAACCGCGGGTTCCTCAGTGTTATCGCGGGCGGCTTCGGCGCGGTTGCCAGCAGCGACGATGCGGCGAAAACGGATCGCCCGTGGAAGCGCGGCTCGGCCGAAGATGCCGCCTTCCTGCTTGGTGAGGCCGAGCAAGTTATCATCATCCCGGGCTACGGCATGGCGGTGGCCCAGGCGCAGCACGTACTGCGCGAAATGGGTGATCAGTTGAAAGCCAAGGGCGTCCGCGTCAAATATGCCATTCATCCGGTCGCAGGGCGAATGCCCGGCCACATGAACGTGCTGCTCGCCGAAGCCAACGTGCCTTATGACGAGGTGTTCGAGCTGGAAGACATCAACGGCGAATTCGCCCAGACCGACGTGGCCTTCATCATCGGTGCCAACGATGTGGTCAATCCGGCGGCCAAGACCGACAAGACCAGCCCGATCTATGGCATGCCGGTGTTCGATGTCGAAAAGGCAAAGACGGTTCTGTACATCAAGCGTTCAATGGGCGGGGTGGGATATGCCGGGGTCGATAATGACGTGTTCTACATGGACCAGACGATGATGCTGCTGGCCGATGCCAAGAAGATGGTCGAGGATATCGTGAAGGCGCTTCAGCACTGATGCAGTTTCCTGACTCAAAGAGCCGTCTGTCCTGAGCTTGTCGAAGGACTGCACTTCTTCCTGAGACTGCGCGCATCGGCACGAAGCAAGGAACGGCCCTTCGACATGCTCAGGGCGGGCGGAGTTTTTATGGTCAATTCGATATTTCGTGGTTCGGTTCTTTCTCTTGCGCTCCTCGCCTCGGCCTGTTCCACCGGCAAGCTGGCCGAGGGACGGCTGCGCTCTGCGCTCACCGATGCCGGGCTCGACAAGCCCAATGCCACCTGCATGGCGGAGCGCATGTCAGACCGGCTGTCGCTTGGCCAGCTTAAGCGGTTGCAGTCCTTGCAGCGCACCAAGAGCTCTCTCACGGACTATGTGACGATGGTGCAGCGGTTGTCCGATTGGCAGCTGTGGAAGGTCACCTCCAGTGCCGCAGTGCTGTGCGCCAGCGGTTTTGCTCCGGAGAAGCGTTAAGTTCAGCGATACTGCGCCCCGCCAAGGCGGTGGACCGAGGCTCTCCCCGGCTGGACGCAGCCGCCCGGCTTGCGTAATGCCCCGCGTGCAGAGGGCCATCACCAAGCCTTGGGGAGACAAGCGTTGCGAAAACTCGGCCTGATCGGCGGCATGAGCTGGTTCTCGACCCGTACCTATTACGAACATATCAACCGCATCGTGCAGGCCACGGACGGACCGCGCGCATCCGCACCGCTGCTGATCGAAAGTGTTGATTTCTCTGACTTGCAGCGGCTGTCCTCAGCCCAGGAATGGAACCGCGCCGCCGAAGTGCTGGCGGACAGCGCGCGGCGGCTTGAGGCGGCAGGGGCGGGCGCGATCATCATCGGTGCCAATTCGATGCACAAGGTCTATGAAAAGGTTGCGGCTGAGGTTTCGGTGCCGGTGATCCATATTGCCGAATGCGTAGCGGAACGTATCGCCGCCGATGGCCGCAAGAAGGTGGCGCTGATCGGCACCCGCAATGTCATGGTCGAAAGCTTTTATCGGCAAAAGCTGATCGCCCGCGATATCGAACTGTTGCCGCCCGAGATGGGCTTTGTCGAAACACTCGACCGGATCATCTATGATGAACTGCTGCTGGGCAAGGCGAGCCGTCAGGCCGAGCGCGAGCTTAAAACAGTGATCACCAATCTGGAGCAGGACGGCGCTGAGGCGGTGGTGCTGGGCTGTACCGAGCTGGAAATGATCGTCGATGTCGATGCCAATGTGCTGCCGATCTATGATTGCACACGCATCCATGCCGAGGCGGCTTCGGCCTGGATACTTGGCGAGGATTCTGGGGGAATAATCCGCTGACCGGCAACCTGCTTGCACCCTATGCCAGCGATCCCGCGCACAGCCGGGGGCGTGAATTTGCCGCCAGCGATGGCCTGATGCGTGGCCCACGCGGCCCCTATCAGCGGGATCGTGATCGCATCATCCATTCAATTTCGTTCCGCCGCTTGCGCCACAAGACGCAGGTGTTCATCGCCCCCGATGGCGATCATTACCGCGTCCGCCTGACCCACAGCCTCGAAGTCGCCCAGATCGGCCGGGTGATTGCCCGCGCGCTCGGGCTCGACGAGGATCTGACCGAGGCGCTGTGTCTGGCGCATGATATCGGCCATCCGCCCTTCGGCCACGCCGGCGAAGCTGCGCTCGATGCGGCGTTGGAGCCCTATGGCGGTTTTGATCACAACGCCCAGTGCCTGCGCACGCTGATGCGGCTCGAAAGCCCCTATTGCGAATTCGACGGCCTCAACCTGACCTGGGAATTGCTGGAGGGGCTGGCCAAGCATAATGGCCCCTTAGCGCAGCCTAACTGGGCACTGGCCGAGCTTGATGCCGCCTTCCCGCTGGGCCTTTCGGATTGGTGCAGCCTTGAAGGACAGGTCGCCGCGCTGGCTGATGATATCGCCTATGACAACCATGACATCGACGATGGCCTGCGCGCGGGCTTCCTTGAACTCGATGAATTGCTGACGCTGCCTTTCGTCGCCGATCATTGGATCGAGGTGGAGCGCCGCTTCCCCGGCGCGCCGCGTGACCGGCAACTGCGCGAACTGGTGCGCAGCCAGATCGGCTGGATGGTCAACAATCTTATCACCGAGACCCAAAATCGCGTGAACGGACTTGCGAGCGCCGAAGAAGTCCGCAAGGCGGGGCGGATGACGGCGGCCTTCTCACCGCAGGTCACTGATGAGGAGCGGCAGCTCAAGCACTTCATGTACGAAAAACTCTATTACCACCCCGATCAGATCGCCACGGCGGCACGCGCCCGCGAAGTGACTGTCGGGCTGTTCGGCGCCTATTCGGCCGATCCGGCACTGATGGGCGAGGGCTGGGCAGCGCGGCAGCATGAGGCTGAACCGACGCGCAGCCGCCACATTGCCGACTATATCGCCGGGATGACTGATCGCTTCGCCATCTCCGCCTATGCGCGCATTTTTGGCGAGACGCCTGAAGGGCTGAGTAATGTCTAGGCAGACACGCATCTGCCTGGTCGGCGCGACCGGCCTGATCGGCTCGGCGCTGATCGCAGCCTGCGTCGGGCGCAGCGATGTGAAGCTGGTCGCGGTGTCGCGGCGCGAGGCGGACTTGCCCAAAGGCGCGCGCATGGAGGTGCTGCTCGCTCCCGTCAGCGGCTGGGAAGATGCCATTGCCGCCGCCCAGCCCGATGTCATGGTCGTGGCGCTCGGCACGACCTGGAAAAAAGCCGGCAAGGATGAGGCGGCGTTTCGCGCAGTGGACGAGAAACTGGTGCTCGATTGCGCCCGTTGGGGGCTGGCAGCAGGGGCGCGGCAGATCATTGCCGTATCCTCGATCGGCGCCGATCCATCGGCAAAAGGGCTTTACCTGCGGATCAAGGGCGAGGTTGATATCGCGCTGTCACGGCTGAGCTACCATCGCTCTGACATCCTGCGCCCCGGCCTGCTGATCGGTCCGCGCCAGGAACGACGAGCGCTTGAGCGGTTCGCCCAGATCATCAGCCCGCTGCTCGACCTGTGCCTGCGCGGTAAATACGCGCGTTATCGCTCGATCCATTCCGAGGTAATGGCTGCGGCGATCCTGGCGCTGACCAAGCAGAAAGCGCGTGGGCGCTTTACCTACGAGCACGAGGAAATCTTGCGCGCGATTCGCCGGGTCGCACTCGAAGCCAGCGTGCGGCGGGCCGTGCATGGTGACACTGTGGATTAGGCCCCGTGCTGCTCAGCGCGCGGTTGACTCCACCTGCCTGCCCCGCCAAACGCCGATCAGTCGCTGACCGCGCGGGAGAGTTCTGGCGATTCGTCGTAGGATGAATTGCCAGACGCCGAAGGAGCAACCGCCCCGGAATCTCTCAGGCCAATGGACCGCGTGGGTCAATAGCGACGCTCTGGAAAGTGTGCTGCTGGCAAATATGCCGGAACAGCACCGCCGAAGGGGTAACCTCGGGCTTTGGCTCGGGGGAAAGCTCTCAGGTTTCCGTGACAGAGGGGGCACCTGAATGGTGTGCCAAACTGTGCGGAGCTGTATCTTGAACGATCAAATCGAAGATGATGACCTGCCCGAAGTGGAAGTGATGATGCTTCCGCTCGATGCATGGCACCGGGCGCGCGGTGGCCGCATGGTCGAATTCGCCGGTTATTTCATGCCGGTGCAATATGAGGGCATCATCGCCGAGCACCTGTGGACGCGGGAAAGCGCCGGGCTGTTCGATGTCAGCCATATGGGCCAGCTGTTCCTTTCAGGCGAAGGCGTTGAACCGGCGCTTGAGGCCGTGCTGCCGATCGATCTTTCCACGCTGAAGCTGGGCGCGGTGCGCTATTCGCTGCTGCTCGATGAGCACGGCGGCATTCTTGATGATCTGATGGTTTCGCGCTGGAACGAGGGCTTCTACCTCGTCGTCAACGGCGCGACCAAGTGGGACGATATCGGCACCCTGCGTGAGGCGCTGCCCGATGAAGTGACGATCAACCACCTTGAAGACCACGCGCTGCTGGCACTGCAAGGTCCCAAGGCTTTTATCGCACTGGAGCGGCTGGTTTCGGGCGAATATCCGCTCTCCGCGCTGACCTTCATGAAGGGCGGGCGGTTCACGATTGGCGGCGCTGATGTGTGGATCAGCCGCTCGGGCTATACCGGCGAAGATGGGTTCGAGATTTCCGTTCCAGCCGAAGCTGCCGTTGCTGTCACCGATCTGATCTGCGCGCAAGGCGAAGTGAAACCCATCGGGCTTGGCGCGCGCGACTCCTTGCGGCTTGAGGCTGGCCTGCCGCTCTATGGCCATGATCTCACCCCCGAAACCGATCCGGTGAGCGCCGGCCTGACTTTCGGGATCAACAAGCGCCGACGCAACCCAACAGAGCAGGGGGGTGAAGGCGGCTTTCCCGGCGCGGATCATGTGCTGAAGGTGCTGGCTGATGGCCCCGCCACTTTACGCATCGGTCTTGCGCTTGAAGGCAGGCAAGCTGCGCGAGAGGGCGCGCTGGTCTTCGCCGGTGAACTGCAAGTCGGCCGCGTCTGCTCAGGCGGGTTCTCGCCCAGCCTCGAACACCCGATTGCCATGGCCTATGTCGATGCGGCCCATGCCGCGGGTGGCACTGCGCTTGAAATTGACCTTCGTGGGCGTCGCTTGCCTGCCCGTGTCGTGCCGATGCCCTTTGTCCCCCACCGCTACCACCGCTGAGGAGTTTTCCGATGTCGCGTTATTTCACCGAGGATCACGAGTGGATCGAAGTTGAAGGCAGTGAGGGTACAGTCGGCATCACCGACTATGCCCAGAGCCAGCTTGGCGACATAACCTATGTCGATCTGCCCGAGGCCGGTGCCACGGTCAAAAAGGGCGATGCGCCCTGTGTGGTCGATAGCGTCAAGGCGGCGAGCGATGTCTATTCGCCGGTCAGCGGCACGGTCAGCGAAAGCAATGCGGCGCTCGCTGATGCGCCCGAGCTGGTCAATACCGACGCCGATGAAGCCGGCTGGCTGTTCCGCGTCACCCTGTCCGAGCCAAGCGAACTGGCAAGCCTGATGAACGCCGATGCCTATGCCGAGTTTGTGAAGGGGCTGTGATCCGATGCGTTACCTGCCCCTGACTCCCGCCGAACGCGCCGACATGCTCGGCGTCATCGGCGTGGACAGCGTCGATGATCTGTTCGTCGATGTTCCCGCCGAAGCCCGGCTTTCCGGGCCGATCGCAGGCCTGCCGATGCATGCCAGTGAAATGGCGGTCGAGCGGCACATGTCGGCACTCGCGGCGAAAAACCTGTCGGCTGGTGCCGCGCCGTTTTTCCTCGGGGCTGGGGCCTATCGCCATCACATCCCGGCTTCGGTCGATCACCTGATCCAGCGTGGCGAATTCCTCACCGCCTACACGCCGTACCAGCCCGAAATTGCGCAAGGCACCTTGCAGGTGCTGTTCGAATTCCAGACCCAGGTGGCGCGGCTGCTCGGGACTGATGTGGCCAATGCCTCGATGTATGATGGCTCGACCGGGTGCTGGGAGGCGATTGCCATGGCGGGCCGGATCACGCGGCGCAGGCGCGCGGTGCTTTCAGGTGGGTTGCACCCTCATTACACTGCCGTTGCAAATACCATGGCCAGGTTCACCGGCGATGTCATCGATGCACGGCTGCCACAACTCAGCGCAACGCCGGACGACGCCGAAGTAATCGCCGCGATTGATCGCGAGACCTCCTGCGTCGTTGTCCAGTACCCCGATGTTCTGGGCCGGATTCCCGATCTTTCCGCCATTGCCGAGGCTGCACATGCCGCTGGGGCGCTGCTGATCGCGGTGGTGACCGAGCCGGTGGCGCTCGGCCTGATCGAAGCGCCGGGGCATCTGGGCGCGGATATTGTTGTCGGCGAGGGGCAGTCGCTCGGCGTCGGGCTGAACTTCGGCGGGCCATACCTTGGCCTGTTCGGCTGCAACGAGAAGTTCGTGCGCCAGATGCCGGGTCGTCTCTGCGGGCAGACGGTGGATGCCGAGGGCAAACGCGGCTTCGTGCTGACGCTGTCAACGCGCGAGCAGCATATCCGGCGCGAAAAGGCGACGAGCAATATCTGCACTAATTCAGGGCTTTGCGCGCTGGCCTTCTCGATCCACATGACCCTTCTGGGCGGTGAAGGACTGGCCAGGCTCGCCCGGATCAACCACGATGCGGCGCGCCGGACGGCTGTTTCGCTGGCGGCTATTCCCGGCGTGACGGTGCTGGGTGATGCCTATGTCAATGAGTTCACCGTGGTGCTGCCGCGCGATGCCCGCGCCGTGGTGCGCGAGCTGGCGGACCGGGGTATTCTGGGCGGTGTCTCGCTCGGACGGCTCTATCCCCATGCCGAGGCGCTGAGCCACGGCATGCTGGTCTGCGCCACCGAAACCACCACCGATGCGGACATCACCGCACTGGTTTCTGCCCTGTCCGAAGTGCTTGAAGGAGTGCCCGCATGAACGCGCCCAACGCATCCGGCTGGCGACCTGCCATGGGCGAAGCGGGCTCAACTGAAAGCACCCTGATCACCGCCAGCGGGGATCGCGGGCTGGCGCTTGAAGAAAAGCTGATTTTCGAGCTGGGCCGCCCCGGCACTTGTGGTGTCGATATGGCTGAGCCGGTGGGCGAAGTGCTTCCCGGCCTGTCGCGCTTTTTGCGCAAGACTCCGGCACCGCTGCCCGGCCTGTCAGAGCCGGAAACCGTGCGCCATTACACCCGGCTCAGCCGGCAGAACTACGCCATCGATCTCGGGCCGTTCCCGCTCGGCTCCTGCACCATGAAGCACAACCCGCGCCTGAATGAGAAGGTCGCGCGGCTGCCCGGTTTTGCCGATCTGCATCCGCTTGCACCCCAGCAGGCGGTGGCCGGCGCGCTCGAGGTGATCAGCGAGCTCGCCGACTGGCTGATCACGCTGACCGGCATGCACGGCGTCGCCATGACGCCCAAGGCCGGTGCGCACGGCGAACTGTGCGGGCTGCTGTGCATCAAGGCGGCAATCGCGGCACGCGGCGAGGATCGCAAGGTCATTCTCGTCCCTGAATCCGCCCATGGCACCAATCCCGCAACGGCTGCCTTTGCCGGATTTTCGGTCGAGAATATTCCCGCGACACTTGACGGCCGGGTCGATCTGGCGGCGCTCACTGCGCGGCTGGCGCAAGACGTAGCCGGGGTGATGATCACCAATCCCAACACTTGCGGCCTGTTCGAGCCCGAGATGAAGGCGATCTCGGACGCGGTTCACGGCGTCGGCGGCTATGTCTATTGCGATGGTGCGAATTTCAACGCGATCGTCGGCAAGGTGCGCCCCGGTGATCTTGGCATCGATGCCATGCACATCAATCTCCACAAGACCTTCTCCACCCCGCACGGCGGCGGCGGGCCGGGGTCCGGGCCGGTGGTGCTGTCCGAGGCGCTCTCACCTTTCGGGCCGCTGCCCTATGCGACGCGCCAGTCAGACGGCAGCGTTCACCTGATCGAGGAAGAGGATGCCGCAGCCATGGGCCATTCGCAGTCGTTCGGGCGGATGGCAGCGTTTCATGGCCAGATGGGCATGTTCACCCGCGCGCTGACCTATATCCTTAGCCACGGTGCCGACGGCTTGCGGCAGGTTGCCGAAGATGCGGTGCTCAACGCCAATTATGTGCTGCGCAGCCTTGAGGATGTGCTCTCTGCGCCGTTTGGCAAGGCTGGTCCCTGTATGCATGAGGCGCTGTTCAGTGATGATGGCCTGCCCGATGGCTACACCACGCTCGACATCGCCAAGGGGCTGATCGATGAAGGCTTTCACCCGATGACGGTCTATTTCCCGCTGGTGGTCCACGGTGCCATGCTGATCGAGCCGACCGAGACCGAGAGCAAGGACGGCCTTGATCGCTTCATCACCGCGATGCGCAGTCTGGCGGCGCGTGCGCAAGGCTCCGATCCCAGCCTCAAGAGCGCCCCGCATCTCGCCCCGCGCCGCCGGCTTGACGAAACGCAGGCGGCGCGCAAGCCGGTGCTAAGCTGGCGCGAGGGAAGTTAAACCTGTGAAATCACCTGCCGCGCCTGTTGCGACAGGTAATGATCGCGCCAGGCGATCAGCAGTCCGGCACCGATAATCAGCGGGGCACCCAGCCAGGTCGCGGTGGACGGCAGCTGATTCCATGCCAGCCAGCCCAGGATCGTCCCCCAGATCAGCGAAGAATAATCCATGACGATGACGCTGGCGACGCTGCCCATGCGCAGTGAAGCGGTGAGAAACAGCTGCGCGATCGTGCCCATTGCGCCCATCGACAGCAGTATCAGCCATTGATGGCCACTCAGCGGCGTGCTGACAAACGGCAGCGCCATGCCGATCATCAAGGTTCCCAGCACCCCGAAGTAGAAAACGATGCTGACCGCGCTTTCGGTGCGGCCAAGCTCGCGGATCTGGAAGTTGATGATCGCCACCAGCACCGCTGCGAACAGCGCCAGCGAAGTTCCCAGCGGGTGAATCAGCTGCGCGCCGGGCTGGGTGATCACCAGAATTCCGGCAAAGCCCGCCAGCACCGCAGCCCAGCGCCACGGGCCGATGCGCTCGCCCAGCACCATGGCGGCGATGATCACGGCAAACAGTGGCGTGGTGAAGCCGAGTGTGATCGATTCGGCCAGCGGCAGCAGCGTTGCCGCATAGAACAGGATTGTCATATTGCTGTTGCCGACCAGTGATCTGGCGACATGGCGCGGGAACTGATGTGTCCGCAATTGCCCGAGGCTGCCCTGCGACCACAGCCACAGGATTAAGGCTGGCGGTGCCACTGCCTGACGCCAGAAGGCGATTTCAAGAACATGCACACCGCTTTCGGCCGATAATTTGACCAGCAGAAACATGATCGAAAAGCACAGGGCAGAACCCAGGCGCAGCAGCAGGGCAAGCAGGGGGCGTTGGCGCGGTTCCACACGGCGGCTTTAGAGGTGGGCGCGCCCGGTGCAAGCCCGCCGCAAGCTTTGGGGTCAGCCGATTTTGGCAGGAGCCTCGTAATTGTCCGAAGTCAGGTCGAGCATTTCGATGCGCGGCACCGCTTCGCGCATCCGCAGATGCGATCCGGTGACGTCGTCCGAAACCCGCGCGGTCAGCGTATAGCGTTCGACCATGTAAAAGCCGGGTCTGGCACCTTCACCTTGCCGGAGCGGCGCATAGACGCGCTTGCCGATACTGCCCATAACCGGCTTCAGCCAATCCTGACTACCTTTGATGCGCAGCACTTCAACATCGCTGACATGGCCATCGGGCCCGATCCAGAAACCGACATCGGCCCATGAGCCATGGGTATTGGTGGAATAACGCCGCCATGCGGCGATCGATTGCTGGGCATCGGGACCATTTTGCGTCAGATCGATGCGCGATACCGGCTCGGCAAACAACAGCACCGGCCGGTTGGCCCCGGCAGTGCCGGCAAAGCGCCGGATCAGCGCCTCGGTGCTGGTGGCCTGGCCCGATTTACGATCGAGTCGTGCCCGCATGACCTCGGCGACCAGGGCGAAATCCTCAGCGCCTGACAGCGGGCGCTGGCTGACTTCATTGAGCCGCTCGTCAAGCTGGCGGCGCAATTCGGGGCTGCGACTGTCATCATAGCGGACCTGTAGCAGCAGCGCCTGGCGCAGCCGTGCCAGTGTCGCCACGCGATTTTGCGCCTGTGCCAGCGCGCGGCGCTCGATGTCGCGATAGATCCGCTCTGCCTCATCGGGAAACCCCAGCTTGGCCCGGCTGTCAGCCACTTCGATCTGGGCCAGCATGGTGCGGAAATTATCCGCGCCAAATGCCGATTTCAAAGTGTCGCGCAGATCGAGCATGGACAGCTGAAAATCCTTGGCCTCACCGACATGCTCGGCAATCCGGCCATTGGCACGCAGCAGGCTCGATACCGGGAGGGGATAGTCGCTGCCATGTTTGCGGTTGCGCGAAAGCGACTGCTTCAAGGTCATCCGGCTGCCTTTATATTCGCCTGAGACAAACTGGTTTTCTGCATGAGCAAGCGTTGCGGCCACGTCCTGATCGGGCGGGCATTGGCGCTTGATGCAGGCAGCAAGGTCCGCCGCAGTCTGCGATAGCGGCTTGCCGGTAACGACGATCTCATCGGCGAGCGCCGGGCTGCCTATGCCCAGAGCAATGGCTAACATGGAGGCACGGCTGGCTCGCATCATCATTGCAATCTTTCCAATCCACATAGCAAGGATACGATAGGCGCTTGATCCCGCACTGACAATTCGCGCAAGACGAACCGCCGATAGGGCAAGACGAAGGACGTGATGCTTGCCTGAGTGGTTTGATCCAGACTGGTTGCACCAGCCGCTGGTGCCGGGTTTTATGACACTTGCTATCGCTATTGCCGCCTGGTTTGGCGATCATCGTCGGCGCAAGCGCAAAGATCTGGACGCGGTCGGGTTCATGAATTGGACCGCACTGTTCTTCTTTTCGCTGTTTGCCACCGTGCTTCTGCTTGTGCTGGCGGCGATGGAGTGGATCAGGAGCTAACGGATTCTCGTCTGACCATAAAGGCAAGGCTGCCTGCAACAATCAGTCCAACCATGCTGGCCCATTGCGGAATCGCATGTCCGCCGACGATCAGCTCAAATGGCATGAACAACCGATAAAGATGCGCAAGTGCCATGAGTGCAAACATCAGAGCCGCTGCCGTGGTGAAGGGTTTCATCGAACCATCTCCCTACCGCCAACAACAATCATTGCCCGGAATAGACGGCCGGATCACCGGGCAGCCAAGGGTGCGCCTGATAAGTCAGGTTGGCAAGAGGCTTAGAGGCAGGCCTCAAGATAGGCCTGATCAAAGCCAAATTGCCGCGCCTTTTCCAGCGTATAGGGACGCAGGCCCGAGGCGCGGAATTCGCCGATGATCTTGCCGTCCTCGCTCTCGTCAAGATATTCGAACTTGAACAGTTCCTGCGTAACGATGACATCGCCTTCCATGCCGATCACCTCGGTGATGCCGGTGGTGCGGCGTGAACCGTCGCGCAGACGCTTGACCTGAACAATCAGATCGACGCTTTCCGCGATCTGGCGTGAAATGGCTTCCTTGGGAATCTTGATGTCGCCCATCAGGATCATGTTTTCCATACGGCCCAGGCATTCACGCGCCGAGTTGGCGTGGAGCGTACACATCGAGCCATCGTGGCCGGTGTTCATCGCGGCGAGCAGATCGAAAGCCTCAGCCCCGCGAATTTCGCCAAGGATGATCCGGTCAGGCCGCATACGCAGCGCGTTCTTCACCAGATCGCCGATGGTGATCGCGCCCTGGCCTTCAAGGTTTGGCGGACGCGTTTCGAGCGGCAGCCAATGCGGCTGTTGCAGGCGAAGTTCGGCGGCGTCTTCGATGGTCAGCACTCGCTCGCCGGGATCGATCATCTTCGACAGGGCATTGAGCATGGTGGTTTTGCCCGAACCAGTACCGCCCGAGATCACCACATTCATCCGGCAGGCACCGGCGATTTTGAGCGCGGTGGCCATCTTGTCGCTCATCGAACCGAAGTCGCGCAGCATGTCGATGGTGATCGGCTTCTCGGAAAACTTACGAATCGAGATTGCGGTACCGCGCAAGCTGAGCGGCGGTACGATGACGTTGACGCGGCTGCCATCCTTAAGGCGGGCGTCAGCCAGCGGTGTGGTCTGGTCAACGCGGCGGCCGACCTGATTGACGATGCGCTGCGCGATCTGGAACAGGTGTTGTTCATCGCGGAAGCGGACCGTTGAAAGGATCAGCTTGCCCTTCTTTTCAATATAGGTCTGGTCGGGACCGTTGACCATGATATCCGAGATATCGGGATCATTGAGCAGCTCTTCCAGCGGGCCGAAGCCCAACAGCTCGTCGATCAGCACCTTTTCCAGCGCGAACTGTTCACGCCGGTTGAGCGTGATCTTAAGTTCGGCGAGCACCTCGAGGATGATCGGGCGGAATTCTTCGGAAAGTTCGTCTTTGGTCAGCGACGCGGCGGCTTCCGGGTCAACCCGCTCAAGCAGGCGCGGCAGCACCTGTTCCTTGATCTTGTGGACCGAAGCCTCGAAGCCTTCGAGGTGATTGGTGTTTTCAACCACGCCATTGGCGCGATCAGCCAGGCGGGTCAGGGCATCAGACTTCAATGCTTGCGAATCGCTCTGGCTCATGCCCTCATCACCGCCGGGCAGCGGCGGGAACTGTTCGCCGCCTGGCAGACCAGCGGGGTAGTTCCCGGGTGCCGGAATCGGCGGAAGTGAGCCAATATCCGGTCCACCTGCACCGGCCTTCATGGGCCGTGCAACGCCGAATTGCGGACGCGCGCCCGGCGACATGCCGCCCACTCCTGCTTTCCGCCCAAATGCGCTCATAACCTCGATATTCCTTGCTGTCCGCCCTTCACTGGGTGCGGCAGACCCACTTCGCTTCGGCTGATATATGGTTGAAACTTTGAAAACTTCTTAAATAGGCGGGTAACCTGTTTGACCAGGCCGAAGATTTCCCCGATTTGCCGTGGCCCAGCGCGGAGAGGAGCAGCAAATTCAGGCACATCAAGAAGAGCGCCGCGGCCTGATCTGGGCGTTTTGCGGCTTTGCCCTGCTTTCCTGCGGTGATGCGGTGGTGAAAACGATAGCCGGTGCCTGGGCGCCCACGGCAGTTGCGGCGACGCGCTATGTCATCGGCGCGCTGGGCCTCGCCATTTTGCTGGCGATCCGCGAGGGCCGGGCCGGTTTTGCCATGCCTAGCCCGCATCTGCAATTGCTGCGTGGCTTTGGTGTTGCGATTGCGACGGTGGGCTTCTTTGCGGCAATCTTTGTCATGCCGCTGGCCGAGGCCACGGCGATCACTTTTACCAGCCCGATGATCACATCGGTGCTTTCCGCGATATTCCTGGGCGAAAAGGCCCGGCGCGAGACCTGGTTAGCAACGCTGTTTGCCTTTGCCGGCGTGCTGATCATCTTGCGGCCCAATTTTGCCGAACTGGGCCTTGCTGCTCTGTTACCCTTACTGTCTGCGCTGGGTCTGAGCCTGCTGATGGTCGGCAATCGCGCCACGGCGGGAAAAGCCAGTCCGCTGGCCTCGCAGTTCTTCGTGGCGATTGTCGCAGCGCCGATGCTGGTGCTGGCTGCGATTATCGGCGGGCTGAGCGGTATCGGAAAACTGGCGGTTAGCCTGCCGGACTGGACCATCATCGCCCGCTGCGCCGTTGTTGCGCTGACCGCCAGCACAGCCCACTGGGCGATTTATCAAGGCACCGTGCGGGCCGGTGCAGCGGCGATCGCACCGACTTCATACGTGCAACTGCTGGTTGCGACGCTGCTGGGCGCGGCTCTGTTCGGTAATCTGCCCGATGGCATAACCCTGCTGGGCGCGACCATGATCGTCGCGGCTGGGCTGTGGTTGTGGCATTCGGGACGCACCCAGCGGCTATAATTGCTGCCGGGCGATCCTGCTTGCTGCGCGCGGAGCAGGCACTATGAATCGCCGCAATCGCCCCATTATCTGGAAAATACCGATGCGCTTTGTTCGATTGACCTCTGCCGCCGCACTGCTGCTGGCGGCACCCGCTGCGGCGCAGCAGGCCGCCCCCGTTATAACGCAGCAGGTCGCACCATTGCCAGATTGGCTGGCGGGCATCTGGATGATGGAGGACGGCTCAAGCTGGTCAGAGGAGATCTGGAGCGGCGCGCGCGGTGATATGATGCTCGGCGTGGCAAAAAGCGGCTTCGGCCCCAAGCTGGAGAACTGGGAAAGTACCAAGATCATCCGCAAGCCCGATGGCAAGATCAGTTTCTTCGCCCAGCCGAAGGGCGCACCGCCGAGCGAATTTCCGCTTACTGTCACCAGCGAGCAAGCGGTGGAGTTTGCCAATCCGGCGCACGATTACCCGCAACGCATCCGCTATTGGCGGCAAGGCCAGCTGCTGATGGCGGAAATATCGAAGATCGATGGCAGCAAGGCGATGCGCTGGAACTACCGTCCGGTGGTGTCGCCGCCCGATCGCTGAGTGCGGCAATCTCCCCAGACGTCAAGATCGTGCTCGGCGTGGGCTTCCAGTACCTTACGGGTGAACCACAGGCGGCAATGGGCTGCGGTATAGGCGTGAACCTGGCGCGCGGTGCGCGGGTTTTCTTCTGACGCGGGGTAATCGTGGAAGGTGATAACCACGGAGGGCCGCGTGGCCAGAATCTGCCGCACAGTCTCAGCCGTATCGAACTGGCTGACGTTATCCTCGGGCGGAAAATAGAGGTGGAGCGGGAAATAGAGCGGTGAGGGCGGATAGGCACCGAGCTGACGGTAAAGATCGACCGGCCCTTCATAGACCAGCGGCGCTGGCTGCGGATCGCGCGCGAGGATATCGCGGGTGAGCGATGCCATCGCCTCACGCGCGGCTGCGGCGCGGGCGAAATTGAAGCTGCCGCCTGCCAGCAGCATGAAGGCCAAGGTGAATATGCCCAGTGCGTTGCCCAGCCGCCGCCAGCCAAAGGCGCAGGCCGCCGCCACCGAAAATGGCAAGCACAGTGGCAGCAGGTAGTGCTCATAGAAATTGGGGATCGCCAGCAGCCCCGCCAGCGACGCGAGTAGCCAGCCGATCAAAAAACCGCGCTTCTCCTTGCCAGCTTCGCCCCGCGTCAGCAGGCCGAACAGCGCCGGGATCCACAGTGCCGCAGACATCACTGCCAGTGCCTCGATCCGGGTCCAGTGATCGTCGCCGGGGTTATAGGCCTTACGCAGGTTTGCGGTGACCATCGCCTGCCAGAACTCGGTGAAATGTCCGGCCAGGGTATAGGCCAGAGCAAAGACGACAAAGGGCGCTGCACCAGCCAGCGCCATCAGCGTGGCGCTGCGCGCCAGGCGTGCTGGGGCCATGCTGCTGCGTTGCAATTGCCAGAGCACGACAAGGCCGAGGAATGCCGCTTCAAAAATGGCAACCTGTTTGAAAGTCAGCGCAAATCCGGCAGACACCATCGCCCAATAGAGGCGGCGCGGCACCATGCCTTGGTGCAATTGCGGGCGGGCTTCGACAATGGCGAGGGCTGCCAGCGCGATGAACAGATTGTAGAACCCCGGCGATTGCCCGCCAGCGCCACCCAGAAACGCGGTCATCACCAGATAGAGCGAGCCGCCGAGCATGGCCCCCAGTCGCGTGGTGAAGTGCCCGGCAATCCGCGCCGCGACATAGGCCGTCGCCCCGGCAAAAGCGCAGGCGACCAGCTGGTAAGCGAGCACCGAGGAGGAAAGGAATCCGATCAACCAGTAGATCAGGAACAGCCCCGGCCCCTTGCGATCCCACAGATCGACATAGGGCAGCAGGTCTTGATGCATGCGCAGGCCTATCTGCCAGTAGAAATACTCATCGTTGAAATAGTTGGTCTGCCCGAAAACTGTGGCGCGGGTGAGCAGGGCGAACAAGGCGAACCATAGTACCTGCGCCCGCCGCGTGGCGAACAGTGCTTCGAGGCGATCGAACAGATCGGGGGCGGCGGGCGGCATTTTAATATTCCATCTGCCGAATCCTGCTCTCCGGCGGGGAGGGGGAGTGAGGCGAATGCCGAGCGTCGATGCTGGCGTT
Organism: Novosphingobium sp.; assembly: GCA_031429135.1. Taxonomy (GTDB): domain Bacteria; phylum Pseudomonadota; class Alphaproteobacteria; order Sphingomonadales; family Sphingomonadaceae; genus Novosphingobium. The sequence goes on along the minus strand of JANOYZ010000170.1, from coordinate 2,010 downwards.
AGCACACCCCCACCCAGCCTCCCCCTCCAAGGGGGAAGAGCAAGGTGGCTCGATAGGAAACGGAACGATTCTCGGTCGGATCATGCCATCCGATCTAAACTGATCTCAGCCCGAAAGGAAACGGGGCGGAATGACCCGCCCCGTTTGCCGTGTTCATAAAGTCGTGAACCGGATCAGCCGATGACCGACTCGGCCAGCACCGTCAGGCCCTTGTCGCTGACTTCGGCAAAGCCGCCGCGCACCTGGATTTCCTCAGGCACTGCGCCTTCGGTCTTGTAAACCATCAGTGCGCCGTCGCGGATTGTCGACATCACCGGGGCATGGCCCTGCAGCACGCCAAAATCGCCTTCCCCGCCGGGGACGACCACCATGTGGACCTCCTCGGAGCGGACCAGCTTGGCCGGGGTGACGAGTTCAAAGTGCAATGCCATGTCGAATCAAGCCTCTTCAGCCAGCTTCTGCGCCTTGGCGATCGCATCGTCGATGCCGCCGACCATGTAGAAGGCGTTCTCGGGGAGGTGATCATATTCGCCATCAACCACCGCCTTGAACGAAGCCACGGTGTCTTCGATCTGGACGAACTTGCCCGAGATGCCGGTGAATACTTCGGCGACGTGGAACGGCTGGCTGAGGAACTTCTGGAGCTTGCGTGCGCGGGTGACGGTGAGCTTATCTTCTTCGGAAAGCTCGTCCATGCCCAGAATGGCGATGATGTCCTGAAGCGACTTATACTTCTGCAGCGTTTCCTGAACGCGGCGGGCGGTGTCATAATGCACCTGACCGACAACGGCGGCGGTCAGCACGCGGCTGGTCGAATCGAGCGGATCAACCGCCGGGTAGATGCCCAGCTCCGAAATCGCGCGGTTCAGCGTGGTGGTGGCATCAAGGTGGGCAAACGAGGCAGCCGGGGCCGGATCGGTGAGATCGTCGGCGGGAACGTAGATCGCCTGAACCGAGGTGATCGAACCCTTGTTGGTCGAAGTGATGCGCTCCTGCAACTGGCCCATGTCGGTCGCCAGGGTCGGCTGATAGCCCACGGCCGAAGGAATACGGCCCAAGAGCGCCGACACTTCCGAACCAGCCTGGGTAAACCGGAAAATATTGTCGATGAAGAACAGCACGTCCTGGCCTTCGACGTCGCGGAAGTATTCGGCCATGGTCAGGCCCGAAAGGGCGACGCGGGCGCGGGCACCGGGAGGCTCGTTCATCTGGCCGAACACCAGTGCCACCTTGGAACCCTCGGAAATGGCATTGCCATCCTTGTCCGAGGCGATGACGCCGGCTTCGAGGAATTCGTGGTAAAGGTCGTTACCCTCGCGGGTGCGCTCACCGACACCAGCGAACACCGAAACGCCGCCGTGGCCCTTGGCGATGTTGTTGATCAGTTCCTGGATCAGCACGGTCTTGCCAACGCCAGCACCGCCGAACAGGCCGATCTTGCCGCCGCGCGCATAAGGCGCGAGCAGATCGATGACCTTGATGCCGGTGACGAGGATCGCTGCTTCGGTTGACTGGTCAACGAACAACGGGGCTTCGGCGTGGATCGGGGCGAACATATCAGAGCCGACCGGGCCGCGCTCGTCGATCGGCTCGCCGATGACGTTGACGATGCGGCCAAGCGTCTTGGGGCCGACCGGCACGGTGATCTGCGAACCGGTATCGCGCACCGGCTGGCCGCGGGTCAGACCGTCGGTCGAATCCATGGCGATGGTGCGCACGGTGTTCTCACCCAAGTGCTGGGCAACTTCGAGAACCAGACGGTTGCCGTTGTTGTCGGTTTCCAGCGCGTTCAGAATCGCCGGCAGTTCGCCGGTGAAGGTCACATCGACGACGGCGCCGATAACCTGGCTGATCTTGCCGGTGGCGGCTGCGGTGGCCGGTACGGCCTTCTTGGCGGCGGGTTTGGTCTTGGTGGCGGTGGCCATAGTCTTTTCCTTGCCTTCGATTACTTACAACGCTTTCGCGCCATGTTCTTGTGCAGTTGCTACAGCGCTTCCGCGCCAGCAATGA
>JANOYZ010000169.1:0-1562 GCA_031429135.1 Novosphingobium sp. | reverse complement strand
GGTTTGCCGGCCGGTTTAGTGGATGGTTTCGCGCCCGGCTTGCCAGCACCTTTGCTCCCAGATTTGGTGCCAGATTTGGTGCCAGTCTTGGTAACGGCATGGCCCGCCGGACTGCGCTCGCCGGCTTTCCGCCCGCGCCGCTCGCCGCGCCGTTCCTTGCGGTATTGTTTGGCGTGGGCCTTAGCCGCAGTCTTGGTGACTTCGCGCGGATCAGCCTTGGCAGCCTCCAGCGGCAGATCGCCATTTGCCATGTCAAAGCCCAGCTGCACCATGCTCGCGGCGAAATGGCTGGGTAGCGGGGCGGTGACATCCAGTGGGGTGCCATCGGGGTGATCAATTATCAGCCGCCGCGCGTGCAGGTGCATCTTGCGGCTGATCGAGCCGGTGAGGAAAGCCTCTGGCCCGCCATATTTGCCGTCGCCGATGATCGGATGGCCAATCGCCGCCATGTGGACGCGCAGCTGATGCGTACGCCCGGTAAACGGCTGCAATTCGACCCAGGCGGTACTATTGCCCGCCCGCTCGATCACCCGGTAGCGGGTCTTGGCCGGCATGCCCTGGTCCGATTGATCGACCATCATCTTTTCGCCGCCGCTGCCAGGCTGTTTGGCCAACGGCAGTTCGATCACGCCATCGTAGATATCGGGCACACCCGCCACCAGCGCCCAATAGATCTTGCGTGCTGAGCGGCCCGAGAACCGCTTGGAGAAATAGGCAGCGCTGCCCGGGGTCGCGGCAATCAGCAGGACGCCGGAGGTATCCTTGTCGAGCCGGTGGACGAGGCGGGGTCTGGGACCGCTCGGCGAAAACGCATCGAGCAGCTGGTCGACATGTTCGTGTGTGCCGGTGCCGCCCTGCGTGGCAAGCCCCGGTTCCTTGTTGAGCACGATGGCGGCCCGGTCCCGGTGGATCACCATGGCCTCGGCGCGGTTCAACTGCTCCTCGGTCAATTCCTTGCGCGGCACGGGGCCAGTGCGCTCGGGCGTGATCCCGCCGGGGGGGACGCGCAGCACCTGCCCCGTGACCAGCCGGTCAGCCGGATCTGCGCGCTTGCCATCGATGCGGATCTGCCCGGTACGCGCCCAGCGGCTGATGGTGGCGAAACCGATCTGCGGCAGGTGGCGCTTGAACCAGCGGTCCAGCCGCACGTCGTTATCATCCTTCTGGACGGTGAACTGACGAACCTTGTCTGGCACTGAGTCCTGGGGGGCCGAAGTTTCGCTCATCCGACTGCTCGCATTACATAAAGTCCAAATATCAGGCCCAGCACACCGCCCAGCACCGAAAGCAGCGCATAGGAAGCGGCAAGGCCGATGGTTCCGCGCTGGATCATCAGCACCAGTTCAAAGCTGAAGGCGGAAAAGGTCGTGAAGCCGCCCAGCAGGCCAACCCCGAGCAGCAGTCGCCAGCTTTCGCCGCCCTGTCCATGGCGGGCTAGCCACCCGGCGAGCAACCCCATGGCAAAACTGCCGAGCACGTTGACGGTCAGCGTGGCATAGGGAAAATCCGATGGCCCCACCAGCCGCCCCACCGCATAGCGCAGCCACGCGCCCGCCCCGCCG
>JANOYZ010000168.1:0-4400 GCA_031429135.1 Novosphingobium sp. | reverse complement strand
GCGAGGTGAAGCCGGCTGATCACGAGAACGGCTTCGATCCCAACTTGCGCGTCGATCACAAGGTGCAGCGCCAGGTCGATCCGTTCATCAACTATGGTATTGATGCGGCTGGGCAGGCGATTGAAGATGCCGGCCTGCTCGATATGGATGAGGCGACGCGTTATCGTGCTGGTTGCTCGATCGGTTCGGGCATCGGCGGGCTGCCGGGGATTGAAAGCGAATCGCTGGTGCTCGCCGAAAAGGGCCCGAGCCGGGTTTCCCCGCATTTCGTGCATGGCCGCCTGATCAATCTGATCTCGGGTCAGGTCTCGATCAAATATGGTCTGATGGGGCCGAACCATGCGGTGGTAACGGCTTGCTCCACCGGGGCGCATTCGATCGGCGATGCTGCGCGAATGATCCGCGACGATGATGCCGACATCATGCTGGCGGGCGGCGCTGAGGGCACGATCTGCCCGATCGGCATTGCCGGTTTTGCCCAGGCCCGTGCACTTTCCACGGCCTTCAACGACCAGCCCGAAAAGGCCAGCCGCCCTTATGACAAGGCGCGCGACGGCTTCGTCATGGGCGAGGGCGCGGGCGTTGTCGTGCTCGAGGAATATGAGCATGCCAAGGCGCGCGGCGCGAAAATCTATTGCGAAGTGGTTGGTTATGGCCTGTCGGGCGATGCCTATCACGTCACCGCACCGCACCCCGAAGGTTCGGGCGCGTTCCGCTCGATGCAGATGGCGCTGAAGAAGGCGGGCATGACCCCGGCCGATATCGATTATATCAACGCCCACGGCACCTCGACCCCGATGGGTGACGAACTGGAACTGGGTGCGGTGCGCCGCCTGTTTGGCGATGCGATCACCAATGTCTCGATGAGCAGCACCAAGTCCGCCATTGGCCACCTGCTGGGCGGTGCCGGCGCGGTTGAGGCGATTTTCTGCATTCTGGCTATGCGCGACCAGATCGTGCCGCCGACGCTGAACCTCGATAACCCGAGCGACAGCTGCATCGGTGTCGATCTGGTGCCGCACGTCGCGAAAAAGCGGCAAGTGCGCGCGGTGCTCAACAACAGCTTCGGTTTCGGCGGGACCAACGCCAGCCTGATCATGAAACCGATCTGAGCGGCATCATGCGGCGTGGCTGCCTTTTTTCGGGGCTTGCCGCCATGTTGCTGGTCATCGGCGGCCTCAGCTGGCTGCTCGGCGGCTGGTATTGGGGCGGACCGCTGGCGAAGGATACCGCCTTCATTGTTCCTGATGGCGCGACGCTTGGCGCAGTTGCGGGCAAACTTGAAAAGGAAGGCGCGGTCAGCTCTGCCAGCGGGTTTCGTTTGCGCGCAAGGATTTTCGGCGGCGGCGGATCGATCAAGGCGGGCGAATTCCTGCTGCCCAAGGGTTCCAGCCCATCGGCGATCATGGCGATCCTGCGCGGCGGGGACGCGGTGCGGCGCTTTGTTACCGTGCCCGAAGGTATGCCGTCGATCATGGTCTATGAACGGCTGAACGCGCAGCCTTTCCTCACCGGCACCATTGCCATGCCGGCCGACGGCTCGCTGTTGCCCAACACCTATGATTTTGAGCGTGGGGAGAGCCGGCAGGCGGTGCTGCTGCGGATGCAGGCGGCGATGCAGCGTATGCTGTCTGAACTGTGGGCCAAACGCTCAGCCGATACGGTAGCGAAGACGCCGTTGGAAGCGGTGATCCTCGCCTCGATTGTCGAGAAGGAAACCGGCAAGCCTGCGGAGCGCGGCATGGTGGCGGGGCTTTATTCCAACCGGGTTCGGCAGGGGATCATGCTGCAAGCCGATCCGACGATCATCTACCCGATCACCCGCGGTAAACCGCTCGGTCGCCGCATCAGGCAATCGGAAATTCAGGCGATCAATGATTACAACACCTACTCCATGATCGGCCTGCCCAAGGGGCCGATCACCAACCCTGGGCGCGCCTCGATCGAGGCGGTGCTGCATCCGGTCAAGACCGAGGCGCTGTATATGGTGGCAGACGGCACTGGCGGCCACGCCTTTGCCGCGACCTTGCCAGAGCACAACGCGAATGTCGAAAAATGGTATGCCATCCGCAAGGCGCGCGGGGATTTCTGATCGCTTACGGCGATAACTGAAACAAATTTATCCAGTTTTACCGATTTAATGCCAGCTGCCATTCCCGCTGCAACAGAGCACAGGAGTTTGCAATGATTGGCCGTTCCATCCCCGACGTTACCCTCAAGACCCGGGTCCGCGATGAAGCGGTGGGTGGCCCCAATCCATTCCGCTGGCAGGAACTGGTGGTGCGTGATGCGTTCGCCGGCAAGAAGGTGGCGATATTTTCGCTGCCGGGCGCTTTCACGCCGACATGCAGCAACGAACAGTGCCCGAATTACGAGCGCCTCTATGATGTGTTCAAGGCTGCTGGCGTCGATGAGCTGTACTGCATCTCGGTCAACGACGCCTTCGTCATGTATCAGTGGGGCAAGAGCCTTGGCCTCAAGAAGGTGAAGCTGCTGCCCGATGGTTCGGGGCATTTTACCCGCCGGATGGGCATGCTGATCGACAAGGATCACGTCGGTTTCGGCATGCGCAGCTGGCGCTATGCGATGATCGTTGATGATAATCGGATTGCCCACTGGTTTGAAGAGCCGGGCATCAACGATAGCGGTGCAGACAGCGATCCCTATGGCGAAACCGCGCCTGAGAAGCTGCTCGCCGCGCTGACGTGGGATTTTTCCGAAGCGGCCTGATCCCTCCCGCTTCGTGACTGCGGGCGGCGGCTGATTTCCCCTCCCAGCCCGCCGCCCGCATTTGAGCCACTACCGTGGATGCGGCACCAGCCCGCTCCCCCACCCGGCCACCCGTCAATAGTAACCTATGGGTGGCCGGGCGGGGAGCGGGCTGGTGCCGTACTTGTTTCAGTGTCGCTGAAACTCAGGCTAAGATGCTGCATGCCCTTCGAACCCTTCATCGTCACCGCAGAGCTGCCGCCTGACATATTCAGCTGGGCGGACCGCCTGCGCCGCGCGCATTTTCCCTCTGAGCGCAATCACCTCGAAGCCCATGTGACGCTGTTTCACTCGCTCGCACCCTCGTTGCTGGGCGAGCTCAAGCCCTTGCTGGCGCGGCTGGCAGGGGAATTTACGGCACCTGATGCGCGGATCACCGGTCTGATGGATCTGGGGCGGGGGACGGCGCTGGCGATCACCTGTCCGGCCATGCTGGAGCTGCGCGCGCAGATCGCCGACAACTTCCACGGCGCGCTTACCTCGCAGGACAGCCACGCACCGCGTCTGCACATCACCGTGCAGAACAAGGTAACCGCACAAGAGGCCACCGCGCTGCAAAGGCAGCTTGCCAGCATGGCAATCGAGCGGCAGTTCCGCTTTGCCGGGCTTGGCCTGCATCTCTATCGCGGCGGCCCGTGGGAAGCACTGGGGAGATGGCCGTTTCGGGGCAAAACCGGTGGTTGACCCGCGCCCCCTCGCACCCTATGTGCGCCGCCTGTCCGGGTGATTTGGCCTCGGCAGCCCCTTGGGGCGGAGTAGCTCAGTTGGTTAGAGCAGCGGAATCATAATCCGCGTGTCGGGGGTTCGAGCCCCTCCTCCGCTACCATGTTTTCAAGTACTTAGCTTTGAAGGCTTGGGGATTTTTTTACTCTCTCATGTAACCCGTGCCGCTTCATGCCGCGCCGGGGGCAATGCCCGCAGCATGTCCAGCCGCGCCCGCCGCCGCGCCTGGGCCGCGGGTGCGATCAGATCGTGGTCCCAATCAAACCCGCTATCGTGGCGCACAGACACGCCGGTCACCCCCGGCAAGGCGCCGACCTTGGCCTTCGCCTCGCTCTGCATGAAGCCGATCATTTCGCAAAATGGCGAGGTCAGGCGCAGCTCGATATCGACGCTGCCATCAGGATCAATCAGAACCGTCTTGATCAGCCCCATTTCGGTCAGCCCCAGGGGTACGCAGGCTGCGACGCTGCATGGATCCTTGATCTGATCGAGCACTTCGCGAACCTGCGCCTCGCAGATCAAACCTGCCGCCATGGTCTGGGACTTCATGTCGACACCAGTGTACTGCCTGCTTCGGCGCGGGCGCGCTGGATCTCGGGCCAGCGTGCTGTGGTGCTCCAAGGTTCGGGCGATGGATCGCGCCGCCGCGCCTGGCTGAATTCATCACCGGCTATTGCGGCCTTGGTGGCGGCGATATCGATGCCGTGGATGCGCGCGTAATTGTTGGCGAGGATGTTGCGCTTGTGATCGTCAGTGATCTGCGAAAGCGGGCCGAACAGCCCGGCGTCCTGCAACAGATCTTCGGGAATCTCATAGCGGCAGAAGGCTTCGATTGTCGGCCGCGAATGTGCCAGCGAACAGCCGGTCGCCCAGATGAAGCGATCGAGCATCGGCATGCCACCGGCCTT
>JANOYZ010000167.1:0-4656 GCA_031429135.1 Novosphingobium sp. | reverse complement strand
TTTTGGCACTATTCCCCCCACCTCTTGAAATCCGGCACGGGCACCCTGGCACTCCGCACACGTTCGAAGGCCGCGCCGGCTTCCAGCACCTTGCGGTCCTCCCACTGCCCCGCAATAATGCTCAGTCCCACAGGCAGGCCTTCCACCGCGCCCATCGGCACCGAGAGGTGCGGGTAGCCAGCGATTGCCGCAAGGCTGCCTGCACCAACGTCTAGCCCGCGGGAAATGGTGATCAGGTCAATCGGCCAGGCCGGTCCTTCGGTGGGGAATATCAGCAGGCTGAGCCTGTGATCGGCCAGCAGCTTGTCGATGCCATCCTTGCCCGCCAGTCGCAGCGAGTTTTCGCGCGCTTTTTTGTAGGCGGCTTCATCGCTGAGTTTGTCAGCGGCCTCGAAAGTTTCCTGCCCGAACCAGCGCAGTTCCTCTGCCGCATGGGTCTTGTTCCAGGCGATGACATCGCTGAGCGAGCGCACCGGTGGATTGCCGGGCAGGGCTTTGAGATAGGCGTTAAGATCCTGCTTGAGCTCCCAGCGCAGCACCAGCGATTCATCGCGGTACATCGCATCATCGGCTTCGAATGCCAGCTCAATCAGCACCGCGCCGCCACGCTTGAGATCGGCCAAAGCGGCATCGAACAACGCATTGATACCGGGGCTGTTTCCCACCGCCTTGCGCAACACGCCGATGCGCAGGCCGCTCAGGCTGGCCTTGCCCAGCCCTTCGGCAAAATCCTGTATGTGCAATTCGGCGCGCGCGGTCTGCGGGTCAGCCGCATCGGGTCCGGCCATGGCGGTGAGCAGCAGCGCGGCATCGCGCACGCTGGTCGTCATCGGTCCCGGCGTATCCTGGCTGTGGCTGATCGGCACGATATAGCGGCGGCTGATCAGGCCGACGGTGGGCTTGAAGCCGACAATGCCGTTGATGCTGGCCGGGCAGGTGATCGAGCCATCGGTCTCGGTGCCGATCGCCGCCCAGGCGAGGCCAGCGGCTACCGCGACACCGCTTCCGGCTGACGATCCGCAGGGGCTGCGGTCGATTGCATGGGGGTTTTTCGTCTGCCCGCCAAGCCCGCTCCAGCCGCTGGTTGATCGGTTGCCGCGGATATTAGCCCATTCGGAAAGGTTGGTCTTGCCAAGGATGACCACGCCTGACGCGCGCAGTTTCGCCACCAGCGGCGCATCGCGGCCGGTGAAGTTATCTTTTAACGCCAGACTGCCAGCAGTTGTCGGCATACGGTCTGCGGTCTCGATATTGTCCTTGATCAGCACCGCCTTGCCCGCCAGCGGTCCGGGCAGCGTTTCGGCCCGCGCGGCATCGCGCAGCGCATCGGGGTTGATTGCGATAACCGCGTTCAGTTTCGGCCCATTGTCATCAAGCGCCTCGATTCGCTGGACGAAATCGGATGCCCGCGCCGGTGCGCTGGCGATATCCTGACGCGGAATCGCCGCGCAGCCGGAGAGTATGAAAATCAGCGGCAAGAGACGCAGGATATTCGGCATGATCGGCCCCCGTTTGGCAAGTGGATGGCGATTCTGCGCCATGCACGAGGTCCACGCAAGTGGCACCACTCGTGTTGCCTTCGCGCGCAAGTTCCGGCATCGCCTCATCCATCACAAAGGGAGGCATGCTTGGCTAGGCTCGATAGGTATCTTCTGGCCCTGGCTGCGCTGGGCTGGCTGATCGCCGTCGCGGCGCTTGTTCCGCTCGGCTACGGGCTCGACAATGACAGCTACCGTATGCTCGCTACCTGGCAGACCATGGTTCACGAGGATCGCTACGTCGCCTCGCGTTATACCGGCTACATCGTCTCAGAGTTCGCCTTTGGGTTCGGAGCTTGGCTCGGCGGAGCCTGGCTGGCGAACCTGACCGCCGCCGCCTGCGCGACTGCTGCCATGCCAATAACCTGGCTGCTGGCGCGCAAGCTGGGGGTGGCGCGGCCGGAACTTGTGGTGGCCCTGGTGCTCGCCACTCCGTGGATCATGATCGCCTCGGCGCGGCCGATCGATCACATGATCACTTATCTGTTCCTCGTGTCTGGCATGGTCGCGGTGCTCTATGGCCGCGTCTTGCCCGGAGTGCTGCTGCTGGCGATCGCCGCCGGATCGCGGATGCAGGTGCTGCTCTATGGCATGGTCTTTTTATGGATGGTGGCGCGATCCCGGCCGGAAACCGGTTTGCGGCGCTGGGAAGCGTTGCCGGCGCTGTTGTTGATCACGGGGCTGTTTTACCTGCCGGTATGGATTTCGCACGGGTTGAGCCTCGACTGGCTCACCGCCGCGTGGATCGACGAACAGGGTCTTGCCGGACTTGCCGCGCGTATGGCGCTCAAGTGGCCGCGTCTGTTCGGGCTGGTTCCGTGCGCGGTCGCGGCTATCCTCGCCATGACTGCCTGGCGCAAGGTCAGTCTGCGGGAGAGTGTCCGCGAAGACTTTGCGCTGCGCCTGTCGTTCACCATGTGCCTTTTGGGGCTGCTGATCTATTTCCGCCTGCCGACCGATATTTCGTTCAGCATCTATATGGTGCCTTTCGTGGCGGTTCTGCTCGAGCGGTCGGGCGCTGTCCTCGCGCTGCGGGCGCTGGTGCTCGGCAGTCTGATGACGGCGCTGGTCGATCTCGAACCGCTGACGATCACCGCCCAGCGCGGCGATGCCTGCGGCCATCTGGTACTGGCGGCTCGGATCGATCCACATCTGGCGAAGGGGCCGGTGCTTACCGAATGGAGCGAGCATCCACGCGGCGATGCCTGCTACCGTGCGCAGTTGCCGATCCCCTATGTCCGGGCCAACGATCCTCTGCCCTGATCGTGAAAATCGACAAAAGGGGTTAACGCCCTTGAACATCGGTCGTTCAGTCGCGAGATAGGCGTTCCAACCAGATGAGGATTCCCATGCTCGACCTGTTCGGGGCGTCAAATGCCCAAGGAAAGTTCACGCGCGACCCGATGACCGGCGCTCTGGTGCCGATGGTCGTCGAGCAGACCAGCCGGGGTGAGCGCAGCTTTGACATCTTCTCGCGGCTGCTGCGGGAACGGATTGTCTTTGTCACCGGCGAAGTTGAGGACCACATGGCCTCGCTGATCGTTGCGCAGCTGCTGTTTCTGGAAAGCGAGAATCCTTCCAAGGACATCTCGATGTACATCAATTCGCCGGGCGGTGTGGTGACGGCGGGTCTGGCGATCCATGACACCATGCAATATATCCGCCCGCGCGTTTCCACGGTCTGCGTCGGGCAGGCCTGCTCGATGGGCAGCTTCCTGCTCGCTGCTGGTGAGCCGGGGATGCGCGTGGCGCTGCCGCAGGCGCGAATCATGATCCATCAGCCTTCGGGCGGCGCGCGTGGCATGGCCAGCGACATCGAGATTCAGGCACGAGAAATCTTGCGCCTGCGCATGCGACTGAACGAGCTTTATGCCAAGTTCACCGGCAAGCCGCTCGAAGAGATTGCCCTGGCGGTTGATCGCGACAACTGGCTTGATGCCAACGAAGCCAAGGAATTCGGCCTTGTCGACAAGGTTTTTGAAAGCCGGCCTGAAACGGATGTGCTGGTTCCGCCACAGGAATAGGCCTGACGAACTGCCGCCCGAGCGTTTTCAGTCCTTGGAAAGCAAAGGCTGCTATAGGCGGGATTGATTATCAGATTTGCCGGGCTAGACTCGGCAAGTCCGCCACCAGATTGGGCACCAGTGTGGGCACCAGAGTGGGCATACGGAAGAACGCATGACGAAACTGAGCGGATCAGACGCGAAAAGCACCCTTTACTGCAGTTTCTGCGGGAAATCGCAGCATGAAGTGCGCAAGCTTATCGCCGGCCCCACGGTGTTCATCTGCGATGAATGCGTCGAGCTGTGCAACGACATCATCCGCGAGGAAACCAAGGCGGGCATCGCCGGCAAGAAGGACGGCGGCGTTCCCACACCCCGCGATATCTTCACCACGCTCAACGATTATGTCATCGGGCAGGATCGCGCCAAGCGCGTGCTCTCGGTCGCGGTGCATAACCACTACAAGCGGCTCAAGCACAGCGGCAAGGGCGGCGAGGTCGAGCTTTCGAAGTCGAACATCCTGCTGGTCGGGCCGACCGGCTGCGGCAAGACTTTGCTCGCCCAGACGCTCGCCAAGACCTTCGATGTGCCCTTCACCATGGCCGATGCCACGACGCTGACCGAAGCCGGTTATGTCGGTGAAGACGTTGAGAACATCATCCTCAAGCTGCTGCAATCGAGCGACTATAATGTCGAAAAGGCGCAGCACGGCATCGTCTATATCGACGAGATCGACAAGATCAGCCGCAAGGCGGAAAACCCCTCGATCACGCGCGACGTCTCGGGCGAAGGCGTGCAGCAGGCGCTGCTCAAGCTGATGGAAGGCACCACCGCCAGCGTTCCCCCGCAGGGCGGCCGCAAGCATCCGCAGCAGGAATTCCTCCAGGTCGATACGACCAACATCCTGTTCATTTGCGGCGGGGCCTTCGCCGGCCTCGAAAAGATCATCGCCGACCGCCTGCAAAAGCGCTCGATCGGCTTCGGCGCGCATGTCGCCGATCCCGACAAGCGCCGGGTGGGCGAACTGCTGCAAAAGGCCGAGCCCGAAGATCTGCTGAAGTTCGGCCTAATCCCCGAATTCGTCGGCCGCCTGCCGGTGATCGCGACGCTGGAAG
>JANOYZ010000166.1:0-5517 GCA_031429135.1 Novosphingobium sp. | reverse complement strand
CGAAAGACTGGAGGCATGAGCGCCTTTCGTTCCGCCGTAATCACCTTTCCCGGATCGAATTGTGATCGGGACATGGCCGATGCGCTGGAGAAAATTTCAGGCACTGCCCCGTTCCGCGTCTGGCACGGCGATGCACAGCTGCCGGACAATCTTGATTTTATCGCCCTGCCCGGCGGCTTTTCCTATGGCGATTATTTGCGCTCAGGAGCCATGGCAGCGCGCAGCTCGATCATGCAGGCTGTGATCGAAGCTGCGACACGCGGTGTGCCAGTGCTTGGCGTGTGCAATGGCTTTCAGGTGTTGACTGAGGCTGGACTGCTTCCCGGCGCGCTGATGCGCAATGCCGGTATCCGTTTTGTCTGCCGCGAAGTAACGCTTGAGGTTGGAACCAGCCAGACTTTGTTCACAGCGGGCTATGAGGCCGGACAGCGGGTAATAATGCCCGTCGCTCACCATGACGGCAATTACTTCGCCGATGATGCCACACTCGATCGGCTTGAGGGCGAAGGCCGCGTGGCATTCCGTTACGCTGAGCCGGTCAATGGTTCTGCGCGCAACATTGCCGGTCTGCTCAACGTAGCGGGCAATGTGCTCGGCATGATGCCGCACCCCGAGCGGATGATTGAGCAGGCGCAGGGCGGTACTGGTGGCCGGGCGCTGTTTGAATCTGCCATCAAGGGACTTGTCGCGGCCTGATCACGCCTGGTTCAGTTTAGGTCACAGACCCATAACCAACGGGCTTGAGGCGACAAAATGGCGAACATCTCGGGCGAAAATGCGCGCCGCGAAGGCTGATTGCCCTTGCCGGCGCATTTCCGTCCGAGATGGAAGCCAGTTTTCTTCAAACCTCAAGCCCGGTGGTTATGGGTCCGGACCCTAGATCAGGCCGCTTCGCCGCCGCGCCTCAGCACTGGCTGATAGAACAACTTTTGAGCCTCGGTGGAAACCATCGGTCGACCGAAGTAGAAGCCCTGAATCTTGGTTGCTCCCAGTTCGCGCACTATCTTGAGTTCAGCTTCGGTCTCCACGCCTTCGGCAGTGGTCGACATATCAAGGCTCTGCGCCATGGCGACTACGGCGCGGATGATGGCGAGGCTCTCTTTATTGCCGGTCGCCGCCCCCTGAACAAAGCTGCGATCAACCTTGATGGTCGAGAAGCGCAGTTTTCTGATGTAACCCAGCGAGGAATAGCCGGTGCCGAAATCATCAAGCGCCACGCCTGCGCCGAGCGCCATGATCTGCTCAAGCGTGCTGCGCGCAGTTGTCGCATCGCGCAGAAAGATGCTCTCGGTCACTTCGATCTCAAGCCTTGAGGCCGGCAGGCCGCTGGTCGCCAGCGCCGCAACCACCGTCGAGGCAAAGTGCTGATCAAGTAGCTGCTCTCCCGAAACGTTGACTGCCACCTTGACGTGGGAAGGCCAGCGCGTCGCCTCGCGGCAAGCTTCGCGCAGCACCCACTCACCAATCGGCACGATCAGGCGGGTATCTTCGGCGAGCGGAATGAATTTGGCCGGACTGACCGAGCCATGCTCGTCACTGTTCCAACGCAGCAATGCCTCAAAGCTGACAATCTGCTCTGATTCGGCATCAACAACCGGCTGATAGTGCAGCAGCAGCTCGTCCTTCTCGATCGCACGCCGCAATGAAAATTCAAGCTTGCGGCGCTCTTCAGCGTGGGCATGCAGGGTTGGCTCATAATTAAAATGGGCTCCGCCGCCGGCATCTTTGGCGCGATAAAGCGCAAGATCAGCATTGCGCATCAGTGTTTCGACCGTTGAACCGTCTCGCGGCCCGATTGCCGAGCCAATGCTGGCCCCAACATAAAGCGTGTGGTGATCAACCTCATAGGGCCGCGAAAGACGCTCAATAACCGCCTGAGCCACCATATCGACCCGATTGAGGTCAGAGGCATCGCGAATGACGATGGCAAATTCATCGCCACCCAGCCGACCGCAGAATTCGTTATCTGTAATAATACTTTGCAATCGCGCCGATACCCGCGCCAGCAGCTGATCGCCGACAATATGGCCGAGTGTATCATTGACCGCCTTGAAACGATCCAGATCAATCATCAGGAATGCGCATTTATTGCGCCATTTCTCTGCATCGCGCATGGCTTCGCCCATCGTCTCGTTGAGCATCAGGCGATTGGGCAGACCGGTCAGAGTATCATAGCGGGCAAGCTGCGCGATCTTGTCGGCGCTCTCACGCTGCTCGGTTACATCCGAGCCAACGCCGCGAAAACCGTCAAAGACACCACTTTCATCAAGCCTGGGAGTGCCCGAAAGTTCCCACCAGCGATCCTGTCCCTTGATCGTCACGCGAACCAGCAGGTTGGAAAAATTCTCGCGACGCTTCAACCGTTCGGCAAGATCATGCAGACTTGTCGGGAACTTGCCGGATTCCCAGGCTTCACCGGCAATCAGCTCAATGAATGGTTTGCCGTCAATCGCTTCAGGCTCAAGTCCCAGCGCATAGGCAAAACGCGGCGAGATCGAACGAACCCGGCGCGCGGTATCAATCTGCCACAACCAGTCCGCCCCGCCTTCTTCGAACTCGCGCAGCAGCAGCGATACGACCTCTCCCTTTTCCAGCATGGCTGCCTCAGCAACACGAGAAGTCAGATAGGTTCGCGCAGCCTGAATCGCGCCATAAACGATGAAACCAAAAAACGCAGCGGCTATAGCCACCATCTCGAACTGGCCCGAAAGCAAGAATAGCAGCATGGCGAAACCGCAAATCACGCCGCTGAACAGCATGGTTGCAAGCGGCACCGATGATCCGACGACGAGCGTCGCAGTCATCAGCATGGCCATTACCGACCAGAACTGCAGAACCGGTTGCAATTGCCCGTGTCGCAAGAGGACCGTGGCAGGAACCGCCCATACAGCGGCAAGCGCAATTGTTGCCAGCGCCTGACTATTGATCTCCTCGCGGGTAATGAAGCGGCGATCTGTATCACGCAGGCCAAGATCACAGCGGATGGAGATATACAAGGCTACACCCAGCAGACCAAGCCAGGCGATCAGCACCAGACCGCTGACTATGCCAAAGCATATCTGCGCTGCTGCCAGGGCTGCTATGACATGAGCCGCCAGCCGTGGCATAAAAGTGCGGGCAAGATTGGCATATTGGATACCCCGCAGGCGCGGCCAATCACCCTCGGACGGATTCGAAAATCCAAGGATGGCCATGCCGGGCAAATGCTCGGGTAGCAGGGTCAGATCAGGTCTATTCGGCTTCACAGCTATGAGATAGCCGCAGAGTCGTTAGCACCGCGTAAATCTTGTCACAACGAAGTGCCAGAAAATCAGGTAAATTTCGCTTTCAGAACCGGCTGGTGATTTACCTTAGCTCGCTGCGGCCTTTTTCCCAGTCCTGGCCATCGAATTTCCGAGTATCGGATGCAATCCCGTGCCCCGGATCAAGACAAGTGAAGTTGACGCTCCAGCATTCGGGATGCGAGCGCGGCTGGTAAAAGCTTTTGATCCCGCAAGTCTTGCAAAACAGGTGTTCCGCCGCGCCGGTGCCAAAGCGGTAGCTCGTCAGATTTTCCTGTCCTTGACGCAGTCTGAAATGCACGTGCGGCACATTAAGATGCAGATAGCCGCTCCGCACACAGATCGAACAATTGCAATCGAGCAGGTCAACACTGGCCGCGACCGTGATCGAAAAGCGGACGGCACCGCAGTGGCAGCCGCCCGAAACCCTCATTCCACCGTCACCGATTTCGCCAGATTGCGCGGCTGATCAACGTCTGTCCCCTTGGCGCAGGCGACATGATAGGCCAGCAATTGCACCGGCACGGCATAGACCAGCGGCGCGATCAGTGGATGAACCTTGGGCATCTCGATTGTGGCAAGGCAGCCCTCGCCCGCCTCATCCAAACCCTCACGGTCAGAGATCAGCACAATCTTGCCGCCGCGCGCGCGGACTTCCTGCATGTTGCTGACGGTTTTTTCGAACAGAGGCCCGGAAGGCGCGAGTACGATCACCGGAACCGCCTCGTCAATCAGTGCAATCGGGCCATGCTTCATCTCACCTGCTGCATAACCTTCGGCATGGATATAGCTAATTTCCTTAAGTTTCAGCGCGCCTTCCAAGGCCAGAGGATAGTCCTGCCCACGCCCGAGATAAAGCACATCGCGCGCCGGAGCGATAAGGTGCGCCATGGCGGCAATCTCGTCATCGTGGCTGAGTGCAGCATTGAGCATGGCGGGCACCTCGAGCAGTTGCTCAACCACTTCGCACTCCTCAGCCCGGTCCATCCGTCCGCGTTTCACCGCCAGGTGCGCGGCAAGTGCGGCCAGCACGGCCAATTGGCAGGTAAAGGCCTTGGTCGAGGCAACGCCGATTTCCGGTCCGGCATGGGTGGGCAGCAGCAAATCCGCCTCGCGCGCCATCGAACTGGTGGGGACATTGACGACCACCGCGATGGTCTGCCCCGCCGCTTTGCAATGGCGCAGCGCCGCCAGTGTGTCCGCCGTCTCGCCGCTCTGCGAGATAAATAGGGACAGTCCACCTTTTTCAAGCACCGGATCGCGGTAACGGAATTCGCTCGCCACATCGATATCGACCGGCAGCCGCGCAAACTGTTCGAACCAGTATTTCGCCACCATGCCCGCATAGAAGCTGGTCCCGCAGGCGACGATGGTAACGCGGTTGATCGTCGACAGATCAAAATCGAACTGCGGCAATGCCACGCTCTGATCGACCTGGCGGATGTAGCTGCGCAGCGTCTGGGCGACGACGGTCGGCTGCTCGAAGATTTCCTTCTGCATGAAGTGGCGATAATTGCCCTTCTCGATCGCCGCAGCAGAAGCACCCGAAGTTGTGATATCACGCTTTACAGGATTGTTATTCTTGTCAAATATCTCTGCCCCATCGCGAGTGATGATTACCCAGTCACCCTCATCAAGATACGAAATCTGTTGTGTCAGCGGTGCCAGCGCCAGCGCATCGGAGCCGAGGAACATCTCCCCATCGCCATAGCCAACGACCAAGGGCGAGCCGAGCCGCGCGCCGATCAGCATGTCGGGGTACGAGCGAAAAATGATGGCCAGCGCAAAGGCACCGCGCAGCTGCGGCAACACCGCCTGCACGGCTTCCTGCGGGCTGCAACCAGCTTCAACCTGCTCGGACAGCAGATGCGCGACGACTTCGGTATCGGTATCGCTCTCAAACTTGCGGCCCCGCGCAGTCAATTCCGCGCGCAAGCTCCGGAAGTTCTCGATAATCCCGTTGTGGACCAGAGCCAGCTGCTCGGTGGCATGGGGATGGGCATTGGCCGCCGTCGGCGCGCCGTGCGTTGCCCAGCGGGTATGGGCGATGCCGGTGGTGCCGGCGGCCGGATCGCGCGCCAGTTCGGTGACGAGCCCCGCCAGCTTGCCGGGAGCGCGGCGGCGGATCAGCTGGCCGCCATGCGCGGTGCAGACCCCGGCGCTGTCATAGCCGCGATATTCCATGCGGCGCAGGCCATCGACCAGACGGTCTGCCACTTCTTGCCTGCCAACGATG
>JANOYZ010000165.1:0-7780 GCA_031429135.1 Novosphingobium sp. | reverse complement strand
ATTGCTTGTCGGGTTATTCGCACCGCGCGCCGTCTCGGCATTCGCACGGTTGCGGTCTATTCGGATGCTGACGCCGAAGCACTGCATGTGCAATCTGCCGACGAGGCCGTGCATATCGGACCGTCTCCAGCGCGCGAGAGCTACCTTGTTGGCGACAAGATCATTGCAGCGGCGTTGCAGTCCGGTGCAGAGGCGATTCACCCCGGTTACGGGTTCCTTTCAGAGAACGCCGCGTTTGCGCAGGCGGTGCTTGATGCAGGCCTCGTCTGGGTCGGCCCCAAGCCCGCCTCGATCACCGCGATGGGCCTGAAGGACGCGGCGAAGAAGCTGATGCTTGAGGCGGGCGTGCCATGCACGCCGGGCTATCTCGGTGAAAATCAGGACCCGGCTAACCTTCAGGCCGAGGCTGACACAATCGGCTATCCGGTGCTGATCAAGGCGGTTGCCGGCGGCGGCGGCAAGGGGATGCGGCTGGTTGAAAATGACGAGGACTTCGCCGATGCCCTCGCCTCGTGCCAGCGTGAGGCCAGCGCCTCCTTCGGCAATGCCCATGTCCTGATCGAGAAATACATCCTCTCCCCCCGCCACATCGAGGTGCAGGTGTTCGGCGATAGTCACGGCAATGTCGTCCACCTGTTCGAGCGCGATTGCTCGCTCCAGCGCCGCCACCAGAAGGTGATCGAGGAAGCCCCTGCGCCGGGGATGGATGCTGCAACCCGCGAGGAATTATGCTGCGCAGCAGTGCGTGCAGCAAAAGCAGTCGATTATGTCGGCGCGGGCACCATCGAATTCATCGCCGATGGCTCGGAAGGTCTGCGCGCTGATCGCATCTGGTTCATGGAAATGAACACGCGGTTGCAGGTCGAGCATCCCGTCACCGAAGAGATCACCGGGCAAGACCTCGTCGAATGGCAGTTGCGTGTCGCCAGTGGTGAGAAGCTGCCGAAAACGCAGGGCGAACTCAGCATCAACGGCTGGGCGATGGAAGCGCGGCTCTATGCCGAGGACCCGGCCAAGGGCTTCCTGCCCTCCATCGGCACCCTCGAACTGTTCGAACTGGGGCAGACCGAAGGCGGCCGCATCGATACCGGCGTCTATGAAGGCGCGGAGGTTTCGCCGTTCTACGACCCGATGATCGCCAAGCTGATCGCGCATGGCGAAACTCGCGATGAGGCGCGCGAGCGATTGTCCGACATGCTGTCTGACAGCGCCGTCTGGCCGGTGCGCACCAATGCCGCCTTCCTGATAAATGCGCTCGCCCATCCTGACTTTGCCGCTGGTACCATCGATACCGGACTGATTGGCCGCGACGGCGAGGACATGGCAACTGATCCCGAACCGTCGGACGAAATGCTAGTCGATGCGGCGATGGCGCTGGTGCCGCAGATGCTGGCATCCGGCTTCCGCCTCAACGCTCCCGACCGCCGCGTGGCGTCCTTCCTGCTTGATGGTGGGCGGGTGGAGATCGAACTTGATGGCCCGGGCAGCGATGAACCCGAGAGCTCGATCCTGATTGCCGAGAGCGGCAAGGTCTGGCAGCTCCAGCCTTGGCGCGAAGATGGCACCGGCCACGGTCATGGCGGCGACGGAACAATCCTCTCGCCCATGCCCGGCAAGATCATTGCGGTCGAAGTCACCGAGGGGCAGGCGGTCACCAAAGGGCAGAAGCTGCTGACGCTGGAGGCGATGAAGATGGAACATTCGCTCACCGCGCCATTCGATGGCGTGGTGGCAGAGCTGAAGGCCGTGGCAGGCGCACAAGTGCAGGTTGAGGCTGTGCTGGCGCGAATTGAGGCTGTGGAATAACCTCTTTCCCGCCTACCCCGAGCTTGTCGAAGGGCTGTCCTTCACTTCGAACTGGGCACCATACCTTAAGAAAAGGGCAGCCCTTCGACAAGCTCAGGGAAGACGGATTTTGGAAATCAAAGGAAGCGCCTTTATGCCCAGCCGCCGCGATCTGATCCGCATGAGCGACGCGGAATCGCTTAGCTACCTGCGCAGTGAGTGCAAGGCGGTGCTCGGCACGATCAGCGCCGACGGCATGCCGCACCTGATCCCGCTCTATTACGGGGTTGATGCGCAAGGCCGGATCGTCGTCACCAGCTTTGCCAAGGCACAGAAAATCAGGAATGTGGAGCGTGATCCGCGCGCAACGATGCTTGTCGAAACCGGAGAAACCTATCATGAGATCAAGTCAGTGATGGCCTATTGCACTACCGAAGTGATCACCGATCCCGCCGAAGTGCGCGCCAATATGAACCTGATCCGCACCGAGCATTCGGTGGAACAGCGCAGCGAACAGATGGTGGAACAGATAACCGCATCCTATGCCAAACGCGCAGTGATCCGCCTCACCCCCACTCGCTTTATCAGCTGGGATCACAGCAAACTCGGCAAAAATTACTAAATCGCAACGATTCACTCCCAATCCATCGCGGCAGCGCATGCAAAAGACTTTGCGGTGCGCATCAGGGGGGCGCTATCCTTGGCGCAAACATAATGGGGGAGAGACCAATGAGCGCAGCGAACAAGCTGGATCCCGGCGAACGCAGCACACGCGGCGCTGAACTTCACGCCGAGGTTACCGGCAGCAAAGCCACAAATCCCGCCACTCTCTATGAGGAAAGCTGGCGAGATTTCGTCTTTGCCGAGGTGTGGAACCGGACAGGCCTTGATCGCCGGGCGCGTTATCTGATCGCCATTGCCGGTTCCGCCATGTGCAACGGCGCCACGCCGCATCTTTATGGCTATGTCCACGGCGCACTGAAATCCGGCAATCTATCGCTGGAGGAACTGCGCGAGGCGGCGCTGCATGTCTCGGTCTATGGCGGCTGGACCAAAGGCGGCGAGATCGATGCTGCGGTCACCCGCGCTGCCAAGGCGCTGAAGCTGCCGCCTGCGGAATGCCAGCCGATCCGCAAGGAATCCTGGGATCCTGCCGTCCGCAGTGAGGAAGGTGCATCGGAATTCATCAAGGTCATGAGCTTTCGCGGCGGCCCCAGTGCGACGCCGTATCTTGAAGCGATCCGCAACTTCGTATTTGGTGAAATGTGGTGTCGCCGGGCACTGGATGAACGCTCGCGCCGGTGGATGACGCTGGTCGGTGTCTGCGAGAGCTGTGCCGAAACGCCAATCAAGAGCCATATTCACGCCGCCATGGTCAGCGGCAACTGCTCGCCCGAAGAAATGCAGGAATTTGTCCTGGCTTACGGGATTCACGCTGGCTGGCCCAAGGCCTCGGTGATCCAGGGCGCGGTGTTTGAAATGACCAAGAAGTACGACGATGGCTTGCCCTGGAACGGATAGAAATTACCATGGCTATGATGAAAAATGAAGCAGCACTGGTAACCGGTGCGGCCTCTGGACTTGGCCGGGCGGTGGCGCGGAAACTTGCCGAGGCGGGTGCCAACCTCACGCTGGTCGATGTCAATCAGGCCGGGCTTGAAGAAACCGCCGCGCTGCTGGTTGATAGCCGGATCGAGGTACTGATCCATCCGGCTGATCTCTCCGATCCCGCCGCGTGTAGCGGCGCTGCCGAGGCTTCTGTGGCGCGGTTCGGACGGCTGGATGCGCTGTGCAATGTTGCCGGACTGATCTATTTCGCCAACACCCCGCAGATGCCGCTGGAACAGTATCAGCGGACACTGGCGGTCAATCTTTCCGCGCCGTTCCACCTCTCGCAGGCGGCGATCCCGCATTTGCTTTTGGCGAACGGGGCCATCGTCAACGTCGTCTCATCAGCCGCATTTATTGGCGAGGCCTATGCCGCAGCTTACTGCGCCAGCAAATGGGGATTGCTCGGTCTGACCAAGTCCATGGCGATGGAATATGCCAAGCAGACGATCCGCATCAACGCGGTCGCGCCTGGCGGCATGGTGACAAATATAGCCGCCAATCTGACCTTTCCTGATGGCTGCGATTATGAGCTGATCAAGCGGTTTTCAGGAATGCGCGGCACGGTTGAAGTGGATGACGTGGCCGACATGGTGTTGATGCTGGCTTCGGACGCAGGACGCGGTTTTCACGGTGCCTGCATCAATATCGATGCCGGGATCACAGCAGGATGAGTTCGCTTCGGACAGGCTTTATCGGCCTTGGCAGCCAGGGTGGGCCGATGGCAGAGCGCATGCTGACGGCAGGTTTTCCGCTCACCGTCTGGGCACGGCGAGTAGAGGCTCTGGAGACCTTTGTGGCACTAGGTGCAACTGCCGCTCAATCTTTGGCAGAGCTCGGCGCATCTTGCGATCATATAGGCGTCTGCGTGGTTGATGATGCTGGCGTTGCGGCGATCTGCGATGAACTGATCCCGGCTATGCAACCTGGCAGCCTGCTGGCGATCCATTCAACCGTGCTGCCCGAAAGCTGCGAGGCGCTGGAAGCACTCTGCGCGTTGCGCGGCGTGCTGTTCCTCGATGCCCCGGTCAGCGGCGGCGGACCGGCTGCGGCTTCAGGAACGCTCACCGTGATGTGCGGCGGCTCTGCGGAAGCATTTGCGCGGGGGCAGCCGGTGTTTGCAAGCTTTGGCCAAATGATCGTCCACCTTGGCCCAGCCGGTTCGGGCCAACGGGCCAAGATCGTCAATAACGCACTGATGGCAGCTAATATGGGCCTTGCTCATGCCGCGCTTGACGCCGGGGAAGCATTGGCAATTGATCGCACCGCACTGGCTGAACTGATCAAGGCGAGCAGCGGGCGCAGTTACGGGTTTGAAGTCTACTCCCGGCTACCCAGCCCCGCCGCATTCAGCATCGGCGCACCGCTGCTGTCAAAAGATACCAACCTGCTTGGCGCAATCCTTCCGGACAATAACGGCGCAAAGGCTTTGCGCATTGCTGCTGAACCCTTCCTCACCGCCGCGACCGGCAAGCCGCTTTAAACTCGCGGTACAACTTGACAGCCGGAGCATTTTCGATAATATAGTTTCAATAGAAACCATATTGGGTAAGCCGCCATGACTGACCTGTTCGAAAACCCTCTCGGCCTCGACGGCTTCGAATTCGTCGAATTCTGCGCACCCGAAAAAGGCATGCTCGAACCGGTCTTTGCCGCAATGGGTTTCACCTTGATCGCGCGCCATCGCTCCAAGGATGTGCAGCTGTGGCGGCAGGGCGCTATCAACCTCATCGCCAATTATGAGCCCGGCAGCCCCGCCGCCTATTTCGCTGCCGAACACGGCCCTTCGGCCTGCGGCATGGGCTTTCGCGTTAAGGACGCGCCGCTGGCCTACCGACTGGCGCGTGAACGCGGCGCAGAGCCGGTCGAGGTTCGCACTGGTCCGATGGAGCTGCGCCTGCCCGCGATCCGCGGCATTGGCGGCTCGATCATCTATCTGACCGACCGTTATGGCGATGAGCTTTCGATCTATGACATCGACTTCCGCTATGAACCCGGCATCGATCGCTATCCGATCGGTGCCGGACTGAAGCTGATCGATCACCTGACCCACAATGTCTATGGTGGGCGCATGGCGCATTGGGCCAAATTCTATGAGCGAATCTTCAACTTCCGCGAGATCCGCTATTTCGATATCAAGGGCGAATATACCGGCCTCACCAGCAAGGCGATGACCGCGCCTGATGGCCTGATCCGCATCCCGCTTAACGAAGAAGGTGCCGGAGGAGGAGGCCAGATTGACGAATATCTGCGCGCCTATAATGGCGAGGGCATTCAGCACATCGCCTTTGCCAGCGACGATCTTTTGGCGGTATGGGGCCGCTTGAGGGCCAGCGGCACACAGTTCGTCCCTGCCCCGCCAGCAACCTATTACGAGATGCTGGAACAGCGCCTGCCCGGCCACGGCGAGCCTGTCAGCGATCTGCAATCGCGCGGCATCCTGCTCGATGGCTCCACCGAATCGGGCGACCCGCGCCTGCTCCTCCAGATTTTCTCGCAGCCGGCGATCGGTCCGGTGTTCTTCGAATTCATCCAGCGCAAGAAAGATGAAGGCTTTGGCGAGGGCAATTTCACCGCGCTGTTCAAATCTATGGAAGCTGATCAGATCAGGCGCGGCGCGCTTGAGGTTGAAGGAGACGCGACTTGAGCAATCACCCCGTCGCCCTGCAGGGCATCCACCATGCCGCCTATCGCTGCCATGACGCGGCGGAGACGGTAGAGTGGTATCGCCGCGTTCTCGGTATGAAATATACCACTGCCTTTGCCGAGGACCATGTGCCATCGACCGGCGCTTACGATCCCTACATGCATGTTTTCCTTGATGCCGGGAACGGCAATGTTCTGGCCTTCTTCGAGCTGCCCAACCAGCCAGCTATGGGCCGCGATGCCAATACGCCCGAATGGGTGCAGCACCTCGCCTTGCGGGTGCCCAATATCGACGCCCTGCTGGCGGCCAAGGCGCACATCGAGGCTGAAGGTGTTACGGTGCTCGGCCCGACATGGCACGGCATCTTCCAGTCGATTTATTTCTTCGATCCCAACGGCCACCGCATCGAACTCGCTGCTGATATCGGCACGGCAGAGCAATATGCCGAGCTGGAGCGCGTTGCCGCGCCGATGCTCGAAGAGTGGAGCCGGACCAGAAAGGCACCCCGACATGCTGATTGGCTGCATGCAAAGCCTGACTAGCCGATCCTCAATGCCCACCGCCGCTCATCCAGCCGCACAACCAGATCGGCGTGCGCGGGCATTTCATCGAGCATCCATTCGGTCAGCCGCTGGTAGAACTGGATGAAGCGGGCGATCCCTGTCTCATTCATCACCGCAACGCTGCTCTGCTCCAGATCGCGCTCTTGCTGCCATCGCCAGTCCCGAACCACGGCGAAGGACGGCGCTGCCAGCATGATCAGCGCATCGATCCGCGAAAACAGTCGTTGATAATCCCCCGCGAGCTGCGCATTGACCCAGCGACGCCAGACACCTCCCGGATCCTCATCGCGCTCCAGATCATTGGCAGGCTCGC
This sequence comes from Novosphingobium sp., assembly GCA_031429135.1. Taxonomy (GTDB): domain Bacteria; phylum Pseudomonadota; class Alphaproteobacteria; order Sphingomonadales; family Sphingomonadaceae; genus Novosphingobium. The sequence goes on along the minus strand of JANOYZ010000165.1, from coordinate 864 downwards.
CCAGTGCAACTTCTGGTTGCGGACGCGCACCAAGGCACCAGCCTTCGAACACCATCACCCGGCAACCGGCGGGAACTGGGTGCCATCGATCCACACTGGCGCGATCATCGTTAGCCTTGTCAAAAACCGGTAAGAGAATCCGTTCGTCGCGTTCCATGCTGGCCAACAGCGACAGGCCAAGACCTACATCGTGCGATCCTGGCACCCCGCGTGTTGCCAGCAGAGGATGAACCTCGCGCGCCAGTTGGCTCCTTTCTGCAAGGGTCAGGTAAATATCATCAAGTGAAAGCGCTGCTGCGCGAACGCCTTGGCCATTCATCTGCGTAACCAGCGTCTGCGCCAGGGTTGATTTGCCCGATCCCTGCGCGCCGCAAATGCCTAGGACGAACAGACCATCATGATCCTTCAGCCTGGCGTGCAGCAGCTTCATCGCCGCTGCTGCAATGGCGGGATCAGGCGACACGATTGGGCATATCCTTGCCGGCCAGAAAGGCCTCGATATTCGCCGCCGCCTGCATGCCCATGGCGGTGCGCGTTTCCAGCGTTGCGCTGCCGAGATGCGGCAGCAGGACGACATTCTCAAGATCGAGCAAACCCGGGTGGACGATGGGCTCCGCCTCGAACACATCAAGTCCGGCGGCGGCGATCCGGCCTTCGCGCAGCGCCACCGCGAGCGCAGCCTCATCCACGACGCTGCCGCGCGCGGTATTCACCAATATCGCTGTCGGCTTCATCCGCACCAGCAAGGCACCATCGACCATATGCCACGTTGCCGCGCCGCCCGGAACATGAAGAGAAAGAACATCAGCCGTCTGAACCAGTGCTTCCAGCGAAGAGAATCGCTCGGCCCCGCTGTCATCGGCC
>JANOYZ010000164.1:0-19814 GCA_031429135.1 Novosphingobium sp. | reverse complement strand
AGGATCGGCCACCAGACCAGCCGGGGAATTTCCACCACGCGTCGGTCAGAGAGAAATTCCGCCAGATAACGCTTTACCGCCGCCGGGGTCGGCGCATCGGGGGTGCCAAGGTTGACCAGCAGCACCCCGATTTTGCCGACCGGGGCATCGGGGTGATCCTTAGGGAGATGATCGGCAGGCCGCATCATTCCGATTCCTCCAGCAGCGGCAAGCGGCGGAAACGCACCCCGGTCGCGGAAAACAGCGCATTGGCAATTGCCGGGGCAATCGCCGCGACGCCCAGTTCACCAGGATCGGCGGGCACGGCATCGCTGTCGATAAATTCCACCTCGATCTCCGGCATATTGCTCAGCAGCGGCAGGCCAAGATCGGCGAGCTTGCCGGCAAAGGGCTGCCCATCAGCATAGCCGGTGCTCGATCCCACCGCGAGGCCAAGCCCGAAGACCAGACCCCCTTCGATCTGCTGACGGGCGATATCAACGTTGATGATCCTGCCAATATCGACGGTGGCGGAAATCTTGTCGACCCGCACCCCGCCTTCCTCCCGCCGGGCGGTGACGATCACCGCGATGCGCCCGCCGGTTGCGGCATCGCCGATGCGGTGACAGGCAAGCCCCTGCCCGCTTGAATCGTTGCCGCCGTTCCACATCGCCAGCGCCGAAACGCGCAGCAGACAGGCCGCCAGACGCGAATCACTGCCGAGCATTTCCATCCGGTAGGACAGCGGTTCGCGGTGCGCCGCAAAGGCCAGTTCATCGATGAAACTTTCGGTGAAAAAGGCGGTGTAACCATGGGCATTGCCGCGCATCCGCCCACTGGGGACACCGGTGGTTACCGGCACATGATCGACCGAGACATGGTCCAGCGCATAAACCGGAAACGCGCCTGCCACCGCCATCAGGTCTTCATCGCCCGCGCTGGCCTGCATGGCGGTATAGGCCTCATCCGCGCCAAACAGGCGGCGACCGAACTCTGCTCCGCTGGCCGGGGCAGCGATGCGCGTTTTCCAGGCGAGGATATGCCCGCCTTGCGGCGCAGTGCGCGCCCACAGGATGGCGGCGGCAGGATTGCGCGGGCGGGTGGCGAGATGCTCCTGCCAGCGCGACCAGGTCAGTTGCACCGGCTTTCCAAGCTCCTTGGCGATCAACGCCGCTTGCACCGCGTGGTCGTGCTCCAGCCGCGCATCAAAGCTGCCACCGGCGGGAAGCGGATAGAGCACCACGTCTCTGATGCTCATCCCCAGCACCTTGGCCGCCGCGCGCCGCGCCGCTTCGGGAGCCTGACTGGCGAGCCACAGCTCCAGCTTGCCATCGCGCAGCCGGGCGGTGCAGCTCGCCGTCTCCAGAGAGCCATGCAGCGCCGTGGCAACATCATAGCGCGCCACCAGCGACGGCTTGCCGCCGATCACTGCATCAGGATCGCCCGTGGTGGCGAGGCGATAGGTAATCCCCTTCCTGACCGCAGCATCCAGCGCGACATCGAACTTTTCCGATGACGCCTTTTCTTTGCTGGCAAATTTGGGTGAAAGCAGCTCAAGCGCATGATTCGCCGCCCACCAGTTACTCGCCACCGCCGCAATCCAGCGTTCATTCTTGATGAGCTTTACGTCACCGGGAAGAGCTTCGATGCGCCTGGGATCGTGCGATTCCAGCCGCGATTCACCCACCGGCCCATGGGCAATCGCCGCAAAAAGCATATCGGGCAGGCGCACATCGCCGGCGAAATTGGCAGCGCCGGTGACCTTGCTCGGGCCATCGAGGCGAGGAAAAAGTGGCGGCTTACCTGTGGGGAAATCATTCGGTCTTTCACGGGGCGCATCAGCGCGCAGCACCGGGCTGCCAGGCAGTGAGTAACCGGCTGCTTCCTCGGCCAGTTCGCCGAACGGCAGACGGTTTTTGTCATGGCTGACAAAGCCGCCCTCAACCTTGCACTCTGTCGGATCGACATCCCAGCGATCAGCAGCGGCTCTGGCGAGCAATTCGCGCGCAGCGGCGGCAGCGAGGCGCAATGGTGCCTCATAGGCGGCAAGGCTGGTGCCATCCGCAGTAGCATTGAAGCGGCCACGCTCGGCAAAGCTGCGCGCAATGGCCGGGTCATCGCCCTCAGCCAGCGAGGGCAGCAGCGGCATCCACAGCGGCGCCCAGCGCGCAGCAAGCGGCACATTGGCATAGGCACCGCTCGGCGGAGCGGGCTCCACCGCAACCTGCCGCCAGTCTGCCCCCAGTTCCATCGCGGCGATCTGCGGCAACAGGGTGGATACCCCCTGTCCCATTTCCAGCTGCGGCACGGCGACGCTGACCATACCGTCCTTGCCGATCTTGAGCCATGCGCCAAAGGCGAACTCATCTGTGCGTGGCTCCAGAGGCAGCGGGAAGCGGCGCGGGGTCAGGCCATAGGCAACGATCAGCCCGCCGCCGACCGCTGCTCCGATCAGGAGACCGCGCCGCGAAACCGGCATTATTGATTATCCAGCCAGGTGGCCACGCGCCGGGCAATCGCCATGAATGCCTGCCCTTCTGGCCCATCCCCAGCGGCTGGCGGTTTACCCGCATCACTCTGCTCACGAATTGCAATGGTCAGCGGGATGCGGCCAAGGAAGCTTTCGCCCAGCTGCGCCGCCGTGGCCTCAGCCCCGCCCGAGCCGAAGGGATCGCTCACCTCGCCGCAATGCGGGCAGACATAACCGGCCATGTTCTCGACCATGCCGATAATTGGCACACCCGCAGAATCAAACAATTGCATCGCCCGCTTGGCATCGATCAGCGCCAGATCCTGCGGGGTCGAGACGATCACTGCACCGGCAGGCTTGTGCCGCTGCAACATGGTCAGCTGCACATCGCCGGTGCCGGGTGGCAGATCGACAATGAGAATTTCGGCACTGCCCCAATCGGCATCGATCAGCTGGCCGAGCGCATTGCTCGCCATCGGCCCGCGCCAGGCGATGGCCTTGTCAGGCTCGATCAGCATACCCATCGACAGCACGCCGACCCCGTAAAGGCTTTGCAATGGGATCATCTTGCTGTCCCGCGCGGCGGGCTTGCGGCCTTCGACCATCATCAGGCGCGGCTGCGATGGGCCATAGATATCGGCATCGACCAAGCCCACGCTGCGCCCGAGCCTTGCCAGTGCCACCGCAAGATTGGCCGACAGCGTCGATTTGCCGACCCCGCCCTTGCCCGAACCCACCGCGATGATCTTGCGGCTCACCTTGTCGGCAGTCATGGCGACGCGCACTTCGCTGACGCCGGGAGCGCCGGCAAGCGCTTCCTTGACCGCCACTTCGAGGCGTTCGCGCTCGAGCGTGTCCAGCCCGGTCACATCAAGCACCACGCTTGCCGCGCCGTCAGTCAGACGCAATGCCCCCAGCCGCGCCTGCGCCAGCGGCGGCAGCAGTGCTTTTAGTGCGTCACCGGGATTGACTGGCTTGCTGTCACTCATTGTTGGTTTTGGGCCTGTTTTGCATGGGGTCTATTATGACCAGCCCCTAGCCCAGCCCTTGCCCAGTGAAAAGCCACATGGAAAATGCCCATGAAAATGCTGGCTAGACCCTGTTAATTCTGCTGGCGGTTCCTATAGTGAACACCATGAGTAAATTAAGCGATGCAATCGCAGGGGGCTGGCTCGCCATGGCGGGCCGCAAATCACCTTGGGGCGGAGGCAATGACGGCGGCGATGAGCCTGCGTCAGCTGGTCCCGGCCAAGCAGATGGTGGCTCTGATTCGGGGGGTGACCCCGGCGGTGACCGGCCTGACAATGATGGCCCGCCAGCCGATACCCCCGCAGACAAGCCCAAGGGCCCGCGCAATCCGTGGCTCCCGCCATCAGGTGCGGCACCTCCGCGCCGCTCGGCAGGCATGGAAGATATCCTGCGGCCGGGAACTAAACGTGGTGGAGGAGGCGGCGGAGGCGGCTGGGGCAGTGGTCCGGGCTTCCCCAAACTGCCCGAGCGCGCCAACGGCAAGTCCTGGGTTCCGCTGATCATCGGCGGTCTGCTGGTGGCCTGGCTGCTGTTTTCCACCACCCATATGCTCGGCCCCAAAGAGCAGGGCATCATCACCACCTTTGGCAAATATTCGCGCACCGTCGGTTCGGGCCTGTCGCTCACCGCGCCCTGGCCGATTGAAAGTGTCCGCATCGAAGACGTCACCTCGATCAAGCGTGAGAATATTCCCGAGGCTGACGGCGAAAAGCTGATGCTGACCAGCGACCAGAACCTGGTGGATATCAGCTATATCGTGCGCTGGAACATCAAGGATCTGAAGCTCTTCACCTTCCAGCTCGATGATCCGAATGACACGGTCAAGGAAGTGGCCGAAGCCGCGATGCGCGCCTCGGTGGCCGAAGTGCCGCTGAAGGATGCCATGGGCGGTTCGGGCCGTGATTTCATCCAGCGCAGCGTATCGGCGCGGATGCAATCGATCCTCGACGCTTACCATTCAGGCATCCTGATTCAGGGCGTTGACATTAAAAAGGCCAATCCGCCGGCCAAGGTCAACGATGCCTTCCAGAAGGTTTCCGCCGCGCAGCAGGATGCCAACAAGGACATCAGCAATGCCCAGGCCTGGGCGCAGCAGGTGATCGCCCGGGCTCAGGGCGATGCCGCCGAATTCGACAAGGTCTATGCGCAATACAAGCTCGCGCCCGAGGTTACCAAGCGCCGCCTCTATTACGAAACCATGGAGCGCGTGCTGGCCAATAATGAGAAGGTGGTTGTCGAGAGCAATGGCGTGCAGTCCTATCTGCCGCTGTCAGAAGTGCGGCGCATGACCGCGCCGACTTCCACCCCCAGTGCTCCCACCCCCAGCCAGGGAGGCCAGTAATGCTGCGCCGTATGTTCGAAGAGCAAAGGGGCGTGCTGATCGCCATGGTGCTCGCGGTAATAACCCTGTTTTCCAGTCTGGTGGTGGTTCCCGAGACCGAACAGGCGGTGGTAGTCCGCTTTGGCGAGCCAGTGCGGGTGATTAACCGCTTCACCCCCAAAACCGATTACGGCATGACCGGGGCCGGCCTGACCTGGCGCATTCCCATCGCCGAAAAGGTGGTGCGGGTTGACAAGCGCATGCTGACCGTTTCGATGGACCGCCAGCAGGTTCTCTCCACCGATCAGCAACCGCTTGAAGTCGATGCCTATGCGCGTTTCCGCATCATCAACCCGGTCCGCATGGTGCGCTCGGCCGGATCGACCCAGCGGGTGATCGAACAATTGCAGCCGATCCTGTCATCAAAGCTGCGACAGGAACTGGGCAAGCGCAGCTTCCAGTCATTGCTCACCGCCGAGCGCGGTCAGGCGATGCGCAATATCCGCGACGGGCTTGACCGCGAGGCGCGCGAATATGGCGCGCAAGTTATCGACGTGCGGATCAAGCGCGCCGATCTGCCCGAAGGCACTCCGCTCGACAGCGCGTTCAGCCGGATGCAAGCCGCGCGTTATCAGGAAGCCACGACGATTACCGCGCAGGGCCAGAAGGCAGCCCAGATCATCCGCGCCGAGGCGCAGTCACAATCGGCGCAGATCTATGCCGAGAGCTTTGGCAAGGATCCGCAGTTTTACGATTTTTTCCGCGCCATGCAGAGTTATCTGACAACCTTCGGTGATCCCAAGGCCCAGTCAAAGAGCACCATCATCCTCTCGCCTGACAGCGACTATCTGCGCCAGTTCAAGGGCAAGTGACAATGCCTGTCATCCTCATGACAATGGCCTGCCATTCAATCTGCGTTAATCCCCGACAGGGTGAATCCCCCTCGGGGACCATGAGCGAAGGAACACAAAGGACGTGAAGCCCGTGCGATATGCTTATTCAGTGACATCGGCGCTGCTGCTTGGCGGCGCGGCCCTCACCATGACCACCGGCCTGCCTGCGGGCGCGCAGGTAGCGCAGAATGATGCGCAACAGCTCGACCAGATGGTGCCTCGACCCGGCGCGCCGGGCAGCTTTGCCGATCTGACGCAGCAGTTGCAGCCAGCCGTGGTCAATATCGCCACCCGCCAGAAGGTCAAAGTGGCCGCCAATCCCTTTGCCGGCACCCCCTTTGGCGATCTGTTCGGTGGAGCCCCGGGCGGCGGTGGCGGCGGCCAGACGCGTGAGGCGCAGTCACTCGGCTCGGGCTTCATCGTTTCGGCCGATGGCTATGTTGTAACCAACAATCACGTCATCACAGCTGAAGGTCAGGGACAGGTCGAATCGATCACTGTCACCATGCCCGATGGCACTGAATATCCGGCCAAGCTGGTCGGCAAGGACGCCCAGTCTGATCTGGCCGTGCTCAAGATCAGTGCCCCCAAGCCCTTGCCCTTCGTCAAGTTCGGTGACAGCCGCAATGCACGGGTTGGTGACTGGGTGATCGCTATCGGCAACCCATTTGGCCTTGGCGGCACGGTGACGGCAGGGATCATCTCTGCGGTCTATCGCAATACCGGATCAGGCTCGGCCTATGATCGCTATCTGCAAACCGACGCCTCGATCAACCGGGGCAATTCGGGTGGTCCGATGTTTGACATGAAGGGCCAGGTGATCGGCATCAACAATGCCATCTTCTCGCCCACCGGCGGCAGCGTCGGTATCGGCTTCTCGATCCCGGCAGAAACCGCCGCGCCCATCGTGGAAAAGCTGATCAAAGGCGTAGCGATCGAACGTGGTTATCTGGGTGTTACGATCGGTCCGGTCACCGAAGACGTGGCCGATTCGCTGGGCCTGCCGCACAAACGCGGCGAGCTGGTGCAAAGCGTTCAGCCCAGCGGCGGCGCTGCGGCGGCGGGCATCCAGCCTGGTGACGTGGTGCTCAAGGTCGGCGGCGCTGATGTGACGCCTGACAAGACCCTGTCCTTCCTCGTCGCCAATACCGCTCCGGGATCCCGCATCCCGATCGAGCTGATGCGCGATGGCAAGCGCATGACGCTGATCGCCACGGTCGGCAAGCGCCCGAGCGAGGAAGAGCTCGCGCAGCAGAACTTCGGCCAGCCGGGAGGCAATGGTCAGGACGATCCGTTTGGCACCGGCAAGCAGAAAGAAGGCGGCGGTGTCATTGAAAAGGCGCTGGGTATCGCCGCCGTGCCGCTGACCCCGCAGATCGCCCGGCAGCTGGGTGCACCTGATGGCACTCTGGGCGTGGTAATAACGGCGGTGGATGAATCCTCCGACGCCGGCGCCAAGGGCTTGCAGCGTGGCGACATTATCCTGTCTGCCAACAACCGGCCGACAACCTCGCTCGCGGCAATCGAAGCCGTGGTCAAGGAAGCCCGCGTGTCCAGCCGGCCGGCAGTGCTGCTGCGGGTGCAACGCCGCGGCCAGCCAGCCGCCTATATTCCGATCCGCCTGCGCTAGAGCGCGATGCGAAAAAGTGGGTTCCGGTTTTTCGCAAAAAATCGCGCGAAAACAAAGACTCTTATAGCATGATGTGGTTCAGATTAAGCGCACCATGCTATAAGGCGAAGGTTTGAATGATAAGGACAAAGGCCTCTTCCGGATTTCGGGAGAGGCCTTTGTCATAACTACCGCCCGGAAAACACCGCATCACGCCGCTCGAACACCGATGCGACGCCTTCGGCATAGTCAGCCGTGGCCTTGAGCTTGGTCTGCTCGGCATGTTCGCGGCGCATCGCGGCGGCGACATCGTCGGCCAGCGAACCAATCGCGGTTTCGCGCACTGCCAGCAGCGCCAGCGGGGCGTTTTCTGCGATTTCCTGTGCCATGGCCAAGGCACCATCTCGCACGTCTCCCTCGGCGATCAGGCGGTCGGCCAAGCCCCAGACCATGGCATCATCAGGCTTCACGCGTTCGGCTGAAAGCATCATCCAGTTGGCCCGCTGCGCGCCCAGCAAACGCGGCATGGTCTGCGTCAGACCAAAGCCGGGATGGAAGCCCAGCCGCACGAAATTGCAAGAAAAGCGCGCAGCCGGGCCGATCACCCGGAAATCAGCCGCCAGTGCAAGGCCGAGACCAGCGCCGATTGCCGCCCCCTGCACCGCCGCCACCATCGGCTTCCTGCGGCGGAATATCCGCTCTGCCTGAACATAGAGTCCGGCGATAGAGGCCATGCCGCCATCGCCTGCCATGGCATCATCACCGGCCAGATCGGCCCCGGCACAAAAACTCTTGCCCTCCGCAGTCAGCACAGAGCAACGGATCTGGGGTTCGGCATCAAAGAGTTCCAGCGCGTCCGCGATCAGCCGCAGCAGTTCGGGCGAGGCGTAATTGAAGGGCGGCATGGCGAAACGTATTTCGCCAATGTTGCCATGGCGCGATGTGGTGACAGTCATGGTCATTGCAGCAGGTCCATTCCCGGTGTGTGGATTGCGAATTAGACTATCCGTGATGGCATTAGATTGCGACCCATAACCTTTCGGGAAGTTCAGGACAGGCTTGAGGAGGAGCTTGGCTGGGGTTTGCCGCGCCAGCGCGGAAGCTCGAAGTTAGAGCGCGATGCGAAAAAGTGGGAACCGGTTTTCCGCAATAAATCGCGCGAAAACAAAGACTCTTATAGCATGATGTGATTCAGATTAAGCGCCTCATGCTATAGCTTCACCCACCCCCGACCCTGCGAGTTCACATTTCAAGTCCTCCGCCTGTAGCTTGCCACCGGCATTGTAAATTCAGGGCACAATTCGCTCAGCCGCCATTATTCTTCAGCCAGCGCGGCAAAGACTTATCGCTTTCGTCATTGGCGCTGCCCGGCACTTCAATCGCCCATTTGCCATCGGGCGAAAGCTGGGGCTGGGTGAAGTTTTCCGGCGGGGTCAGCGCACATTCGCGCGCCTGCCGGTCATGATAGATGACGGCCCCCTGCTGCTCGGTGACCCATGGCTGCTTCGCCTGCCGAGCACCATGCGCAGCTGAGCCAGTGTCAGGATTGTGAGAGATAGCGGCCAGACAGGCGAGCAGTCCGTAGACAAATTCCATACCGGTCACCTGAATTGAGGCAGCGCGAACATGCCTTGGCTTTGCATCTGGGGGGACATGATTCAAGACCCAGGCAATGCCGCGCCGCTTGCGGCCCGCTATGGCTCAGTTGCGCCCGTGCCGCTGCGCCATAGTTATGGCAGGTTGACCCGCACCCCCGCCCAGATCGTGCGCGGGACACCCAGATCGATCGATCCCGCCTGATTGCGGGTGATCACCTGACTATCGGTGATGTTTTCGGCGCGCAGCACCAGCGCGAAATGCTGAACCAGTGGAATTTCCGCATAGGCCGACAGCGTGGTTGCAGCGGGCAAGCGGTCAGTTTCCAGATCGTCCTCGAACTGCGCTCCGGTGTGGCGCAGCAACAGTGCCAGTTCCCAGTTCGGACGGGGAATCCAGCTCAGCTTGCCGCTTGCTGACAAGCGCGGGGTCTGCGCCGGGCGCTTGCCATTCAGTGCCGCAGACGCACCGCTCGCCACCATCTCAGCGTCGGTCCAGGCCAGCGAGCCGCGCAGGTGAATGTCACCCAGCCACCCCGCCGCCTGCAATTCAACCCCGCGCGAATGGACTGCATCGACATTGCGACGCTCGCGCAAATTGCTTGCAATGGTGACATTGGCAATGGCGTGATTCACGCGGTTGTCGAACGCGGTTAGCCCGAGTGAAATCGACGATATCGGCGACCAGTCAATCCCGGCTTCAAATCCGCGCAGGGCTTCATTAGCCAGCGCCGCATTGGCACGGGTGACCACCGGGAATACGGTAAAAGGCCGGTAAAGCTCATTCAGCGTCGGCATCCGCATGGCGGAATAGCCCGCAGCCCGCAGCCCGACCGTTTCACCCAGTTTGAGCCGGGCGTTGCCGCGCAGGCTTGCCTGCCAGCCCGAGCGATCAGCAAAGCGGTTGTCGGTGGTGAGGGCACCGGCGGCGCTGGTTTCGGTGAAGTTTCCTTGCGTCTGGCTCCAGCGATCAGCCCGCGCGCCGACACCCATCAGCAGCGGGCCGGTGGTCCAGTCATCCTGGACATAGAAGCCAAGGTCCGACTGGCTGCCGCCTGCCTGCCGCCGCGCGGTGAGCGCACCCGTCGCGCCGCTGTAGGCCAGTTCCTGTGTGCGGCCCGACCCGTGCCGCCAGCCCAGGCCGAACCGCAGATCATGCCCGCCGCCCACTGGCGGGCGCAGCTCCAGCTTGGTGCCAAGCCCCGTCGCCGGAGTGCCATACTGGTCGAGCGTCTTGCGGAAGGTGGTGGAGCTGATCACCACGTTGGAAAAATCACGCGCCTGCACATAGGCAAGCGCGTCCACCTTCCAGTCACCGCTCGTCACCAGCCGGAGCGAAGCATCCTGCCCGCTCGATGCTGAATCGGCACCAGCAAAGCGCAGTGTGCGGTGATCGTCGTAAACGAGCCCGCGAAATTGCAGTTCGGCATCGGCGGAAAGCGGGGCAACTGCGCGCAGACCCGCCGACCAGCTTTCATAGCGCGCGCGCGCGCTGGCAGGAACGCGCTGTGCCGCAGGCGTGGTCCAGAAGCCGGGGCCGCGATCCCAGCGACCCGAAAGCACGGCATAACCACCACCAAGGCGCGGGGCGAGTGTCGCCGAGACCTCGCTGTCGCCGCGCTGATCGCCAAGTGCCGAGACGGCCAGCAGGCCCAGATCATCCGGCCCAGCGCTTGCCAGTTCCAGCGTTCCAGCCACCGCTCCGGGTTCAAGAACACTGCCGCGAGAAATGCTGACGCGGTTGAGCCGCTCGGGTGAAAGCGCGGTCAGCGGCACCGAGCCGAAGAACGGATCGGCCATCGGCACGCCATCGAGCAGCACCACGGTGCGGCTTGAGGCATTGCCACCCAAAGCGCGCAGGGTCAGCCCCTGCGCCGTCGGATTGGCCGAGCGGCTGTCCGAGCGGCGGAACTGCTGGAGCCCGGCGATATTGGCCAGCACATCCTCGATGCGGCCCGATGCGGCGGAAGAGCGCATTTCGTGCAGTGTGCGGGAAGTGACGGTGACGGGAGACCGCGCCGAATTCTGCGGTGCCGTGACGAGAATCGGTTGATCCTCAGCCACAACGGGCGTGGCAATCAGCGCGGGAATCATGGCCAGACGGCGAAACATGCTGCGCCTCTACACATTCCTCCCCTGTCGGGGGAGCAATTATCCCTTCAGCCTGTGCGGTGCGCCCGTTCCCATGAACTTCGCCAGATTCATATGCAGGCTGGGAATCGCCCGTTCGCGGTAGGGGTTGGGCTGGGTGCCGCGAAAACCGCCGCTTTTCATGCCCTGCTGGACAGCGGCCATATTGGCAAAGTCCTGCTGGAGCACCGGCGGCCAGTCAGCAGGCTCGGTATATTCCCAGTCGGTCTCAGGCGCGCAGTCTTCGGGGTAAAGCTCGAACACGGCGGCTTCAAAATAGCACTGGTCGGGATTGCCCGGCACCGGCCGCGCCATATAGCACAGCATGTTGTTGACCGCGTGGCCGATCTGGAAATTGGGGAAGATCTGCCATGCCGTCCCCGCCACCGCCGTGTGCGATGATGGCACCACCGGCCAGATCACCCCGCGCGCCGCATCAATCTCGCGGCTGCGCTGGATCCAGTAGCCGAGCACTTCGGCGGGCGGCGTACCTTCGGGCAGTTCATCAACCAGCGCATTGGCGACATCGACCATGGTCTGCGTGGTGTTGGTATTGGCCGCTTTCCAGGTGTAATTCTGCATCTGCGCGGTGGAAATGCGCGCATCGTCACCGGTGCCGACGCGCAGTTTGCCCGCGTTTTCTTCCATGTTTTTTGGCGCATCATAGCCGATATTGCTGTGCAGCCCGTGGTTATGTGCCCAGCCGGGGAAATCGCCGAAAGCCATGAATTCGGGGTGGGTTCCCGGCACATGATAGGTCTCGTTGAAGGCTTCGAGCGCCACCTTCCAGTTGCAATCGAACTTAACCCATTTGCGCCAGCGATAGCGCATGTTCTGCAGCTGATAGGGATCGAGCAGCGAGGCAGCAGGCTCAAGATAGTCGCGCAACGAACCGGCCTCTGGATCCATGTTGATCCACACCCAGCCTCCCCAGGTATCGCATTGTACCGGGCCAAGGCGGGTGTTCTCGTCATCAAGCTGGCCCTGCCAGTGCTCGCGTTCCGGAACATGGGTGCAGGCCCCGGAGTGGTTGAAAGTCCAGCCGTGAAAGCCGCAGACGAAGTTCAGCTTGCGCCCCCGCGCATTGCGCTGGCCAGCAGGCGTATCAAGCAGACGGCGGCCGCGATGCGGACAGACGTTCCAGTAGGCCTTAACCTCGTCCGCGCCGGTGCGCACGACGAGGATCGCATCTTCGAGCAGATCAAAGGTGATGAAGCTGCCGATCTCGGGCAGATCTTCCATGCGGCCCGCCTGCAACCAGGTCTTGCGGAACAGCAAGTCACGCTCGGCGCGGGCATAGTCCACGCTGATATAGGCATCGGCACCGATGGTAACGGGCGCTTCCAGCTCCTCGGCGGCTTCAACGATCTTGCCCATTTCGGTCATGCTCGGTCCTCGTGCCTGCTCATTTCAGCAATCTAGCGGCTATGCGCCGACTTGGCAGTGCTGTTTTTGCTCTATCCCCACAGCGATGCAGCTGTTCGGCGTTATCGTTGGACTTGGGGGCCGCAATTGCCAAGAACGAGCACAAGAGGAGCGCAGCATGACCACCCACCTGACCTTCGGTTACCTGTTCGACTTTCGCAATCCAGCCCAGTGGCAGCGCGATTGGTGTGAGCTTTATCAGGAAACCATAAATCTCGCTGCCTGGACCGAGCAGGCGGGGTTTGATGCGGTCTGGGTGCCTGAACACCACCTGGCGTCCGATGGTTATGTCACCTCGCCGCTGATGGCGCTGGCCGCGATTGCCGCGCGCACCCAGAAAATCCGCCTGGGTTCGGCCATTGCGCTCGCCCCGCTGTATCACCCGATGCGTTTTGCCGAGGACTGCGTGGTGCTCGATCTGATCTCGGGCGGACGCGCCGAAATGGCGCTCGCCATCGGCTATCGCCGCCGCGAATACGAAGCCTATGGCCTTGATTTCACCAAGCGCGGTGCGCGGTTCGACGAATTTCTCCAGATCGTTCAGGCGCTGTGGGCGGGAGAGACGGTGAACTTTGCCGGCCAGCACTTCACCCTGGAAAACGCAAAGCTGATGCCGCCTGCGCCGCGCGGGCGTGTCCCCATGCATATCGGTGGCTTTGCCGAAAAGGCGCTGGCCCGCGTGGCGAAATATGCCGACGGCTATTTCGGTAATGCGGATGTTTCCCATACCTATCTGGCCAAGCTGGTGGAGCTGGGCCGTAATCCGGCGCAGGCGCGGATTCTGGCACCGGCGCTGTTCGAAGTGGTGGCTGACAATCCTGATGAGGCGATGGAGGAACTCGCGCCGTTTTATCACCATGTGAACAACACTTACGGCGCGTTCATCGCGGAAGACAATGCGATCGGCATGGCAGATTCCGTGCTTTCAGAGATGAGTCTTGATGCCTTCAAGGCCAGCGGTATTCTGCAAATTTTCACGCCAGAGGCCGCCGTGGCGCGCTATCGCACGATGCAATCCGATCACCCGGCGCTGGAGCATCTGATGTTCATGCGCCCGCCGGGTCTGCCGGTGCCACGTTTTCAGGCCTATGCGCAGCTTTTTGCCGACAAGGTGATGCCGGCATTTGTCTGAGGCGACCCGAGACAGTTTTCTTTCATGCGCGACTGTCCTAGCCTGCGCAGCGATGACTCAGGGCGAATATCTCGACGGAAGGATGCTGCTCGCCATGCCGGGCATGGGCGATCCGCGCTTTGATCATGCGGTGATCGCGCTGATCCGGCATGACGAGAACGGTGCTTTCGGCATCGGCATCGGCCATTATCGCCAAGGTGTGCGCTTTCACGAAATTCTCACCGAACTGGATATCGACCCTGGTGTGGCTCCCGATTGCGGGGTGCATGAGGGCGGGCCGGTCGAGCCGGGGCGCGGGTTCGTGCTGCACAGCGATGACTGGCGCGAGGAAGCGACCCTTGATGCCGGTCCCCTCGGGCTGGTCTCGGCCTCGCTCGAAGTGCTGCGTGCGATTGCGGCGGGCGAAGGGCCGACACGCTGGCTGATCGCACTGGGCTTTGCCGGCTGGGCCAGCGGGCAGCTTGACAATGAAATGCGCCACCACGGCTGGTATGCCGCCGCCTGCCACCCTGAGGTGCTGTGGGACACGCCCGCCGAAAAACGCTGGACCGCCGCCTGGCGCGCCGAAGGGATCGATCCGGCGCTGCTATCCAGCCAGACCGGGCGGGCTTAGAGCCCCAGTTCCCCCAATACCTCGTCAGTATGCTCACCCAACGCTGGCGCGGGACCATGCACCTTGCCGGGACTGGCCGAAAACCATGTCGGAACGCCGGGAAAACGCAGCTTGCCGTAATCGGAATCGACCTCCTCAAAAAAACCGATGGCGTTGAGGTGTTCGTTATCGAACAGATCATCGGTGGAATTGATTTTTGAGGCCGGAATGTGCAGTTCGCCCAGCAGATCGAGCCATTCCTGCGTGGTGCGCGTGGCGAAGGTTTCGCCCAGCAGGCTGTAAACCCGTTCGATTTGCCGGGCTCGGCCCTCCAGCTTGTCGAGATCGGGCGTTGCCCATTCTGGCTTCACCGCATCGATAAAGGCGCGCCAGTGCTTGTCATTATAGACCAGCGCGGCAACATAGCTGTCCTTGGTCTTGTAGGGTTTGCGGTTGGGCGCGACCACGCGGTGGTAATGGGCCGGGCCGATCGGCGGATCGAAGATCATTCCCGATGCATGTTCGACCAGCATGAAACTGGCCATGGTCTCGAACATGCCGACCTCAACTTCCTGGCCTTCACCCGTGCGTTCGCGGTGGAACAGCGCCATCATCGTGGCGTAGAGCCCGGTCAGCCCGGCGACCTTGTCAGCGATGATCGT
Source organism: Novosphingobium sp. (assembly GCA_031429135.1). Lineage (GTDB taxonomy): Bacteria > Pseudomonadota > Alphaproteobacteria > Sphingomonadales > Sphingomonadaceae > Novosphingobium. Next base: position 4,977 of record JANOYZ010000164.1, on the reverse strand, counting down.
GGCGGCAAAATCGGGCCGTCCGGTCATCAGTTCCTGAAGGTAAGGAATGCCGCATTCAGCCTGAATGGTATCGTCATAGGCCGGCTTGTCACCATCGGGGCCGCGCCGCGAATAGCCGTAGCAATTGGTGTAGATAATGCGCGGATTGATCGCTTTCACCGCCGCATAGTCAAACCCCAGCTTGCCGATCGCCTTGCCGCGCATCGAGTGGATAAAGACATCGCCATGCTCGATCAGGCGGCGCAGCGCCTCCTTGCCCGCTTCCTCACGCAGATCGAGCACGACGCTTTTCTTGCCGCGATTGACATTGACGAACACCCCGCCCAGCCCCGGCGCGGTACCGCTATTGATGAAGCGCGTATTGTCGCCCCCGGGCGGCTCGATCTTGATCACCTCGGCACCCATGTCAGCCATGACCTGCGTTGCATAAGGCCCGAAGACCATCGTAGTGAGATCGACAACGCGGATACCGGCAAGCGGGCCTTGGCGCTGGGTTTGTTCAGTCATTGCTATTCCTTGGTTACACACTGCGGCTAGACCATGCGGGCGGCAAAATCCATGGGGCGAACCTTCGCCACGCCGATATGGGTGCCAGCGACGGTTGTGACGCCGCTGGCGCGCTGCTACCCACCACAGCAGTAATCAGGAGCCTGTCCCGTGGATTTCGCGCTTACCGAAGACCAGCAGAACATTCGCGAAGCCGTGCTCAAGCACTGCTCGCCCTTCCCCGACGAATACTGGCTTGAACATGATCGCAGCGGCGAATGGCCGGTGGAGTTTCACAAGGCCATGGCCGAGGCGGGCTGGCTGGGCATCGCCATGCCCGAAGCAGTCGGCGGCGCAGGGCTTGGCATCACCGAGGCGGCGATCATGATGCAGGCGGTGGCCGAGAGCGGCGGCGGCATGACGGCAGCCTCGGCCATCCACGGCCCGGTGTTCGGTCTGGAGCCGGTGCATCTGTTCGGCACTGAGGAACAGCAGCAACGCATGATACCGCCGATCATCTCGGGCGAGCAGAAGATGTGCTTTGCCGTGACCGAGCCAAATACCGGGCTGGATACCACCAGCCTCAAGACCCGCGCCACCAAGGTCGATGGCGGCTATCTGCTGAATGGTGAGAAGATCTGGATCACCAACGCCCACGTCGCCGATACCATGCTGATCATCGCGCGCACTACGGCGCTGGAGGATGTGAAGAAGAAAACCGATGGACTGACGCTGTTCTACACCAAAATAGACCGTTCACAGGTCGAGGCGCGGATCATCCCCAAAATGGGCCGCCATGCGGTCGGCTCGAACATGCTGTTCATCACCGATATGTTCGTGCCCGAGGAAGACCGCATCGGTGCCGAGGGACAGGGCTTCAAGATCCTGCTGCAGGGCCTCAACCCGGAGCGTGTGCTGCTCGGCGCAGAGGCCACTGGCCTTGGCCGTGTGGCGATCAAGCGGGCGTCGAAATATGCCCAGGAACGCATTGTTTTCGGCCGGCCGATTGGCCAGAATCAGGGCATCCAGCATCCGCTTGCCAAAGCGTGGATGCAGGTCGAGGCCGCCAGCCTGATGGTGATGAAAGCCGCCGTCCTGTTCGACAAGGGGCTGGACTGCGGGGTTGAGGCTAACACGGCCAAATACCTCGCTGCCGAGGCCGGTTTCGAAGCTTGCTCCACCGCGATGATGTCAATGGGCGGTATGGGCTATGCACAGGAGTATCACGTCGAGCGTTACTTGCGCGAAGTGCTGATCCCCCGCATCGCCCCGGTCAGCCAGCACCAGATCATGAACTTCATCGCCGAACGGGTGCTGGAGTTGCCAAAATCGTATTGAGTCATATTGCTTCGTCATTGCGAGGAGCGCAGCGACGAAGCAATCCAGAGTTGCACGCGGGGCACTGGATTGCTTCGCTTCCGCTAAGCGGAAGTTTATCCCGAGCGCCTGCAAGGCAGCCGAAGGGCTCGCAATGACGAAGAGTTGAGGACAAACAGAATGCAACACCCCCCCATCTCCGCCCGCTCATGGCTGTTCGCGCCGGGTGACAGCGAAAAGAAGATGAACAAGGCGATGGACGGCACGGCTGACATCGTGCTGATCGATCTCGAAGACGCCGTCGCGCCCGAAAGCAAGGCGGCTGCGCGCGGTATGGTGCATGATTTCTTGCAGGCCAATCCGGCGCAGCGCCATCGCTTGTGGGTGCGGATCAATCCTTTCGATGGCCCCTATACACTGGGCGATCTGGCGGCGATCATGCCGGCCAATCCCGGCGGCATCATGCTGCCCAAGGTCTATGGCCGCGCCGACGTGGAAAAGCTTGACCACTGCCTTTCGGCGCTCGAAGTGGCAAACGGCATCGCGGAAGGCTCGACCCCGGTGATCGTGCTGATCACCGAAACCGCCGAAGCCATGTTCCACACCGGTGACTACAAGGGCGCGCCGCGGGTTGTGGCGCTGACTTGGGGGGCGGAGGATCTGGCGGATTCTATCGGTGCCAGTTCCAACCGGAATCCCGATGGCTCCTACAACTTCACCTATGAACTGGCCCGCAGTCTGACGGTGCTCGGTGCGGCGACGGCTGGCGTCACCGCCATTGAAACGATCTCGGCCGATTACAAGGATCTGGAGGCGCTCAAGCAACGCGCGGAGGGCGTGCGCCGTCAGGGCTTCAAAGGAATGATGGCGATCCACCCGGCGCAGGTCGATGTGATCAACGCCGCCTTCACCCCCAGTGAGGCGGAAATCGCCGAAGCGCAGGAAGTGGTCGATGTTTTCGCCGCCAATCCCGGTGTCGGCGCGATCGGCTGGAAAGGTGCAATGCTTGACCGGCCATACTTGTCGCGCGCGCAAGCCTTGCTCAAGCTGGCAGGACGGGCATGACGGTTCGCCTGACTGCTGAGAGGCTTGATCTTCGCCAGTTCCTTAAACCCGGCGATCATGTGGTACTGGGGCAGGCCTGCGGTGAGCCGTCAACACTCATCGACGCGCTGATTGCGCAGGGTGCCGATATCGGCAATCTCTCGGCTTTCATCGCCACCAGCTTTTCCGGGCTGTTCACGCCGGAGACAGCAGCCAGTTTCCGCCTTTCCAGCATGGGGGCCATCGGCGCGCTGCGTGTCATGACCAAAGCTGGCGCGCTTGATGTCATTCCGGTCCACGTCAGCCAGGTCGGTCCGCTGATTACGGCGGGGATTATCCGCTGCGACGTGGCGATGATCCAGGTCAGCCCGGCGGACGAGCATGGCAACCATTCCTGCGGCCTGATCAGCGACTATGTCCGCGCGGCGGTGGACAAGGCGCGGCTGGTGATCGCCGAAGTCAACGAGGCGGTGCCCTTCACTTTTGGCGAGATGATCCCGGCCAGCGCCATCGACGTGGCAGTTCATGTCAATCGCGCGCCAATGGAAGTGGCTTCGGCAAAAACCGGTGAGACCGACGAGGCGATTGCCCACCACTGCGCCCACTATATCGGCGATGGCAGCGTCATCCAGACCGGCGTCGGCGCTGTGCCCGATGCCATTCTGCGTCAGTTGCATGATCGCAAGGATCTGGGCGTCCATTCGGGAATGCTGGGTGACGGTCTGGTCGATCTGGTCGAGGCCGGGGTGATTACCAATGCCCGCAAGGAAATCGATGCTGGTGTGTCGATCAACGGGGCACTCATCGGCACCAAGCGGCTCTATAACTGGGCACACCGCAACCCGGCGATGCGCATGACCCCGACCAGTTATACCCACGATGCGGCGGTACTGGGACAGCTTTCGCGGCTGGTCTCGATCAACTCGGCGATTGAGGTTGATCTCACCGGACAGGTCAATGCCGAGCAGACCGGCGCTGCATATCTTGGCGGCACCGGCGGTCAGGTTGATTTCATCCGTGCCGGTGCGCGATCGCCCGGAGGCGCATCGCTGATCGTGCTGGCGGCAACGGCCAAAGGGGGCACCCTGTCCAAGATCGTCCCCAGCCTGTGCGGCCCGGTCACCACCGCGCGGACCGAGGTTGATGTTATCGTCACCGAATTCGGCGCGGCGGAGCTCAAGGGACAATCACTCGCCGAGCGCAGCCGCCGCCTGATCAAGATCGCTCACCCGGACTTTCAGGAAGAACTGGCCCGCGCCGCGCACACCATCCAGACAAGGGGCTTCTGACCATGACTGACGCCGTGCTGTTCGATGCCCGTCCTGACGGCATCGCCATCATCACCATCAACCGGCCCGAGCAGCGCAATTGCCTGAGCCTTGAAGTGCGGCAAGGCCTGTTCGCGGCGTGGGACCGCTTCGAGAATGATCCGGCACTGCGCATCGCGATCCTCACTGGCAGCGGCGAAAAGGCGTTTTGTGCCGGCGGTGATCTCAAGGAAATGGTCGAGCGCCAGCTGAAGGTGCCGCAGCGCGATATGTTCCCGGTGCCTTACGAGAACATCACATTGTCCAAGCCTACCATCGCGGCGGTAAACGGCGTGGCTTTCGCCGGCGGCTGGATGATCGCTCAAGCCTGCGACCTGTGCGTTGCCAGCACAGCTGCCAAATTCGCCATCACCGAGGTCAAGGTCGGGCGTGGCAGCCCCTGGGCCGCACCGCTGATCCACATGATCCCGCAGCGCATCTTCATGGAGATCGTGCTTACCGGCAAGCCGATCACGGCCGAGCGCGCCTATGAGATCGGTCTCGTCAACCGTCTCGCCGAACCTGGCATGCTGATGGACGCGGCGCTGGAACTGGCCCGTGAAGTCCTCGAAGGCGCGCCGCTCTCGGTCAAGGCCGCGCGCGAGACGGTGATGCTCGCCACCGAAATGGGGCGCGCCGATGCGCTTGAGGCTGCAAAGGCCGCGCATGAAAAGTGCTATAATTCCGAAGACGCGCAGGAAGGCCCGCGCGCTTTCTCCGAGAAACGCAAGCCGGAGTGGCGGGGGGAGTAAACCCGAGTCAGCGCACGGGCTTCGACAGGCTCAGCCTGAGCGGATGTTATTAATGCATCAATTCACCAAAC
>JANOYZ010000163.1:0-9199 GCA_031429135.1 Novosphingobium sp. | reverse complement strand
GTGACGGTAACTTCAACGCCGCACTTTTCGCAGACGACGCCCTTGTACTTCATCCGCTTGTACTTGCCGCACAGGCATTCGTAATCCTTCACCGGACCGAAGATGCGGGCGCAGAACAGCCCGTCACGCTCGGGCTTGAACGTGCGGTAGTTGATGGTTTCCGGCTTCTTGATCTCGCCGAAGGACCACGAGCGGATACGCTCGGGCGACGCCAGACCGATCTGGATCTGGTCGAAGGTTTCCGGCTTGGCGATCTGGTTAGTGAATTTGGTCAGGTCGTTCATAATTTCAGTCCCTCAACAGGGTGAATTCTCAAAGGCGGGGGTGGTGCGGGAGGGTGGCTATCAGGCCGCCCTTTTTCACTTACTCCGCCGCCACAGCCCAATCGTCGTCATCATCAGTCGGGGCGATCGACGACAGCTCGACGTTAAGGCCGAGGCTGCGCATTTCCTTGACGAGCACGTTGAAGCTTTCAGGAATGCCGGCCTCGAAAGTATCGTCACCCTTGACGATGGCTTCGTAAACCTTGGTACGCCCGACCACGTCATCGGACTTCACCGTCAGCATTTCCTGCAAGGTATAGGCAGCGCCGTAAGCCTGGAGTGCCCAGACCTCCATTTCGCCGAAACGCTGCCCGCCGAACTGCGCCTTACCGCCCAGCGGCTGCTGGGTGACCAGGCTGTACGGCCCGATCGAACGCGCGTGGATCTTGTCGTCAACAAGGTGATGCAGCTTGAGCATGTAGATGTAGCCGACAGTCACCTTGCGGTCGAAAGCGTCACCGGTGCGGCCGTCAAACAGCGTGACCTGACCCGAAGTATCGAGCCCGGCCTTGGCGAGCATGGCCGAAACGTCAGCCTCGCGCGCGCCGTCGAACACCGGAGTGCCCATCGGCACGCCGTTTTTCAGCAGCTCGGACATTTCGACGATTTCGGGCACCGTGCGGGCATCGATCTCGGCGTGATAGTTCTCGCCGTAGATGTCCTTCAGCTTGTCAACCAGTGCGGTTGGCGGGGCTGCCGCCTCGGGGTTGGGATTGGCGTGGCGCCATTCTTCCAGCGCAGCCGTGATCTGCTGGCCAAGGCCGCGCGCGGCCCAGCCCAGGTGGGTTTCGAAGATCTGCCCGACGTTCATGCGGCTCGGCACGCCCAGCGGATTGAGCACGATATCGACGTGGGTGCCGTCTTCGAGGAAAGGCATGTCCTCGCACGGCAGGATGCGCGAAATCACACCCTTGTTGCCGTGGCGCCCGGCCATCTTGTCGCCCGGCTGCAGCTTGCGCTTCACCGCGACGAAAACCTTGACCATCTTGAGCACACCTGGTGCCAGCTCGTCGCCGCGCTCCAGCTTTTCCTTGCGATCCTCAAACTTCTCACTGATCAGTTTGACGGTCTCGTCATACTGGGTTTTTACCGCTTCGAGATGGCCCTGAACCTTGTCATCGGCGACGGTGAACTTCCACCATTCGTGACGCTCGGCCTCAGCCAGCAAGGCCTCGTCGATATCGGCACCCTTTTTGATGCCCTTGGGACCCGAAGCGACCACCTGGCCAAGCAGCATGTCGCGCAGACGATTGAAAGTTGCCCGGTTGAGGATGCCGCGTTCGTCTTCGCGATCCTTGGCGAGGCGTTCGATTTCCTCGTTCTGGATGGCGCGGGTACGGTCATCGATCTCGATACCGTGGCGGTTGAACACGCGAACTTCGACAACGGTGCCGGCAACGCCCGGCGGCAGACGCAGCGAGGTATCACGCACGTCCGATGCCTTTTCGCCGAAGATGGCGCGCAGCAGCTTTTCTTCCGGGGTCATCGGGCTTTCACCCTTGGGGGTGATCTTGCCGACCAGAATGTCGCCCGGATGCACTTCGGCGCCGATATAGACGATGCCCGCCTCGTCGAGGCTGCGCAGAGCTTCCTCACCGACGTTGGGAATGTCGCGGGTGATGTCTTCTGGCCCAAGCTTGGTATCGCGGGCCATGACTTCGAATTCCTCGATGTGGATCGAGGTGAAGACATCGTCCTTGACGATGCGTTCGCTGATCAGGATCGAATCTTCGTAGTTGTAGCCATTCCACGGCATGAAGGCGACGAGGCTGTTACGGCCCAGTGCCAGTTCGCCCAGTTCGGTCGAAGGACCATCAGCGATGATATCGCCGGTGTTGATCACTTCGCCGACCTTCACCAGCGGGCGCTGGTTGATGCAGGTGTTCTGGTTCGAACGCTGGAACTTTTGCAGCGTGTAGATATCAACCCCGGATTTGCCGGCATCGATATCGCCGCTCGCGCGGATGACGATGCGGGTGGCGTCGACCTGATCGACAATGCCGCCGCGCAGGGCAGAGATCGCCGCGCCCGAATCGCGCGCAACAGTCTCTTCCATGCCGGTGCCGACAAACGGTGCCTCGGCCTGAACCAGCGGCACCGCCTGGCGCTGCATGTTCGAGCCCATCAGGGCGCGGTTGGCGTCATCGTTTTCGAGGAACGGAATAAGCGAGGCGGCGACCGAAACCAGCTGCTTGGGGGAAACGTCCATCAGCGTCACCGTATCACGCGGGGCCATGACGAATTCGCCGCTGTCGCGCGCCGAAATCAGTTCTTCGACAAAGCTGCCATCGGCGTTGAGTTCGGCCGAGGCCTGCGCCACGACATGCTTCTGCTCTTCCATGGCGGAGAGGTAACGGACATCGCTGGTCACCTTGCCGTCGATCACCTTGCGATAGGGCGTTTCGATGAAGCCATACTTGTTGACGCGGGCAAACGTGGACAGCGAGTTGATCAGGCCGATGTTCGGGCCTTCGGGCGTTTCAATCGGGCAGATGCGGCCATAATGGGTCGGGTGAACGTCGCGGACTTCGAAGCCGGCGCGCTCGCGGGTCAGACCACCTGGTCCGAGCGCTGAAACCCGGCGCTTGTGGGTGACTTCCGAAAGCGGGTTGGTCTGATCCATGAACTGCGAGAGCTGGCTGGAGCCGAAGAACTCGCGCACTGCGGCAACCGCTGGCTTGGCGTTGATCAGGTCGTTGGGCATGACGGTGGAGACATCCACCGAGCTCATGCGTTCTTTCACCGCGCGTTCCATGCGCAGCAGGCCGACGCGGTACTGGTTTTCGAGCAGCTCGCCGACCGAACGCACCCGGCGGTTGCCGAGGTTGTCGATATCATCGACTTCGCCCTTGCCGTCCTTGAGGTCGACCAGTTCCTTGACCACCGCGAGGATATCCTCGTTGCGCAGCGTGGTGATGCTGTCATCGGCATCGAGCGCGAGGCGCATGTTGAGCTTGACGCGGCCCACCGCCGAAAGGTCATAGCGGTCAGCATCGAAGAACAGGCCTTCGAACAGCGATTCAGCGGTTTCGCGCGTCGGCGGTTCGCCGGGGCGCATGACGCGATAGATATCGGCAAGCGCATGATCGCGGTCAGGCGACTTGTCAGCCTTCAGCGTGTTGCGGATCCACGGACCGGTGGAGATATGGTCGATGTCGAGCAGCTGCAGCTGGTCGATCCCGGCCTTGTCGAGCGCGTCAAGGTTCTCTGGCGAGACCTCGTCACCGGCTTCGATGTAGATGCGGCCGGTCTTTTCGTCGATCAGATCGTGCGCAGCATAGCGACCGAAGATTTCCTCGGTCGGGATCAGCAGCTGCTTGAGCCCGTCCTTATCCGCCTTGTTGGCGGCGCGCGGGCTGATCTTGGTGCCGGCGGGGAAGATCACTTCGCCCGATTTGGCATCGACGATATCAAAGGTCGGCTTGGACCCACGCCATTGCTCGACGGCGAAAGGCACACGCCAGCCGCCTTGACCGCGATCCCATGAGACTGTGGCATAGAAGTGATTGAGGATTTCCTCGTCATTGAGGCCGAGCGCATGGAGCAGCGCGGTGACCGGCAGCTTGCGCTTGCGGTCGATACGCACATTGACGATGTCCTTGGCGTCGAATTCGAAATCGAGCCACGAACCACGGTAAGGAATGACGCGGGCGGCGAACAGGAACTTGCCCGATGAATGCGTCTTGCCGCGATCGTGGTCGAACAATACGCCCGGAGAACGGTGCATCTGGCTGACGATGACACGCTCGGTGCCGTTGATGAAGAAGGTGCCGTTCTCGGTCATGAGCGGCATGTCGCCCATATAGACGTCCTGCTCCTTGATATCGAGCACCGAACGGGTTTCGGTTTCAGCATCGACTTCAAACACGATCAGGCGCAGCGTAACCTTCATCGGCGCGGCATAAGTGATGCCGCGCTGGCGGCATTCGGTCACATCATACTTCGGGTCTTCGAGCACATAGTGGACAAAGTCCAGCTCGCTGGTGCCGGCGAAGTCGCGGATCGGAAAGACCGAGCGCAGAGTCTTTTCGAGGCCCGAAATATAACCGGTCGAAGGGTCAGACCGCAGGAACTGTTCATAGGATTCGCGCTGAACCTCGATCAGATTCGGCATCTGCACCACTTCGTGGATGTCGCCGAAGATCTTGCGGATGCGCTTCTTCGCCGAAGCGCGGCCTGGGGTTTGGGCTTTGGTCGCCATGAGGGGTCTTGCCTCTTTCGCTCTGCTTTTGCCGGAGCAATCCGGCGGGGCTGATGCCGGAAAAACCGGCGGGAAATCGCGGTGCGCGGGGTGGATTCGACGCGACGCAACATGGCCACATGGCACACGGCTTCCCTATTGGGGAGCCATGGCCCGCAGCCAGATCTCGCGTCGCATGAAAACCCGGATGCTTCCTTCCTGGGCAGGCCCACCGCGCATGGACCGCCTTGCTCGAAGCTAGGGCGAGGCGGGCCTATAGGGAGGAGGGGGCACAGTGTCAAACGGCAGATGGCCCCGGATCGGCCAAATTCCGCGCCAATTCAGTCCAAGGCAGGCGTGTTTCCGATAAACAATGCGTTGATTATCGTTATTCGATATTATCGTTTGACAATATGCGCGACTCGACATATTGATTATCGATATTGACCATATCGGAGAACAACCAATGACTGCTTACCTGCCCCGCACCGTCGCTGCTTTCCTTGCGCTCAGCGTCGCCAACCTGCTGTGGATGGCTACGCTGGCTCCCACCGCGCTGTGAACCTGCCCGCCCTCTCCTCCTTGCTGGAGTCCCGCCAGATGAGCCCGATCCTCACGCGCGCCGTTGCAATTGCCGTGTCGCTGCAACTCGCCCAGATCCTGTGGCTGGCCACTTTGGCGCCTGTCACGCTATAAGCTGAAGAGCGCGCTTGCCTTTGGTGCGCCAACCGGGAGCAAACCCATGTCGATCAGACCTCGTGACCCATTGCTGATCTCGGCACGGCTGCTGCTGACCCTGATCATGGGGCTGGTCGGTCTGCTTGGCGCCGCCGTGCTGGCGGCTGTGCCGCTGACGCTGATCTTCAAGGACCGGGTACTGGTATCCATCGCCGAACACACAACGCGCGTGGTTGATGACGACATGATCATCGGGATCGTGTCGATTCTTGGCCTGATCATTGCCATGGCGGTTCTGGCCTTTCTGTTTCTGCGCGAGATGCGCCGCATCGTTGACTCTGTTGGCGAAGGCAACGCCTTCATCCCGATCAATTCGGCCCGGCTGTCGCGAATGGGCTGGATCACCGTTGGCATCGAGGTGATCTCGATTCCCGCCGGGGCCATCGGCCACTGGATGGCCGGCATGTTCCGCCATGCGACTGCGGACTTCGGGTTTTCGCTTGGCGGTGTGCTGCTGGCGGTGATCCTGTTCCTCCTTTCACGGGTTTTCCGCGAAGGCGCAGCCATGCGCGAAGAGCTGGAAGGGACCGTGTGATGGCAATCAACGTCAAGCTCGATGATCTGCTTTACCAGCGCCGCATGACCCTGACCGAACTTGCCGAACGGGTGGACATCACCCTTGCCAACCTCTCGATCCTCAAGACCGGCAAGGCCAAGGCGATCCGCTTTTCAACGCTGGAATCGATCTGCCAGGTGCTGGGTTGCCAGCCGGGTGACTTGCTGGGTTACGACGCCGAATAGGGCGGAATAGGGCAGAGTACTTGCTCGCCCGCCAGTGCCGCGCAAGATCACGCGAAGGCGTGACCAATCCATGCAATCAACTCAATAAACCCCCGGGATCAGCCGCCAGCGGACCTGTTCCAGATAGGCACGATAGGCCGGATCCTCGCTCAGCACCCGCTCTTCGGCTTTCAGCCGCAGGATCTGCGCCCACCAGCCGATGATATAGATCACCACATTGATCGGCATGAACATCAGGATCATCACTGACAGGTGGATCACCAGATAGCCGGCATACATCGGGTGGCGGACAAAGCGATAAGGCCCGGAAATCTTCACCCCGCGATTGGCCGGAGCGACGCCGAAGCTGCGGCGCAGCGTCAGCTTGGCCCAGATCTGGAACAGGCTGCCAAAGATCATCAGTCCCAGCCCCAGCGGTATCAAAGCCGGTACCAGCACCACGCCCGGCACGATCAGCAAGCCGGCGCTGGTGGCGGTCATCGCCAGCAGCCAGTCTCCCAGCCGCATTGACAGCTTTTCAGTCGGGCGGCGGATCAGCGTGAAAAAGGCGATCGTCGATTCCGAGATCAGCAGCAGCCAGGCGTAGGGATTGCCGGAAAAATTGATGCGATAGGCAAGGTAAGCCCACAGCACCACGATCACCACCTGTTCAAGCCGGTCAGCCACCGCAGGGCGGAGCCATGACACTGGCTTGGCTGCCAGAGTTCCTGTGGTGTCAAGAGTTGCTGTCATCTGATCCCCGCTACATGAATTCACCGGGCCTGAAATCGCAGAACAGGGTTAACATCCTGTTAGCGGAATGGGCCGAGGAGACGACCTTGTGGGGCGGGGCAATCGCCTGTGAACTTTTTTGGGTTCGCGCAGAGACCGCCGAGGTAGCAGAGGACGCAAAGATGTTGCTGCTCCGCAGGATATCTTTTTTCAACTTCTGAGAAGTTCAAATGAATGAAGAGCTTCGCCCCCCAGAAAACTCTCATTGCGGTCTTTGCTACCTCGGCGGTCTCTGCGCGAAACAATTTTCTGTCTTCATATGCGATTGCCCAGCTTGTGTGGGCTGGATTTCTTGACTCTGGGCGATCGCCTGCTATTGGCAGCGCCTGACCGGTATGGATTCGTCTGCGCCGATCATCCGTCCGAGACAGTTGGTGAGGGTTTCCCTCTTAATTTCCAGCCTAGGCGGGGACAGAGATTTCGGGGCTTCGGCCCCACGGCCCGCAACTTACCTCGTGAGTTCGGTGCTTCGCACTTCTGGTGCAGCTCCTTCCCCATCAATGGACTCGCCCCAAGCGCGCAAGCGTGCGGGACAATGTAGCCGGTTGCATGGGTCTCTCATGCAGCCATTGTGAAGGAGTAAGGCATGGATCGTTCGCAGAAAGCCGATTCGGTCGCTTCGCTCAACGCAGTCTTCAACGAGGTCGGCGTGGTGGTCATCACCCGCAACCTCGGCATGACCGTGGCTCAGACCACGGCCTTGCGCGTGAAGATGCGGGACGCTGGCGCATCGTTCAAGGTTTCCAAGAACTCTCTTGCCAAGCTGGCCATCGTAGACACGAACTATGCCGGGATTGGTGAACTGCTCACCGGTCCTGTGGCTCTGGCGACTTCGGTCGATCCGGTAGCCGCAGCAAAGATCACCGTCGAATTCGCCAAGACCAACGACAAGTTGGAAATTGTTGGCGGTGCGATGGGTTCGCTCATTCTGAATGCCGATGGGATCAAGGCACTCGCCTCGATGCCGTCGCTGAATGAATTGCGCGCCCGGCTTGTTGGCCTCGTTCAGGCACCGGCGACCAAGATCGCCCAGCTCGCAACCGCTCCGGCGGCCAAGCTGGCGCGCGTCTTTGGCGCCTATGCCACGAAAGAAGCCGCGTAAGACCACTGCAACGCATTTTCCGGGTGGCCCCATTCCGGGGCATCCGGTCAACATAATCAGGAGTAAAGCACTATGGCTGACATCGCCAAGCTTGTAGAAGAACTTTCGAAACTGACCGTCCTTGAGGCGGCTGACCTTGCCAAGGCACTCGAAGAGGCATGGGGCGTTTCCGCCGCTGCCGCTGTCGCGGTTGCCGGTCCGGCTGCTGCGGTTGCTGAAGCCGTTGAAGAGAAGACCGAATTCGACGTTATCCTGATCAATGACGGCGGCAACAAGATCGCCGTCATCAAGGAAGTCCGTGCGATCACGCAGCTCGGCCTGACCGAAGCCAAGGCGCTGGTTGAAGCCGCGCCGAAGGCGATCAAGGAAGCCGTCAACAAGACCGAAGCCGAAGAGATCAAGGCCAAGGTTACCGCTGCCGGTGGTACCGTCGAGATCAAGTAAGCTTTTACAGTTTCGCGGGTGTCTTGAAGCATTCGCGGATGGAAGGGCGGGGCTGCAAGGCCTCGCCCTTTTCCGTTGGCGCCGCCGCGATGCGGCCTATTTCAGCGTCTTGAGATAATCGATCAGCGCCTTGCGATCGGCTGGATCGCCCATGCCGGCATAGACCATCTTGGTGCCCGGAATCAGCTTGGCCGGATTGATCAGCCAGGTATCGAGGTTGGCCTCATCCCAGGTGATACCCGAGGCTTGCATCGCATCGGAATAGGCATAGTCAGTCGCAGCACCGGCTTTGGCTGCGTAAACCCCTGCAAGGCTCGGACCGACGCCGTGCTTGCCGGGTGCCACCGCGTGGCAGGCCGCGCACTGGGCAAAGGCGGCCGGGCGCGCATCGGCGGTGGTGGCGGCTGCGCTTTCGCTGGCGGCCGGCTCGCTGGCGGGCTTGCCGCAGGCGGCCACGCCCAGCGCCATGGCCAGCACCGCGCTGCCCAATACCATTTTTGCCATAGTGTCTCCATTTTGCCGGAATAGGCGCATCGGGGGACAATAGACCTATCCTGCGCCCGCAGGAAAGTGCGATTGTTGTGCCGCCCGTTGCACAAAGTGCACGCCCGGAATGGATAATGTGCACTTCTGCACGTTCGCGCTTTTCCCGCCGCCCTGGCTCTTATATCCGGGCCGGCTTTATGTCTGACGCGAAGCATCTTGATCCCTGGCGCACCGAACTGGGCGCGACGCTGCGGCTGGCGGCGCCGCTGGCGCTCGCCAATCTGCTGCAGATGCTGGTCTATGCGATGGACGTGGTGTTTGTGGCCCGGCTTGGTACGCCGGAACTGGCCGCCGCCGCGCTGTCGACCACGATGTTCGGCCTGACAATGTGGACATTTTCCGGCCTGACCGGGG
>JANOYZ010000162.1:0-6586 GCA_031429135.1 Novosphingobium sp. | reverse complement strand
CGTGAGGACGCTGATGTTGCGCAAGATTGCCCGGCTGTTTGTGATCAAGACCCCGGTCGAGGCCTATCTGATCATCTATGCGCTCGCGCTGGGTGGCACGGCGCGCGGCGCGATTTATCTCGATCAGTATCCCGGCTTCGGTGGCAAGTTGCTGTTTCTTGCCACCACCGGTGCGGTGTTCTTGGCCGGGGCCAAGGTGCTGGATTGCCTGAAGTATGAAAAAGCCGCGCGTCTGGCCGCCGCCACAGCTGCGGATGCTCAGACGTTCAGGTAATAAGGAAGTCGGTGGGGGGCTTCTGTTGCCCGGCGCCCCCCGGGCCGCTGGAATCCGTTCTGTTGCCCGGTCGGTCCAACCGCGCTTTAGCTTTGTAAATTCAGGGCGTTAGCCCATCACATTACGCCGCAAGAGCGAGTGCTTCATTATCATTGGCACTTGTGCGTTTTGAGCCTTGAACGGGTTACTCAGCCCGGGCAAAAACTGCGCTTTTCAATACACGTCGATCCTAGTTCGGCCCCGTCAACACCCCTGTGATAACAGGGCCCGGGTCCTTGGCCAAAGCCGCCTCCCGGTTGGTGATGGTGGAGCCGCCGGGTACTGCCCCCGGGTCCGCTGCATCTATTGCACGCAACAATTTATCGCCATATCCGGCCTGAACCGGCAAGGCCAATATAGGCACGTTCGCACAAAAGAAAAGGGCGGGAGCGTGGCCCCCGCCCCAAATCGTTCAAAATTGTGTCGTGTTACTTTTTCAGCGAGTCACGAATCTCGGTCAGCAGATCAACCTCGCTCGGCCCCGCAGCAGCTGGAGCAGCCATCATCTTGTTGGCCTGGCGGACGATCAGGAAGATCACGAATGCCAGGATCAGGAAGTTGATGATCGCGGTGATGAAACTGCCCCAGGCGAGCACATTGGCTCCCGCAGCCCTGGCCGCAGCAAGCGTTGCTCCGGCCGGAACCTCACCACTTAACACCATATATTTACTTGAAAAATCGGTGTCCCCGGCAACTGCGCCAATCACCGGCATGATCATATCATCGGTCAGCGATGAGACGATCTTGGCGAAGCCCGCACCGATAATGACGCCGACAGCAAGATCGAGCACATTGCCTCGAGCAATAAACTCTTTGAATTCTCCTAACATGGCTTCCCCTTCCGTCTTTTCATGTTGGTTTGGATATGCTGCCATTAAAGTCATGGCTTCACAACAAGTGACTGAATCGGCGTGGTAACAACCGGATTATGCACAGCGCCGCTTGAACGCGGGGCTGCCATCGCTACATTCACTGACATCCGGGGCCGATGGGCTCATCTGGAAGGGAATTCGCACATGGCTTTTTCATCCTTTGGCCGCGCTGTCATCGTCGCCGCCGCAACTGTCAGTCTCGCGGGCTGCGGGATCAACAGCGTCCCCACTGCCGAGGAAAAGGCCAAGGCCAAGTGGGCTGATGTGCAGGCCGCCTTTCAGGAACGCGCCAACCTGATCCCCAACCTCGCCGCTGTTGCCAAGGGTGCCGCCGATCAGGAAAAGGGTATCCTCGTTGGCGTGGTCGAAGCGCGCGCCAAGGCGACCTCCATCCAGATTTCGGGTGATGACCTGAAGGATCCAGCCAAGATGGCCGCTTTCCAGGCGGCGCAGAACCAGCTTTCCACCTCGATGAGCGGCTTCGGACGGTTGCTCGCCAATGTCGAGGCTTATCCTGAGATCAAGAGCATCACCAATTATCAGATGCTGCAAAGCCAGCTTGAAGGTCAGGAAAACCGCATCCGCATCACGCTGAGAGACTACAACGGCGCGGTGCAGGAATATAACACAACGATCCGCACCTTCCCCTCGGCGATTGGTGCCAAGATTTTTTACGGATCAAAGCCGATGATCCCCTATCAGGCGGTAACTCCCGGCGCGGAAAAGGCACCCAGCCTTGAAGGCAAACTCTGATCGACTGGAAACAGACCATGCTCGGCAGTGCAGGGCGTCATCGCCTTGATCGACGGTTTGTGCTTGCAGTGCTGGCATTGTTTGGTGCGCTTGCAGGCTTGTTGCAACCTGCAAGCACTGCCTTTGCACAGACCTTTCCGGCACTCTCCGGGCGCGTGGTTGATGCCGCAAACATCATTCCTCCGGATCAGGAAGCACGGCTTGATCAGAAGCTTGCGGCGCTGGAACAGAATTCGCAGCGGCAGCTTGTGATCACCACCCTGCCCGATCTTCAGGGCTATGAAATCAGCGACTATGGCTATCAGCTTGGCCGCCACTGGGGCATCGGCGACAAGGAGCGCAATGATGGTGCGCTGCTGATCATTGCCCCGAAAGAGCGCAAGGTGCGGATCGAGGTCGGTTATGGCCTTGAACCGGTGCTTACCGATGGCCTCTCATCGATCATCGTCCAGCAGGAAATCGTCCCACGTTTCAAGGCCGGTGACATGCCCGCCGGGATCGAGGCGGGCACCGATGCGATCATCAAGCAGCTTTCCCTGCCCGAGGCAGAGGCTCGCCAGATCGCCGCAGCAGCAAAGCCGAAAGTGGCAAAAGGTAATGCCGTGCTGCCCGCGCTGTTCTGGTTGTTGATGATCTTCATCTTTTTCATCATTCCGATGATGCGGCGCTTTGGTGGCTCATCGAAATACAAGTCTGACGGACTCGGCCCGATCATCTTGTGGAGTGTGTTGGATGGCATGAGCCACGGTCGTGGCAGCGGTGGTGGCGGATGGGGCGGCGGCGGCGGTTTCAGCGGCGGTGGCGGCGGTTTTGGCGGCGGAGGTGGCAGCTTCGGCGGCGGCGGCGCATCGGGCAGCTGGTAGGATATTTCCATGGCAAAACGCACCATCATGTCCGCTACCGATCATCAGGAGGTCAGCGAAGCAGTCACCAGAGCCGAAGCGGGTTCGGCGGGCGAAATAGTCACCATCGTCACCGATCAATCGGACGACTATGCCGATATTGCTCTCGCCTGGTCGGCGGCAGTCGCCCTGCTGGCACTGATTGTCCTCGCCAGCTTCTCGGAGTTCTATCTGGGCCTGTGGGACCGGATTTGGGGGGGGTGGGTGCAGCAGTGGCATCCGGGTCAAGTTCTGGCGCTGGCCGCATTGGTCACCACGCTCAAATTCGCGGGTATGTGGCTGCTCCAAATGTGGCGGCCCTTGAGACTGTTCCTGACGCCAAGCGCCATCCAGCACCAGCGCGTACGAGCGCGGGCAATCACTTGCTTCAAGGTTGGTGCCGAACGCCGCACACAGGGCCGGACCGGCATCCTTATCTATCTGTCTCTGGCTGAGCATCGAGCCGAAATCGTCGCCGATGCCGCTATCGCCTCCAAGGTTTCGCCTGACGTCTGGGGAGAGGCACTGGCAGCGATGCTTGCCGAACTGAAGGCCGGGCATATGGCCGCCGGGCTGTCCGCCGCAGTGGGGCGCGTCGGCATTGTGCTGACCGAGCATTTCCCCCGTGCTGCTGATGATACCAATGAATTGCCTGACCGGCTGATCGAAGTATGACGGCTGACGATGGGGAGAAGATCGTCTGGCAGGGCAAATTCATCACCACCAAGGTCAATGGCAAGTGGGAATATGTCAGCCGTTCGCGCGGTATCAGGGCGGCGGTGATCCTTGCCATTGATGAAACCGGCCACGTTATCCTCGTCGAACAATTCCGTGTGCCATTGGGCCGCAACTGCATCGAGCTCCCCGCTGGCCTGATCGGTGATCATGATGATGTGGCGGGCGAAGACGATACCGCCGCCGCCGCGCGCGAGCTGGAAGAGGAAACCGGCTACCGGGCAGGCCGGCTCGAAACGCTCGGCGAATTCTGGTCCTCGCCGGGCATGCTCAGCGAAAGCTACACCCTGATCAAGGCACACGAACTGGAAAAAGTGGGCCAAGGTGGCGGAACTGATGGCGAGAATATCACCGTCCACCGTGTGCCGCTGACAGGCCTGTCGCAATTCATTGCCACACGCCGGACCATGGGAGACGCCATTGACGGCAAATTGCTGCTGCTGATGGGCGGGCAGTTCTGCTGAGAGTGATCAGCGCGCCTTCATGGTGCTGGACAATTAGCGCCCCAGCAACGATGACCACGCAGCAGGGGTGGATTTCCAAGGCATGCGTCAACAACGCGTAACCAGTTTTGATGTGGCAGCTCTGGCCGGGGTCAGCCAGTCCACCGTTTCACGCGCGCTGACCGGCGATACCGTGGTGAGCGAAAACACGCGAGCACGCGTGCTTGAGGCAGCGCGCCAGCTTAATTATCATGTCGATGAGAATGCGGCCCGCCTGCGCACCGGCAAGACGGGCACGCTGGCGGTGGTTGTCATCTGCCGGCCGGGCGAACAGCGCAAAGATGTAAACCCGTTTTACTATTCGCTGCTCGGCTCCATTTGCGCCGCTGCATCGGCACGCGGATTTGAGACGCTGGTCTCGTTCCAGGATACCGAAGAAAGCCTCTGGGGGCTCTACGAAGAGCAGCGCAAGGCCGATGGGCTGATTATCATTGGCAGCACCGCCAACCGCCCGGCATGGGACTATTTCCGCAGCCTGCGCGATTCCGGCGCGCAGCTGGTCTGCTGGGGATCGCCGTTCGATGATTTTGATTGGGTGCGCAGCGACAATCACGAAGGTGCGCGGATTGCCACCGGCCACCTGATCGAACGCGGGTATCGCGCCATAGCCTATCTTGGCACCGAACATTCACCGCAACGCCAGTTCAAGGAACGCTACGAAGGCTATGGCGAACGGATGCGAGAAGCCACGCTTGAACCGCATCTGGTGGAAATTGACGAGCAGTTGAGCCGCGATGAGCAGGGCCGCAAGGCGATCAGGAACCTGGCGGCGGCAGGCTGGCCGTGTGACGCTGCCTTTGCTGCCTGTGACGAAATCGCCCTCGGCGCGCTGGAAGAACTGCGCCAGTTTGGTCGTTCAGTGCCCGATGAATTCGGCCTGATCGGCTTTGATGGTAACCGCGCAGGAGCCTATGCCTCGCCGCCGCTCAGTTCGATCGAGCCTGATTTCCAATCAGCAGGCACCATTCTGGTCGATAAATTGCTCGGACAGATCAGTGACCAGCCTATCGAACCACAGCGAGTGCCCGTGCGGTTGCTCGAGCGTGAGAGCACACGCCGAACTAAAGCGTCTTGATGATCGCCGAGAAATCGAGCCCACCATTGTTCGCCGCAACAAAAGTCTCATAAAGCTCCTTGGCGCGCTGGCCCATGGGAACCTTGCTTCCTGCTGTCTCAGCCGCCTCCATCGCCAGCTTGAGATCCTTGAGCATCAGCACTGAAGCAAATCCGCCTTGGTAATCGTTGTCCGATGGGCTTTGTGGACCGACGCCGGGAACCGGGCAATAGCTGGTCATCGACCAGCACTGTCCTGACGAGACAGAGGCGATGTCATAGAACTTCTGCGGATCGAGGCCCAGCTTCTGTGCCATGGCAAAGGCCTCGCAGGTGCCGATCATGTGGATGCCGAGCAGCATGTTGTTGCACACCTTGGCAGCCTGTCCGGCACCAAGATCACCGGCATGGATCACCGCCTTGCCCATCGCGGCAAGGATCGGCTCCGCCTTGGCAAAGGCAGCATCCGAACCGCCGACCATGAAGGTCAGTGTCCCAGCGTTCGCGGCGGCAATGCCGCCCGAAACCGGGGCATCCACTGCCTCATAACCCGCCGCAATCGCCGCTTCACCAACCGAGCGTGCAGTGGCAACGTCAATGGTCGAACAATCGAGAAACAGCGCGCCAGCAGGAGCATGGCCGATCACATCCTTGCCATAGACCGCATCGACAATGCCGCCGTTGGGCAACATCGAAACCACTGCATCGACACCCTGCACCGCTTTCTGCACGGTGGCGAAAGTCTCACAACCATTGTCAGCAGCGCGCGCCAGCGCATCAGACGCAAGATCAAATGCGCGGACCTGATGCCCCGCCTTGACGAGGTTTGCGGCCATGCCGCCGCCCATGTTGCCAAGGCCGATGAAGGCTATTTTCATCGGATCAGCGCCCCTGCCAAATGCCGGGTCGTTTCTCGACAAAGGCAGCCATGCCTTCCTTCTGGTCTTCACTGCCGAACAGTCCATTGAACAGTCGGCGTTCGAACATGATGCCCTGTGCCTGTGTTGTCTCAAACGCAGCGTGGACCATTTCTTTGCAGGCAATGGCGGCCAATGGCGGCATCGCGGCGATCTCCGCAGCGGTCTTGAGCGCGGATTCGAGCAGTTCGGCCAGTGGCACGACGCGGGCGACGAGGCCCGCAGCCTCGGCTTCAACCGCGCCCATCATCCGCCCGGTGAGGCACATCTCCATCGCCTTGGCCTTGCCGATGGCGCGCGTCAGCCGCTGTGATCCGCCCATTCCGGGAGTCACCGCCAGCTTGATCTCGGGCTGGCCGAACTTGGCATTGTCTGCGGCAATGATGAAATCCGCCATCATCGCCAGTTCGCAGCCGCCGCCGAGCGCAAAGCCCGACACCGCCGCGATCCAAGGCTTGCGTGTGGCGGTGACCCGGTCATAGCCCTGGAACAGCCCGCCACCATAGACTTCGCCAAACGAAAGCGATTGCATTTCCTTGATATCGGCCCCGGCGGCAAA
>JANOYZ010000161.1:0-4585 GCA_031429135.1 Novosphingobium sp. | reverse complement strand
GCTGGAAGCCAAGGGGCTGTCGACCACGGTCGCCGATCTGCGCTTTGCCAAGCCGCTGGATGTCGAACTGATCCGCAAGCTGATGGCCACGCATGAGGTGATTGTCACCGTCGAGGAAGGCAGCATCGGCGGGCTGGGCGCGCATGTGCTCACTATGGCGAGTGACGAAGGGCTGACTGATCTTGGCTTGAAAATACGCACCATGCGCCTGCCCGATGTCTTTCAGGATCACGATTCGCCCGACAAGCAATACGATGCCGCCGGGCTGAACGCCCCGCAGATCGTCGATACGGTGCTGAAGGCGCTTAGGCACAACAGCGCGGGCGTTGAAGAGGCGCGGGCTTGAGCGCGGCCCTAATCGTAGACCTCCCGCCGATGCCCTACGGCGATTACCAAAATCACCAGAAGCCCATCGTCAAGCCTTGCGATTACCCGCCAGTCGCCAATCCGATACCGCCAGTGCCCTGCGTGATTGCCGACCATCGGGATACCCCGCAGCCGTGGATTATCGAGAGCGGCAATCGCTTCAAGCGCGGTAACGATTCGCTTGCCGTCGTTTCGATTCAGCTTGCGGAACTGCTTGCGCGCCTCGTCGGAGACCTCAAGCGCCCAGACCAAGTTCACGCCTCATTTGTTCCATAGTGATATTCTTGGCGGGATCGTAGGTCTTCAGCGCCTCTTCCAGCAATGCAATATCCTCAAGTTCCTCGATCTTCTCTCGCAGCGCTTCACGAGCGTAATAGCTCTTGCTGCGTCCTGTGCGCTTGGCCACCGCATTGAGTCGTTTTTCAAGATCTGCGTCGAGGCGAACTGCCAGCATGGCTTCTGCTCCTTTGTCATACATGTATAACAAAAGCGCATGAAAATCAACTGAACAATCTTTGCCTAACCCACCCAGCGCCAGATTCCGGCGGGCACATTCGCCAACCACAAATGCAGCCAGCTGATCGCCACCCAGCCTGCCAATGCAGCGATCCATAGCCCTGCGCCGATGCCGCCGAGCTTGCCAAGGTGCGGCACGAAGCTGGTACGCGCTTCCCAGTCTTTCCAATCCTTTCCCAGCAGCGTCTCTTTCTTGACGTCTTGCAGGTGCGCTCCAACCAGTGCCAGCACGCCCACCGCCCCTGCCGTCACCAGAGTGCGCGCACTGGGGCTGACGAGAATGTGCGAGGCTGCCCATATGGCGAATCCCCACATCATCGGATGGCGAGTAATGGCAAAGATGCCCTTGGCCTCGGCCTTGGCGACAAAGTCTGCCTCCATACCAACAAGGGCAGGATTACCTTTGACCGCACCGAAGATCAGCGCCAGCGACACCACGGTGAGCGCGCTGGCAATCGCCCAAGTGACATCGCCCTGCCCGTTCCACAGCACCGCGCCGCCCGGGGCCACCGCACGGAAGGAGACGATGATCCAGACGAATGCCCCAAGGCTGACGAGCGAATAGACCCCGAGAAAGCCCTTCTCGCCCAGCGCCCTTACCAGCGATGCCCGCAGCGGGTGCGACATGGCAAAATGGGTGCCGACAAAGGTGACATTGGCGGCGAAAAGAGCGGTCAGCGATGGGTCCATCAGCGCATCCTTCAGGCTTGCTGCGTTCCTTCCGGCACTGCCCGGTCCTCCAGCGTATCGAGGTGCATCCAGCGTTTGACGATGGGCGAAATCAGCAGGACGACCAAGGCCACGCCAATCGTGATCCAGCCGATCTTGTTGTAGATATCCAGCGTCAGTTCTTTCGACATTGCGCCGCCTTCACCGCCGGTGGCCTCACCGATCTTGCCGGCAACAAAGTTGCCGACAGCCGTCATGTAGAACCACGCGCCCATGATGAAGCTGCCCAGATGCAGCGGGGCCAGCCGGGTCATCGCGGAAAGACCAACCGGGGACAGGCACAGCTCGCCCGTGGTGTGGAGCAGATAGATCAGGAAGACGAACATCACCGGGGTCATCGCCGCCACGCCGACCAGCTTGGCCCCCCAGACAAAGACGAGGAAACCAAGCCCGACCTGAACCAGCGCCAGACCAAATTTTGCCGGGGCCGATGGTTCCAGCCCGCGTTTGCCCAGCCATTGCCACATCGCGGCGAACAGGGGGGCCAGCAGCACGATATAGATCGGATTGATCGACTGGAACAACGAGGTTGGCACGCCCGCACGATCAACGAAGCGATCCGTATAGAGGCTCAGTGATCCACCCGCCTGCTCGAACAGACCCCAGAATATCGGGTTGAGCGCGATCAGGAACAGGATGGCGAACATGCGGTCGCGGGGCTCGCTGGAAATCGCCCGGCGCTCAACAGCACAAATCGTCAGGATTGCGAGCACAGCAAACACCGCGACCAGCATTGCGAAGCTGACCGGGTATCCGCCCAGGGTAACTCCGCCTCGGGCTATCGCCCAGCCGTTGGAAATCGAGAGCAATGCAAGCAGGAGTGCAACGATTGCTGCTGCCATTCCATAGGCCTTACCCTGAGGAGCGGCGGCTACAGAACCATAGGGGAACTTGAAGACGGCTTGATGGAGCACAAAGGCCAGCATCGCCACGCCGCTGACGATCAGCAGATTCTGGATGACACCCTGATACTGCACCAGCAGCCAGATCACCACCACGGCGCCGACACCGACGCCATAGAGCTTCATCTCCTGCGGACGTGCCAGTGGCTTGGGCGGCTCACCATTGCCTTTGAGCGCGGGGCGACCGATCACGAAGATGATCAATCCCAGCACCATGCCGATGCCCGCAAGCCCAAAGCCATAGGACCAGCCGATGGTCTCACCCAGATAGCCAACGAGGATGGTGCCCAGCGCCGCGCCGACATTCACGCCCATGTAGAAGATCGTATAGGCGGCATCGCGGCGTGTATCGGTCATGCGGTAGAGCTGGCCGACGATCACCGAGATATTGGCCTTGAGGAAGCCCGAGCCGACAATGATCAGTGCCAGTGCCAGCCAGAACACATTGATCGCCGGGTCAGCCTGTTTGAGCAGCGGATCGGTCGCGCCCTGCATGCCCTCATAGGCCATGAACATATGACCGAAGGCGAGGAGGATGCCGCCAAACAGCACCGCCTTGCGTTGCCCCAGCCAGCGATCAGCCAGATAGCCGCCGAGCACCGGGGTGATATAAACCAGGCTGGTATAAGCGCCATAGACCAGGTTCGACTTGCCATCGCCGAACAGCCAGAACTTGGTGAGGTAGAGGATCAGCAGAGCGCGCATGCCGTAATAGGAAAAGCGCTCCCACATCTCGGCATAGAACAACACAAAGAGTCCGCGCGGGTGACCAACCACCTCATCGCTCTTCTTGGCGGCGATAATCCCGCCGACCACCAGAAAGGCGAACAGGGCGATGGCGGCGATTGCCGCGATCCAGTCACCCTCGTTCCACAGGCTCATGTCTTTCATTCAACTAACCTCTCGCAACCTTATACCGTGATGGCAGACTAGCGGGAAATCACGCAAGGGGAAGAAACTAATTGCGCCAGAAACCAGTTTTGTTTTCAAGCAAATCCTTGCGTGACGCGCTGTATTATGGCACTGATGCAGTAATGAACCAGAACAATCGCCCCGTCTATCTCAAGCTGCGCGATCTGATCGCCGCTTCGATCATTGATGGCACTTATGCTGAGGGCGCGATGCTGCCTTCGGTGCGGGTCTTTGCCGCAGAACAGGGAGCCAACCCGCTCACCGTGGCCAAGGCCTATCAGCAGTTCCAGCTCGATGGTCTGGTCGAGGTGCAGCGCGGAGTTGGCATGTATGTAGCCAAGGGTGCGGCGCTCAAACTGCGCCAGACGGAACGCGCGGCCTTCATTGCCACCGAGTGGCCTGAAATTGCAGCGCGCATGGCGATGCTGGGGATCGCGCCTGCTGATCTGCCAGCCGATTTGCGCGCCGAAGCGTGATAACCAGCGGTTAAAATCGACTAATTACAGTGATTGCAGTTTTGTTTACAGTCTGGCAGACTGCACAGCTCAGTTCCGGACCCTTAGGGGAGGGTCGCGATCCGGGGCGGCGATTGTCGGCAAAGCCGGCAGAGGGGAGTCACCATGATTCGTTCTGAACTGCTTCAGGCTCTGGCCCGCGAAAACCCCGGCCTCCGCGCCGAAGAGGTTGAGCGGGTGCTGGATGTCTTTTTCGATGAAATCAGCGAACGGCTGGCCAAGGGCGGCCGGGCGGAACTGCGCGGATTTGGTGCCTTTTCCACGCGGGCTCGCAATGCCAGGCAAGGCCGCAATCCGCGCACCGGCGAATCAGTCAGTGTGCCGGGCAAGAAAGTTCCCTATTTCAAGCCGGGCAAGGAAATGCGTCAGCGGTTGAACGCTGACTAGATTTATCCATCTGACCATGGTTGCCGCCAGCGCGGCAATCTGCCAATCGCCCCATAGGGCAATTGCCGGGTGCTCCCCGGGTTTGCGGACGTGGCAGAACAGGTAGACGCAGCGGACTTAAAAGTTGGCTTCGTCTATCACACCAGTTAGGGGCGTAATTGGCATTGCGGGCGTGGCGGAACTGGTAGACGCAACGGACTTAAGCCAGATTGAGTGCTCGCAGGGAAACCCGCGATGCAGAACTGCTCAAATTCGGGG
>JANOYZ010000160.1:0-20130 GCA_031429135.1 Novosphingobium sp. | reverse complement strand
CACCTTGGCTGGTACACCAAGGGACTGCCGGCATCGGCTGATTTCAGAAACAAGGTCAATTTCATTGATGACGCCAATGAAGTGATCCAGTGCCTGCACGAATTCTATAAGCCTTTCCTGTCACGCCAGGCCGCCTGAGCGGGGGCTGCGATGACCGATGGACCCGATGCCACGCGCCAGCTCGCCAGCATCGGACTGGCGGTGGTGCTGCTCAGGCCGGGGCAATGTATCGCGCAGGCCAATCCTGCCGCCGAGCAATTTTTCGGGCAGAGCCTGCGCCGCCTGAAAGGGCGCGCATTGTTCGAGGTGCTACTGTTCGATGAACCGCGTCTTCTCACCCGTATGGCCGAGAGTGATGCGCCGATTTCAGCCCGTGATATTGGCGCACATTTGCCCGGAATTGGGCAAAAACGCCTTGATCTGACAATTGCCCCGCTGATTGACGAGCCGGGCTGGCAAATCGTCACCTTGCAGGATGCCAGCGCCGCTGAGGCGCTGGGCGAGGGGTCGGGCGTGGCCGAGGATTCGGTGCTGCGCGCCCCGGAAATCCTCGCGCACGAGATCAAGAACCCGCTCTCGGGCATCCGCGGCGCGGCACAGTTGCTCGGGCGCACGGTGAGTGAAAAGGACCGCGCGCTCACCGGACTGATTACCGATGAGGTGGACCGGATTGCCCGTTTGATTGACGATATGCAGGCATTGTCGCGCCGTACGGTCGCGCCGGTAACGCCGTGCAATCTCCATGAAGCAATCAGACAGGCGAAGGCGGTTATGGATGCTGCGGGCAAGGCGCCGAGGATCGAGGAGGAGTTTGATCCCTCACTGCCATCGGTTCTTGGCAATGCCGATGGGCTGGTTCAAGTCCTGATCAATCTGCTGTCGAACGCGGCCGAGGCTTGTCGGAGCGAGGCTGTCCCGCGCATCATTGTGCGCACCCGATATTCGAGCGGGCTTCAGCTGCATGCAGTCACCGCCGGTTCGATGCCGCTGCGATTGCCAATCGAACTGCGCGTCAGTGATAATGGCCCGGGCGTCGATCCCTTGATGCGCGATCACATTTTCGAGCCATTTGTCACCACCAAGAAGAGCGGGCAAGGGCTAGGCCTCGCGCTGGTTCGCAAGCTGGTGCGCGACATGAATGGCCGCATCACCCATGAGCGTGACGAGGCGGGAGGCTGGACTCATTTCCGCATCCACCTGCCGCTCGCCGCCGACACTCAGTCCAGCATTTCTAAAGCCAGGAGCATGACTGCATGACTGTTCTGCTCGTCGAAGATGATGTTTCGATCGCCATTGTCATCACTGCCGCGTTGGAGGCTGAGGGCTTTGCCGTAACCGGTTGTGACAGCATTGCCGAGCGTGACCGGCTGCTCGCGGCGCGTGATTTCTCAGTGCTGGTGACCGACGTCATGCTCACCGATGGCGACGGTATTGTCGGGCTTCCGGCTATCCGCGAACGCTTTCCCGCCATGCCGATCATCGTGCTGTCAGCGCAGAACACGCTCGATACGGCGGTGCGCGCCAGCGATACCGGTGCCTTCGAATATTTCCCCAAGCCCTTCGATATCGATGAGCTGGCGCGCACCGTGCGTCAGGCGGCGGGGTCAGCGGTGAGCGGGAGCGATGAAGCGGTCGAGGAGCCGGCCACCCAGGGTCTGCCCCTGGTCGGTCGTTCTGCATCGATGCAAGTGGTTTACCGCATGATCACGCGGGTACTGCGCAATGATCTGACCGTGCTGGTACTCGGTGAATCGGGGACCGGCAAGGAACTGGTGGCCGAAGCTGTCCACCAGCTCGGCCAGCGCCGCGACGGCCCGTTTGTCGCCGTAAACACCGCCGCGATCCCGGCAGACCTGATTGAAAGCGAGCTGTTCGGGCATGAGCGCGGTTCGTTCACCGGTGCGGTTGCCCGGCATATCGGCAAGTTTGAACAAGCCAATGGCGGAACGCTGTATCTCGACGAGATCGGCGATATGCCGATGCAGGCGCAGACCCGCTTGTTGCGCGCACTGCAATCGGGCTCGATCCGCCGGGTTGGCGGACGCGAGGAGATCAAGGTCAATGTCCGGATCATCGCGGCGACCAACAAGGATCTGGAGCCGATGATCGCGGCGATGCAGTTCCGTGAAGATCTGTTTTACCGGCTCAATGTCGTGCCGATAAACATGCCGCCGCTGCGCGAGAGGACCGATGATATCGAGGCGCTGGCCCGGCACTTTTTCCAGCTGGCAGCGGGCGAAGGCTTGCCGCGGCATCAGTTATCGTCCGACGGTGCCGAACTGCTCAGCCGCCAGCCCTGGCGCGGCAATGTCCGTGAGCTCAAGAACTTCATCTACCGAGCGGCGCTGCTGGCGCGCGATGATGTGATCGATGCGGCGGTACTTGGCCCGCTGCTTGCCCAGCCCTTGCGCGATAGTGGCGGCGGAGAAGGCGAGGGGCAATCGCTGGATGCGGCCGTCGTCAGCTGGCTGGCGGACAATGCGCCCCGGCCGGGCATGGTCTATGATGCCGCGCTGGCTGCCTTTGAATTGCCGCTGTTCGCGCAAGTGCTGCGCGAAACGGGCGGGAATCAGTTAAAAGCTGCACAGATATTGGGGATCAATCGTAATACCCTGCACAAGCGGCTGGGCGAGCTATCGCTTGATCCCGAGGGCTTCTCTCGTCGCGGTTAGCGCACGTCTGCCCATTTATACCTTGCATTTCGGCAACAGTAGCGTTGTAACCATGCAACGATGAGCGATGTTCAAGTGAAAAAGCGCAGCGGCTGGCCGCGCTGGTGGCGGCGGATGCAGGTAACTGCGCGCCGGGCCAATTTCTTTGCGCTCATGGAAGTGGTCGCTGCCATCTTCTTTATGACGATGACTGTGGTCACCTGGCTGACACTGAGCCGCCAATCAGGGAAGGGGGAACTGCTCTCCACCAACGTCACGGCCTCCCTGTTGGTCGGTACACTGGTGCCGGCGATGGGTTTGCTGGTTCTACTCGGCAGGCGTCTGGCGCTGCGCCGAGCCGCAGAAACGTTGGGCGGCACCGGGCGGCTCCACACCCAGCTGGTGTTCCTGTTTTCAATGATCGCGGCGATCCCCACCCTGCTGGTTGTGATCTTCGCCTCTTTTCTGTTTCAGTCTGGCGTCGAGTTCTGGTTTTCGGACAATTCACGCGGGTTGCTGGAAAATGCTAACAAGCTGGCGCACGGCTATTACGAACAGAATGTCCGCGACGTCGGTAATGAGTCGATCGCCATGGCGAGCGATCTGCGCGAATATATCATCCAGGCACCGATTCTCAGCCCTGCGTTCAAAGAAGGCTATTCCTATCAAGTGTTGAGCCGCAAGCTCAACGAAAGCGCGATCCTGCAGAAGGGGTCTGACGGCAAACTATCCACTGCTGCATTCATTCCCGCAGGCAGCCCATCGCGTGAATGGATCAGTCCTGCTGTCATGTTGCGCATCGAACAGGGCGAGCCGCTGGTGGTGACCCGCAATGCCAATCGTATCGAGGCGGTGACGCCGATTGACCGGCAGGCCGGGATTTATCTCTATGCGGCGCGCAGTTCGGATCTTCTGGCCTATAGTCAGGGGCAACGCGCCGAGAATATCGTTCGCGCTTATGAAATGCTCACCCAACGCGCGCGGACCTTTCAGCTGCGCTTCAACATCGCGCTGTTCGTTGCCTCGCTGGCTATTGTCGGCCTGGCGGTGTGGTTTGCGCTGAAATTTGCTGATCGGCAGGTCAAGCCAATGTATCAGCTGGTCGCCGCTGCACGGCAAGTCGGCAGTGGTAATTTTTCACTGCGGGTTGAGGGGCGCACCGGCGCGGACGAGATCGGCCTGCTCAATCGCGCCTTCAACCGCATGACCTCGCAACTTGAGCGTCAGACGCAGGCTCTGGTTAGTGCCAACCAGCAACTGCACGAGCGCCGCGCCTTTATTGAAGCTGTGCTCGAATCGGTGTCTGCTGGGGTCATTTCAACCAATGGGGAGGGGCGCATCCAGCTGATAAATACCCCGGCGCAGCAGCTGCTGTTCGAACGCGGCGCTGCCAGTCCGGTGGGAGCACTGCTTGCTGATGCCGCCCCGCAACTCTCTGCCCTTGTGGATAGTGCTCGTGATTCCTCAGTAGTCCAGTACGGTAAGGGCAGCGAACTTCTCACTCTGGCGGTGAAAGTCTCGCGCGATACCACCGGGCATGTGATTTCATTTGAAGATATCACCCGGCAAGTCATCGATCAGCGTCAGGCAGCATGGTCAGATGTCGCGCGGCGCATCGCGCATGAGATAAAGAACCCGCTCACGCCGATCCAGCTTGCAACCGAGCGGCTTAACCGCCGGTATCGCAAGCAAATCCTGACCGATCCTGAGCTATTCGAGGAGCTGACCAGCACCATCATTCGTCAGGTGGGTGAGCTCCGGAAAATGGTCGATGAGTTTTCCTCCTTCGCACGACTGCCCAAGCCGGTGTTTCGGGGTGAGGATCCGGTTGATCTCGCGCGGCAGGCTCTGTTCCTTCAGGAAGTGGCGCGGCCCGATATCAACTTCGGTTTCCACGCTGATGAAGCGATGGACAGCATTATCATGTGTGATCGGCACCAGTTCGGTCAGGCGATGACCAATGTGCTCAAAAATGCGGTTGAAGCGGTTGAAGCGCGGGCACGCACCGCGCCGATAGACTATCGCGGGCGGGTGAGCGTGGCGATGCATGGGGAGGCGGAGGCGATTGCCGTCACCATTACCGATAACGGTATCGGTCTGCCGCAGGATCGTGATCGCATTGTCGAACCCTATGTGACGACGCGCGACAAGGGCACTGGGCTTGGCCTCGCGATCGTCAAGAAGATTGTCGAAGAACATGGCGGTGACATGCATTTCGCCACTGCCGAAAATGGCGAAACTCAAGTGACACTGCGTTTTGCGCGTGATCCGCTTCAGCGCGAAAGCGCCTCTGAGGCGGCTGAATGATTGGTGAAAGAGGTAAGGCATGGCACTCGAAATTCTGATCGTCGATGACGAACGCGATATTCGCGACCTCGTTGCTGGCGTGCTCAGCGATGAAGGCTATGAATGCCGTACCGCCGGTGACAGCGAGGCGGCGCTTGCCGCTATTGATCAGCGCCGCCCCAGTCTGGTGCTGCTCGATGTGTGGCTGCATGGCAGCCCGATGGACGGGCTTGAAGTGCTTGACGCGATCAAGGCCCGCGAACCCGAACTGCCGGTGATCATCTTTTCCGGACACGGGAATATCGATACCGCCGTCTCCGCGATCAGCCGTGGCGCGATGGATTTCATCGAAAAGCCGTTTGAGGCGGAGCGGTTGCTTTTGCTCGTCGAGCGGGCGACTGAGACCGAAAGGCTGCGGCGAGAGAATGCCCGGCTGCGCCAGAACATCGTGCCGGAATATGAGTTCACCGGTAATTCCAATGCGATCAATCATGTTCGGGCAACATTGAAGCGCATCGCCAATACCGGCAGCCGACTGTTGATCACCGGTCCGGCCGGGTCTGGCAAAGAGATCGCCGCGCGCCTGCTCCATAGCTGGAGCCCGCGCGCGGCGAGCGCCTTTGTCAGCGTCAACTCGGCGCGGATTACCCCGGAACGTTTTGAGCAGGAGCTGTTTGGCGAGGAGCAGGACGGCAATCTCATCCGTCCCGGCCTGCTGGAGATGGCTGACGGGGGGACGCTCTACCTCGATGAAGTAGCCGAAATGCCACTGTCTACCCAAGCGCGGATACTGCGGGTGCTGACCGATCAGGCTTTCGTTCGTGTCGGTGGCAACCGGCAGGTCAGGGTCGATGTGCGGGTGGTCTCTTCCACCTCTAAGAACCTCGAAAAGGAAATCGCAGAGCGCCGCTTTCGCGAAGATCTGTTCTACCGGCTCAATGTCGTCCCGGTGGTGGTTCCGGCGCTGTCTGACCGGCGCGAGGATATCCCGATGCTGGTCGATTATTTCTTTGCACGCTACGCCGCAGATCAGGGCGTTGCGCCGCCGACAGTTTTACCCGAAGCCATGGCGGCAATGCAAACCTATGAATGGCCTGGTAATGTTCGCCAGCTGCGCAACGTGGTGGAGCGCACGATTATTCTCACTCCACGAGACAAACTGGCGCGGATCGACACCGATATGCTTCCGCCTGAGATTCTTTCGGGCCGTATGGCAGGGGATTCAGGCATGTCATCATTGATGGGTGTGCCGCTGCGTGAGGCGCGCGAGAATTTCGAGCGTGAATATCTGCGCGTCCAGATACGGCGATTTTCAGGTAATATCTCCCGGACCGCAAGCTTTATCGGCATGGAGCGATCGGCACTGCACCGCAAGCTCAAGCTGCTGGGCATGGCTGATCGCCGCGAGGAAGAGGAAGCAGAGCAGGTTTGATTGATCACCCCATACCTTTTCACATTTACAAGCTGTCATGGTGTTGTAATCTTCACGCGATAACCGGCTGAATCGGAGCGCATTGCCTCTCGGCTCAGCCAGATTGCGGACCGCATAAGCGGCTGCCAACAAAAAAGGAGAATAGTGGTGACGACAGCAAGCAAGACGCTGACAGCACGTCCAAAGTCCCAGGTGGAGGAAGCACCAGCAGTTTCCTCCAGCAGTGGTGCCATTAGTTTCAAAGGCAACCCCAATCTTCAGGACCAATTCCTCAACCTGCTCCGCAAGAACAAGACCCCGGTGACCATGTTTCTGGTCAAGGGCGTGAAACTGCAGGGCATTGTTACCTGGTTTGACAATTTTTCGATTCTGCTGCGCCGCGATGGCACCTCACAGTTGGTTTACAAGCACGCGATATCGACCATCATGCCCAGCACTCCGGTGGATGTGGCGCAGTTTTTCGGCGGTGGGGAGGTCAGCAAGAAGGTCCGTTTGTTGCAGGACGTGTTCCTCGCCAGCATTCGCACTGCCGGCGTGCATGTCACCATGTTTCTGGTGAACGGCGTGATGCTGCAAGGCCGCGTTGCCGCCTATGATCTGTTCTGCATGCTGCTCGAACGCGATGGCTATGTGCAGCTTGCCTATAAACACGCCGTTTCGACCATTCAACCGGCCAGCCCTGTCGACCTCTATGGCGAACCGGACGAGGACGAAGCCTGAACTTTTCCGAAGACCAGCCTGGCGAAGTCACGCGCGGGGCGCGGGCTGTGGTCGTGTGCCCGGTGCTGCGGGGGAAAGGCGGCGACGGCGAGTCGCGGCTGGAAGAGGCGAGGGGGCTGGCTCTCGCCATCGGGCTGGAAGTTGCCGATGCCTTCCTCATCCCGATCCGCGAACCCAAGGCGGGCACACTTTTCGGTGAAGGCCAGATCGAAAATATCGCCATCGCCTGCAATCAGGGCGAGGCGGAGCTGGTTATTGTCGATGGTGCCCTCACAGCCGTCCAGCAGCGCAACCTTGAGGAAAAGCTGAAACGCAAGGTGATCGACCGCACCGGCCTGATCCTTGAAATCTTCGGTGAGCGGGCGCGGACTGCCGAAGGGCGGCTGCAAGTCGAGCTGGCGCATCTGGATTATCAAGCCGGACGGCTGGTGCGCAGCTGGACTCACCTAGAACGTCAGCGCGGCGGCTTCGGCTTCCTTGGTGGCCCGGGTGAAACGCAGATTGAGGCTGACCGGCGATTGATCCGTGATCGCATGGCGCGGTTGCGCAAAGAGCTGGAGCAAGTGCGTCGTACCCGTGGTCTACACCGCTTGCGCCGGGGCAAAGCACCCTGGCCCGTGGTGGCCTTGGTTGGTTATACCAATGCAGGAAAATCAACACTTTTCAACCTCTTGACTGGGTCTGACGTCATGGCGGAAGACCTGCTTTTCGCCACGCTTGATCCCACCATGCGCGCAGTCCGGTTGCCGGGGGTGGAGAAGGTGATCCTGTCCGATACCGTGGGTTTCATCTCCGATCTGCCGACGCAACTGGTCGCCGCTTTTCGCGCCACGCTGGAGGAGGTGACCGCAGCCGATGTCATCGTCCACGTCCGCGATATCGCCAACCCGGACAGCGCCGTGCAAAAGATGCAAGTAATTGAAGTACTTACTGAGTTAGGCATGATGGAGGAGGGCGGTCTGCCGCTTGTCCCGCTGATTGAAGTACTCAACAAGTGGGACATGCTGGAGTCTGATCGACAAGCGGAGTTACAGTCAGAGATATTACGGCGGTATGATGAGAAAATCGTTTCTGTGTCTGCTCTTACAGGATTTGGCTGTAGTGATCTGTTAGAAACTGTCAGTGCGGTGCTGACCACCGATGCACAAGTTCACCATTTTACGATTCCTGCGAGTGACGGCAAACGGATCGCCTGGTTGCATGCCCATGGTGAAGTGGTCAGCGATGATGAGGCTGAAGAGCCGGAGCAGGAGCCACGGCGGCACCTCGTCGTGCGCCTGACACCTCGCGACCTAGGGCGTTATTCGCGGCTCTGAAGTCTTCACCGCCTGCCACAGTGCTTCTTGCTCGTCGAGCGTGAGCGATGAAAACTGCTGATTTCGTGCGGCTGCCAGAGCTTCCATCGCGTGAAAGCGACGCTCGAACTTGGCATTGGCAGCGCGCAGTGCGTCTTCGGGGGCAGTACCTGACTTACGAACCAGATTGACTGCAGCAAACAGCAGGTCCCCGGCTTCCTCGGCGCGGTGGTCGGCGGCCTTGGCCTCGGCCAGTTCGAGCAGTTCCTCGCGAACTTTGTCGGCCGGGCCAGCCACGTCAGGCCAATCGAACCCGACGCGGGCGGCGCGCTTTTGCAGCTTTTCGGCGCGCATCAGAGCGGGCAATGCCAGTGCAACGCCGCTCAGAGCGCTGGTCGCTCCTTGGGCGGCCCGTTCGGCTTCCTTGAGCACTTCCCAGCGGATCTCGCGGGATTGCTCATCTGGGGAGTTGGTAGATGCATAATCCCCAAAGATATGCGGGTGGCGAGATTCCATCTTGGCGGAGATGGCCTCGGTGACATCGGCAAAGGAAAAGTGTCCGGCTTCTTCAGCCATGCGGGCGTGAAACACAACCTGGAGCAGCAGATCACCAAGCTCGTCCTTGAGCGCGGCCATATCGTCGCGTGCGATGGCATCGGCGACTTCGTAGGCTTCCTCGATGGTATAGGGAGCAATCGTTGCGAAGGTTTGCGCGCAGTCCCAATCACAGCCGTGCTGCGGATCGCGCAGACGAGCCATGATGCGGAGCAGGCGGTTGAGGGGATCGGTCATTGCGTCAGACATATTAGATTGATAATATATATTATGTTAAATTGAATTGGAGCTATAAACCCCCTCACACCGCAATTCGGCTTAAAATGAAGGCCAAGCCGGCGATGATCACGATCCAGGCTACGGCCATACGCGCCTTGGTTTCAAAGGAAAGTCCTTGCGCCTGCAATGCCCGATAGTTGAGGATCAGCCAGCCTAGAGATGTCATGATGGCTACAACAGCGGTCTCGTTCGCCAGGTTCATGCCATCAGCTCCAAACCGTCATAGCCGACCAGCACATGGTCCGGCACCTCGGAACTCAGTGCGCGATAATCCATGCTTTTGTCGAGATGTGTCAGCACTGCGCGCTTAACTCTAGAGGCTTCGATCAGTTCCAAAGCCATGCCGAGATGCGCATGGGTTGGATGCGGCTCGCGGCGCAGGCAATCGACGACCAGGATATCACAACTGCTGAACAGATCGACCATTTCGCGGGTTATCTTTTCGAAGTCTGTCGCATAACAAATTGATTTATCATCACATTCAAATCGGAACCCGGTTGATTGTGCGTGGCCATGCGGCATCTGGACCGAACTGACGCCAATTCCGGCGCACATCCTCATTCGATCAAGTGAATCGAGAGCAACGATGGTGTGATAGCCATGCTCACCGGCGAAGACATAACCGAAGCGCTGGCGAAGGCGCCGCACCGTTTCGCTGGCGGCAAAGCCGGGAATTGATCCGCCACGGCCATAACGCAGCGGCCGCAGATCATCGATCCCGTGGCAGTGATCGGCGTGATCGTGGGTCCATAGCACACCATCGAGCCTGTCGATGTTGTTCGCCAGAAGTTGCGCGCGAAGATCGGTTGACGTGTCGACAAGCAAACGCGCGCCATCATTGCTTTCAACGATGATGGAGACACGGCTACGGCGGTTTTTGGGTTCGGCGGGATCGCACAGGCCCCAGTCATTGCCGATGCGCGGCACACCGGTTGAGGTGCCGCAACCAAGCATCAGCAGCTTCACGCGCGCGCTTTCGTGAACAGCTGGAAGAAATTGCGCGTGGTGATTTCGCTTAATGCTTCCACGCTGAGACCGCGCAAATCCGCCATGAACCGCAGCGTATCGGCGACGAAAGCTGGCTCGCAAACGCGGCCTCGATGCGGGATTGGTGCGAGGAACGGTGCATCGGTTTCGACCAGCAGGCGATTCTCGGGTATTTCAACGGCTATTGCCTGCAAGTCTTTGGCATTCTTGAAAGTTACTATGCCGGAGAGCGATATGGTCAGGCCGAGTTCCAGCATTTTCCGGGCAAAGTCAGCCGATGCAGTGAAGCAGTGGATCAGCGCGGGGAAGGCACCCTTCCCCATTTCCTCTGCGATAATCGCATCGGTATCGTCCTCGGCTTCGCGGGTGTGGATGATCAGCGGCAGGCCGGTTTTGCGGGCGACGCCGATATGGGTGCGAAACAGCGCGCGCTGAACGGCCCGATCTGAATGGTCGTAGTAATAATCAAGCCCGGTCTCGCCAATGGCGATTACGCGCGGGTGTGCGGCGGCTTCCAGCAGCGCCGCAGCGCCAAGATCGGCGTGGGCGTCCGCCTCATGCGGGTGGACGCCGACGCTGGCCCAAACATCGCTTTCACGCTCCGCCAGCCCGATGATATCGGCCCATTCGCGCTGGCGGGTCGAGATGTTGAGAAAACCCGTCACCCCGGAAGCCCGCGCGCGCGCGATCACGCCCTGCTGGTCCTCGACCAAGCCCTTGTAATTTAGGTGGCAGTGCGAATCAATCAGCATCAGGCCGCGCTTTCCTCCACCGGAAGTTCAAGGCGTGGGAATAGCGGAACTGGTGTTGTCAGGCGAAAATCGCTTTCGGCGAGCGGCGAGTACCAGTGCGATTCTATCGCTGAATAATCACGATTTTCTTCCGGAATTCCCATAGCATCGAGCAGCTTTTTGGCGCTCGCCGGGATCACCGGCTGGATCGCAACGGCCAGTTGAGCGATGCAGATGTAAAGAGTTGCGAGAACGGTCTGCATCCGCTCTGCATCGGTCTTGCGAAGCGCCCACGGTGCCTGTGCATCGATATAGGCATTGCAGGCGAAAACAGACTGCATCCAGATCTCGATTGCCTGTGTTGGTGCGACGGTATCAAAGGCCGCTGGAATTTCGATTTGCACCGCCTTGCCGATCGTTTCGAACAGGGCGGCGTCCACTTCGTCGTGACCGAAAATTTCCGGAAGACTGCCATCCAGATTCTTGGCGATGAAGCTGAGACTACGCTGCGCTAGATTGCCAAAGCTGTTGGCCAGCTCTGCATTTGCGCGCGTGACGATGGCCTCGGGCGAATAGGTGCCGTCCTGCCCGAAGGCGACTTCGCGCATCAGGAAATAGCGCAAGACATCAACCCCAAACTTATCCGCCAGTTCCAGCGGATCGGTGACATTGCCGAGCGATTTCGATTCCTTTTGCCCACGGTTAAGCAGGAAACCGTGGCCGAACACCTGGCGAGGCAGCGGCAGTTTTGCGCTCATCAGGAAGGCCGGCCAGTAGACCGTGTGGAAGCGGACGATGTCTTTGCCGATCAGATGGATATCAGCCGGCCACCACTTGGTCATTTCGGGCGTGTCACCGGGAAAACCTAGGCCTGTCAAATAGTTGGTCAGGGCATCGACCCAGACATACATGACATGGTTTTCGCTGCCGGGAACCTTGACGCCCCAATCAAAACTGGTGCGCGAGACCGAAAGATCGCGCAGCCCGCCTTCGACAAAGCGCAGCACTTCATTGCGGCGGCTGTCGGGTTGCAGGAACTCAGGGTGTTCATTGTACAGCGCCAGTAGCGGCCCGGCATATCTGGACAGGCGGAAAAACCAGCTTTCCTCGACCGTCCATTCAACCGGGGTTCCCTGCGGAGAGAGCTTTTCCTCCCCTTCCCCTGAGGTCAGTTCGCTTTCGTCGTAATAGGCCTCATCGCGGATCGAATACCAGCCTTCGTAGCGATCGAGATAGAGATCGCCATTCGCTTCCATCCGCCGCCACAATTCCTGGCTGGCATCATGGTGGCGCGCTTCAGTGGTGCGCAAAAATACGTCATAGGAAACATTGAGAGTATCGCACATATCAATGAAATATTGTGACATTTCGTCACAAAGTTCCTTTGGCGATACGCCCAGTTCACGCGCTTTCTGCGCCATCTTAAGCCCGTGTTCGTCAGCCCCGGTCTGAAAGCGCACATCCCTGCCGCGCAGCCGCTGATGGCGGGCGATGACATCGGCGGCAATCGCTTCATAGGCATGGCCGATATGCGGCTTGCCATTGGGATAGCTGATCGCGGTGGTAATATAAAAGGGCTCGGCCATTGCCGCTTGGGTACTTTCAGATGCGAAGGATCAGGCTGCTTCTCTAGGCAGCCCAGCCGTAGCCAGCAACCCGCCAATTTCCATAGCGAGCAGTCCGGCGTCGAAATTGGCAATGGGGGCCAGCACAGAAAGCTGCGCCATGGCGGCATGGGCTTCCACCAGACGGGCTTGCTTGGCCTTTGGCGCGCCCCGGACCGAGGCTGCGAGAACAGCGCGGGCGAGATCAAGAATGGCTTGCTGGCGTTCGCGATCAGGTTTCGCGCCGATGGCAGCGGCAAGCGCGCCGCGCAGAATGAAATGCTCGTCACCCTCTTCAACCAGCCGGAGCATGATTTCATGCAACTTGCCAAGATCGAGTTCGACGATCGCCAGCGCCGCGCCGGGTGATCCTTCCGCGGCTGCAACCGCTGCGGCGCACGTTGCAGCATCGGCTTGCGGCGCTTCGAGAGAGACTATCGCCGATACTTCGGCATCGCTCAGCGCTGGAAAACGCAAGGTACGACAGCGGGAACGGATGGTCGCCAGCAGACGTCCGGGTCGGTGGGCAACCAGCAGGAAAAAGGTGCCCGAAGGCGGTTCTTCAAGGCTTTTGAGCAGGGCGTTGACCGCGCCTTTCTCCATATCATCGGCGGGGTCAATGATGATGACGCGCCGCTCGCCCAGCGTGGGTCGCGTATTCAGCCGCCGCTGCATCCGCCGGATCTGGTCAATGGTGATGTTGCGCTTGGTCTGAAAGGGCTTGCCATCGGCCTTTTTCTTTTCCTCGTCATCATTGGCGGGGAGATGCTCCAGCACGATGATGTCGGGATGATTTTCGGGCTGCTTCACGCCGGGTTCGGCAACCAGTTCGCGCGCAGCCTTGAGCGCGAAAGCCGCTTTGCCCAGTCCCTTTTTGCCCGCCAGAATCCAGCCATGGTGCATTCGCGCGCCAGCCATTGCGCTGCGCCATTCTATCCATGCCTCATCATGGCCGGAGAGGTTCACGCCCGTGTTTCCAGCGCGGTGAGGACCGCCATGTGGATCGACTCTGCACTGCCATTGCCATCGATTCGGGCGAAGCGGCCGGGCTCGGCACTGGCAAAGCGATCAAAAGCGGCAGCGACCCGGGCATGGAATTCGGCTGAACGCCCGCCAATCCGGTCAACCTCACCGCCGTCCCGCACGTCGAGCCGCGCTTGCGCCACTGCGGGAGACACCTCGATCAGCATGGTCAGATCGGGGAGCAGGCCACCAGAGCCGATGCGGTGAAGTTCCATGACCTCGGCATCACCAAGCCCGCCGCCGCCGCCCTGATAGGCGCGGCTTGAATCGACGAAGCGATCACAGATCACCCATGCTCCGCGCGCCAGTGCCGGAATGATCAGGCGTTCGGCATGATCGGAGCGCGCTGCGGCAAACAGCAGGGCTTCGGCGCGCGGGTTCCAGCCCTCACCCGCAATGCCGAGCAGCAGGGCACGGATCGCTTCTGCCCCTGGGGTTCCGCCGGGCTCACGGGTGGTGACCACTTCGAGCCCTCGGCTGCGCAGAGCCTCTGCGAGCAACTGCGTCTGGGTGGATTTGCCAGCTCCCTCGCCGCCCTCGAAAGCGATGAACCGCCCAGTGCTCATGTCACGGCTCGTGTCACAGCTCATGTCACGATCCCGAACAGGCCGTCGCGCAGCCGGGCCAGCCAGCCGCCGCGAACGACGGATGCCGCGGCGACCAGTGGCACACGGTGCGGCGCTCCCTTGCCGATACTGATCTCCAGTGCTGCGACGATAGACCCCTTTTCAACCGGTGCCTCCAGCGGACCATCATAGACGATCCGCATGGTGATCTGCTCCTGTGTATCGCCCGGGATGCTCGCGGAAAAGCCCGAAGGCGTAACCAGCCCGACATGGCGAGCCGCGCCGCCTTGCACCCTGGCCTCGCCGACCTGCTGACCGGCTGCGAACACCGGCTTGCTGGAGAACGCCGCAAAGCCCCAGTCGATAAGAGCCCTGGCGGCGGCATCACGATCACGTGCCCGGCCAGCCCCTGCGACCACCATCACCAGCCGCCGTCCGCCGCGCTCGGCCGAACCGAGGAATCCGAAGCCCGACTGGTTGGTGAAACCGGTCTTGATGCCGTCAGCGCCTTTGATCCGGCCAAGAATGGGATCATGGTTGTGCTGGGTGATGCCGTTCCAGGTCAGCGTTTCATGGCCGACATAACGGCGGTAGGCCTCGGGATGACCGGCAATCATCGCCTCGGCCAATGTGGCCAGATCATGCGCGGTAACATAGGTTTCACCTTCATCCATCCAGCCGTTGGGCGTGGCAAAATGGCTGTCCTTCATGCCCAGTTGCCGCGCCTCGCCATTCATCAGCGCGATCCAGTTGGGCACAGTGCCCGCCGCGCCTTCGGCCAGCACGATGCAGGCGTCATTGGCCGACACATTGGCGATGCCCAGCAGCAGATCGTTGACTGTGGGGGCCATTGCAGGATCGAGGAACATGGTCGAGCCGACGCGGTTCCATTTCTTGAAAGACGAAACGCTCATCCGCAGGTTTTGCTGGGGCGTGATATGGCCATGCTTGAGCAGCTCGAAGGCGGTATAGAGCGTCATCACCTTGGTGATCGAGGCTGGAACGAAACGGCGGTCTGGCTCTTTGGCATAGAGCGTCTGGCCTGAGCTCAGGTCAACCAGCAGCACGATGGGAACCTTGTCCACTTCGGGTGGAATAACGCGCGGATCGGCGGCGATCACGGGTGAGACCGCCGGAGCCTCACGGGTGCCAGAGACTACCGCGACCAGATCAGCCGGTGCAGACAGCACGGGCACCGCCGCCATCGGTAGCAGCAGAACCGGCAATAGTTTGAGCAATTGACGTTTCAATTCCGCTCCCGGCGCAAGGCTTGCCCAGCGCCGGGCGTGATCAGCCCTTAATCGGCGCGCTGGATTCGCGCGTCGCTATAACCGGCTGCTCGGGCCTTGGCGAGGGCGGCTTCGGCTTCTCCACGATTGGCAAACGGTCCCATGCGGACGCGGAATAATTTGCCTGCTGGCATCACGCTGCCGCCAACTTTCTTCGCGATTGCGCTGGCGCTGGCAGCATTCGAGAATGCGCCTACCTGCACGACTTGCTCCCCGGTTGGCAGAGTGCTCCTTGGCGGAATGACTGCGGGAGACTTTGTGACGGTCGGGGCCGGGTTCGGGCGCTCAGCACTGGAATGTGCCGCAGATGAAGATGAGGACGGCAAAGTGGCAGAGCTTGAGACCGGTCCGGCGGCAAAATTCGGATCAAGCTTGCGCCGCAACACATTAGCGAGCGACATCGGCGTATCCATCCGCGCCGGTGCCTGCCCGCCCGAACGCAGCATGGCGCGTTCGACCTCGGGCGGATTAACCCGGCGCACCCGGATTGGCGTGTGATTACCCGTCGCTCCCAGTTGTGCTGCGGCGGCGGGGGAAAGTTCGATCAACCGGGCATTTGTCATCGGCCCGCGCTCAGTCACGCGGACGAGAATCGTTCTGCCGGTCAGCAGTGATGTCACCTCGGCATAGCTGGGTATCGGCAAGGTGCGATGGGCGATAGACACCCCCTCTCCGCTGCCTGATCCGGCATAACCGGCGGCATCGTAATTCATCTGGTCAACCGGTGTATAGCTTACGCCATCGATGGTATAAGACTGGCCCAGAACCATCGGATAGTCTGCGGCGGGACCATTCAACTGGGCTCCCGGTTGAGTCGATGCCAGCGCACCGGAATCATGGCCACCGCCGCCGCAAGCGGCAAGCAATGTGGCAAGGCTTAGTGCCGCAGCACGGTTAACGGTCGATTTCATCTGCAAGTAATCCCACGGACAAGGCGTAGAAGTTCGAGCAGTTATAATGGAGGATAACCCGATAATTCCCGGTTAACAGATAGGCGGGCGTTCCTGGGCCATCGGGTTCGAACAGGCTGGCCAGCACATTGTCACCGATTGGTGCGCGTGGCTCTATCCCCAGATTGCGCCACTCAGCCACGGTCAGCCAGCGGCTGTGGCGGCTGTGTACGCGCGCGCATTCAGGCGATGTCAGCTTTTCGGCATAGCCACTGCGATCAAATCCGGAGGGGATTGTGGCTGCCACCCCCCAAGGCTGGCCCGGTCGCCAGCCGGCATCGCGAAAATAGTTGGCGATTGAGGCCAGGGTATCGGGCGCGCTTGACCAGATGTCGCGGTTGCCATCGCCGTCCCCGTCCACTGCCAGGCGCAGATACATGCTGGGCAGGAACTGGGGATTGCCGAAAGCTCCGGCCCAGCTGCCTTTGAGCCGGGAACGCGGTACGCCCTGATCGGCCATTTTGAGCACAGCGATAAACTCCGCCGCGAACAATTCCCTTCGGCGTCCTTCAAAGGCCAAGGTGGCGAGCG
Source organism: Novosphingobium sp. (assembly GCA_031429135.1). Lineage (GTDB taxonomy): Bacteria > Pseudomonadota > Alphaproteobacteria > Sphingomonadales > Sphingomonadaceae > Novosphingobium. Next base: position 3,231 of record JANOYZ010000160.1, on the reverse strand, counting down.
CGCGGGCAAGATCGAAATCGCCCATATAGCCGCCGAAATCGGTTTCATGCCCCCAGATCGCCAGCAGTATCTTGGCGGGAACGCCATATTGCTGCTCGATTTGCGGCATGAAGCCCGCGACCGCGGCATATTTCGCCCGCCCCCGGGCTATCCGCGCCGCATCGACATGATCGCGGCGATAGGGAGCGAACAGCGGGATCGCGCCGCTGGGGGAGCTACCAGGCTGCGCGCGATCAAGCTGAACCACGCGCGGGTTGATCGTCAGATCGCTGGTAAAGGCGCGAATCGTGCCCTCGCTCACCCCTTCCTTGCGGGCGCGGGCGCCGAGCAGCTGAAGATAGCCCTGAAACGCGTCATTTTCAGCGGCTGCAGTCGTCACGGGCTGCGGCTGGACCACCGGCGCTACCACAACCGGTTCGGCCTGACTTATCACCCCTGTCTGAGCCGACATTTGCGTCGGTCCGAGCAGAAAGGCCATCGCGGCAACGGAAAAGAGCTGAAGTGGACGGGAAAAATGCAACATTGCCCCAGCTTCGCACATGCCGGCATCAAATGGAATTGCGCTTCTCACCACACATCGTTAGCGGAGGCTCGATCCAGCGCATTGAACCGGCGCAAGGGGACAGGTGGCCGAGTGGTTTAAGGCAACGGTCTTGAAAACCGTCGTGGGTGGAAGCTCACCGTGGGTTCGAATCCCACCCTGTCCGCCATAACCGAGCACCCGGCATCCTCATGGGCTACCGGGCGCTCGTTCGGTGGAGCGGCTTGTCTTACCTCAGCAAGGTCAGCACGTTTTCCTGGGCCTGATTGGCCTGGGCGATCATCGCGGTTGAGGCCTGGCTGAGAATCTGGGCCTTGGCCAGTGTCGTGGTTTCCGCCGAATAGTCGGTGTCCATGATGCGCGACCGGGCGTCGGACAGGTTGGTTGAATTCGATGTCAGATTGTTGATCGCTGACTGAAGCTGCGATTCCCCGCCGCCGAAGGCCGAATTGGTGTTGGCAACCTCGGCCAGCGCCGCATCGACATTGGCCATTGTCGTAACAGACAGGGCCGATGTCGAAACATCAAGCGCGGTGGCATCGATATTGGTGCCGTCGATCGCCAGGCTGGTTACCGTGATGACGTCCGCAGCATTGGCACCAGCCTGAATGTCAAAGGTGATATCGGTGCCCGCAGTCGTGCTGAACAGCGCAACCCCGTTGAATTCGGTATTGGCGAGCACCGCGTTGACCTGCTCGGTCAGCGAGGTGACTTCCTGCTGCATGTTGGTGCGATCAGCCACCTGATAGGTGCCCGATGCAGACTGCACCGCGAGTTCGCGCACCCGCTGGAGCATGTTGGTCACTTCATTGAGCGCGCCCTCGGCTGTCTGGGCAAGCGATATGCCATCGTTGGCATTGCGCATGCCTTGATGCATCCCGGTGATCTGCGAAGTCATCGACGTCGAGATCGCCAGGCCGGCAGCATCATCCTTGGCGGAATTAATGCGCCTGCCGGTAGAAAGTCGCTGCATGGCCGTGCCCTGCATCAGGGCGGCGGAACTTGAAGCATTGGCAGCGCGCATGGCGCTGATATTGGTATTGATGACTGTCATGGCCGAACCCCTTCGAAAGCTGTCACCGAATTTGCAGTCTCACCGGGGAATCCGGATTGGCTGTCAGCAACAAGACCGACGGAAGGCCGGCAAAGTTAAGCGGCAAGGTTAAGCGCGTGGCAATTATTTTGCTTATGAGCGGCAACATCCAGCGCGGTTCAGCAGTAAATTACTGCATTTGCTATACTTTTTTCCAAATGATGGAAGTGGAAATGGGCGGCGCGCTCGATGTCAATGGTTAGCATGAGCGCATGGCGCTCTATATAGCGCCGATTTTCGCCGCAGAGCCGCAAGTAATTCTTCACTGCTCGAACAGCCCGGACCCTCGCAACCGGGACTGATCGAGACCGCCCTGTTTTCAAAGGCAGTTCGAACAATCCCGACAGGCCGGCAGAATACCTTAACCATTATCGACTGTGCGACCCCCCAGATTCATGACATTGTCGATAGGGGAATTAGTCCAAGGCCGTGAAACCACCAAGTTATGGCCGCGCCAGAATAGTGATTATAGGGCAAATTCGGGGTGGTGCCTAACGGGCTGTTAATCGGGATCGATTATCGTCCGGCCAGCGATGGAGACAGGTGTGACTTATCAACCGGACGAAACCGAACAGAGTGAAACCGGCAACCGCGCCTGCCGCGCAGAGGTTTCACTGAGCTGCGAGATCCGTCAGGGCACGCGTCCGTGGATCAAGCTCAAGCTGCAAGACATTTCGGAAACCGGTTTCTGCATGGATTGGCGACCGGGACTTACCGAGCAGCTGCCGCTCTATATCCGTATTGTGGGGCTTGAGTTGCTGATCGCCAATTTGCGCTGGAAGCGAGAAGGCATGATCGGCTGCGAGTTCACGCACCGGCTCTATCCGCCGGTTTACGATCACATCGTCAGGCAGTCTTTGCTGGAGAGTTGAGGCGAAGAGCGGTGCACACCCTTCCCCCAGATCAGAAGTGAATGGCGCGGTCATAGGCAGCGAGCACCGATTCATGCATCATTTCCGATAGCGTTGGATGCGCGAACACCGTCTGCATCAGCTCGGCTTCGGTGGTCTCCAGCGTCTTGCCGACGACATAGCCCTGGATCAGCTCGGTCACTTCTGCGCCGATCATGTGCGCGCCGAGCAATTCGCCGGTCTTGGCATCGAACACCGTCTTGATGAAGCCTTCCGCCTCGCCCAAGGCAATCGCCTTGCCGTTGCCGATGAACGGGAAGTTGCCGACCTTCAGTTCGTAACCCGCTTCCTTGGCCTTGGCTTCGGTCAGGCCGACGCTGGCGATCTGCGGGTGACAATAAGTGCAGCTCGGAATGTTGCGGCGGTCCATAGCGTGCGGGTGGACTGAGGCATTGCCCAGTTCCTGCGCGATAGCCTCGGCGGTGGTGACGCCTTCGTGACTGGCCTTGTGCGCCAGCCAGGGGCCGGGAGTGCAATCGCCGATCGCCCATACTCCGGGAACATTGGTGCGGCCGTAAGGATCAATCGCGATGATGCCGCGATCAGCCTTGATGCCGAGCGACTCGAGCCCGATCTCCTCGGTATTTGGAGCGATGCCAACGGCAACGATGACGTGGCTGAAGTGGCCTTCAGTGACCTTGCCATCCTTACCTTTGATCTTTGCCTGAACACCATCGGCGCTGGTG
>JANOYZ010000159.1:0-16044 GCA_031429135.1 Novosphingobium sp. | reverse complement strand
CGCCGATGAGGCTTCCCATGCCAACGTGAGCGGTTTCTTCGTTTATCGATGCGTTCAAGCTTGAGTGCCCCCGTCAAACCGCCGATAGGTCAGGCGCTTTCCAACGATACCCTTGATCGCTTCACGAGCACGCCCACGATCATCAATGCCGTTGGCTTGCCGGGTGTTGTAGCGGAACTCAAATTCCGCAAGGTAGCGGTGCAGGTGGTGTTCGGCGCAATGCTGGTAAACGCCCTTCATGCCCCGTTTGAAAATCGAGAACGCACCTTCGACAGTGTTGGTGTGAATGGTGCGGTCGTTGGGGTCAACGTAGGTGTGGCCGCCGTGAAGCGTGGTGCCATGCTCCTTAAAGCGCTTGCCAATCGGCTTATACACGCGGGCTTCGTCCGTCATGAGGCGAGCCTCGCGGTGGATGTTGTCCAATACGATGGGGTGAATGTTGGAAAACTTGGCACTCTCGATATGGAACCACTTGCTCTTGCCGCTCTCTCGGTCAACCAGAGTAAGAACGGTGTGCTTGTGCCCCCAACCGCCACGCGCTGGCAGAGCGCCCTTCTTGAAGCCGATGTAGGTTTCATCGACCTCAACAGCGCCACCGGTCGAACCAAACGGAACTGCCAAATCACCGGAGCGCATAGCTTCACGAATGCGGTGTGCAAGGAACCAAGCGGTCTTGTACTGGACCTCAAGAATGCGGGAAAGCTGGTGGGCACTAATGCCCTTCTTGCTCGACACGATCAGGTGAACGGCTTGCAGCATCTTGTGCAGCGGCATGCGGGCATGCTCAAACACGGTGCCAATCTTTACGGTGAACTGCTTGCGGCATTCACCGCACTTCTTGAGGCCGTGGCGAACAACGCCTTCCGGGTGCTTCACACTGGCCTTGGAGCGGACACCGGCCAGATCATAGACACGGCCACCAACCACACCGCAGTGCGGGCAAGCCACTCCATTGGCCCAAACGACGCTCTCTAGGAACTCGTAAGCCTTGGCTTCATCGTGGAAGTGAGGGGATGAAAGAACCGACATGGTGATGCTCCGTTGATGAGCATTTTATATCAGATCGGTTTGGGTTTGTAAAGTACACAATCGCCTAATATGTACCCAAATAGCGTGACGGTGTCAAGATAAAAGAACCATATAGGTTATTCATCCACGCGCTTGCCCCGCCACGCACCTCCCCCTATTGAAGCCGCAAACCTGAACCGGGGGATTGCCGATGCTGCGCCGCTTGTACCAATGGACCATGGCCAAGGCATCGCACCGCCATGCCGAAGGGTGGCTGGCGCTGTTCGCTTTTGTCGAGGCCAGCTTCTTCCCGATCCCGCCGCATCCGGTGCTGGGACTGATGTGCCTGGCCGAACCGAAAAAGGCGGTGCGCTTTGCCGCGATAGCCACTTTGGCATCGGTCGCAGGCGGAATGTTGGGCTATGCGATTGGTTATGCGCTGTATGATACCCTGGGCGCACAGATCCTGCACGTGCTGGGCCTTACTGAAAGTTTCCCCAAGGCGGCATGCTACCTCAAGGAATACGGCTTCTGGATTTTCGTCGCCAAGGGTGCAACGCCGATCCCGTTCAAGCTGCTGACCATAACGGCGGGTTTCATCGGCATGGGCCTTGGCACATTCCTGCTTGGTAGCCTGATCAGCCGGGCGATCAGCTTTATGATTGTCGGCGTACTGTTCCGCCTGTTCGGGGCACCGATCAAAGCCTTCATCGACAAATACCTTGGTCTTGCCGTTGCTGGATTCGTTGCCGTGGTTATCGCTGGCTTCCTTGTCTTGACATTGCTGAGCGGTGACGATCACAAGACCGATGCCAAGTGCGAGAAAGCGCCGGTAGCGGTAACAGCCTGATCTTCAACGGATCGGTTTGGTCGCCGCCTCGGCGCGTTCGAGCAGCGCCATGGCCACCGGATCGCGCGGCCTCAGCTTGAGTGAGGCCGAGGCCGCAGCGCGCGCACCGGCCGGATCGCCCGCTGCCAGCAAGGCCACTGCCACATCGCGCCTGACCGGATACCAGAATGCTGGTGGATCGGAGAAGTAACGAAAATCCGGCGTTTCCTCGATCTCGGCGGCAGCGGTAAAGTGCTTTGCGGCATCGGCATAGCGCCCTTCGATCATCGCGATCCGCCCGGTGAGCACCTTGCGAACGATCCCTAGCATCTGTTCCGCTGCACGATTATCATCATCGACCTTGTCGGTAATCTTGGCCGGAATTGCCGCCAGTTCCACTTGCGCGCCCGCCGTATCGCGCAGCCACAGCAACGCCTCGCCGCGGGCATAGTGCCGCGCTGCCTTGAGGTAGGGCAATTTGGGTTCAGGCAAAGCCAGCACCGCAGCGGGATCATCAAACCGGGCCAGTGCGAAATAGCCTGAAGCGGCGAGCAGCTGCGAAGCGGGGTGCGCTTTTTCCTCCTCAGCGGACCGCGCGACCAGCGGCCTTGCCAGGGTGAGTGCCATGCGGGAATCGCCGGCCATCAGCGCGCCGCCAAGCCCGAAGATGACGTTATGCGCATGATAGCCCAGCCCCCAGACGCCCATCGGTCCTGCCAGACCCAGTCGCTTGGCATTGGCCTTGCCGATCTCCACCGCGCGCCAATTGGTATCCGCCGCATCTTGATAGCGCCCCAACCAGTAAAACGTATGCGAAGGCATGTGAACGAGGTGACTGGCATTGGGAGCCAGCCTTGCCAGCTTGTCCGCGTAAGGCTCGGCCTTGTCCGGCTTATCAAGCGCCTCTGCGGCGTGGATGTAGAAGTGGATCGCCGGGGTATGATCAGGGTCACGCTGCAAGGCACCCTCGATCAACACAGCGGCCTGTTCCATCAGCTTGTGATCAAAATCGCTCGTGCTCGCACCGAATGATGCCACCATTGCGGCATCGGCGGCGAGCACCGCAATTTCATTGTCCGCAGGATAATTGGCGGCAATCTTGCGCATCTCCGCAGCATAGACCCGGTCATGATCTGCCGGTTTCTTGCCCGGAAGATAGCGCAGCACCAGCGCCCGGGTGAGATCCTGTTCACGCCGGGTTCCGCCTGCTCTGGCCAGCTGCTCTGCCCGCCGCGCGATCTTCAGCAAGCCCTTCCGTTCAGCCGCATCCGCGCCATAATTGATCGTCGGTCCCGAAACCAGGGCTTGGCCCCAAAGGCACATGGCGCACCCGGGATCGAGCCGCACCGCTTCACCCATGGCTTCGACAGCCGCCTTGTGGGCAAAGGCTGCGGCCAGTTCCAGGCCGTTGGAAAAGAACGCCTGCGCCGCTGGAACCGGGGTCTTGATGGCAAACCCGCCCTTGCCGTATCCGGGGAGCAAGGTCGGCGTTTTCGGCACGGATTCATCATCATGCGAATGTGCCGGCTCCTGCTTGGCCGCAGCGGTTGGCGGACCAGTCATGGCATGATCGCGGTGCTCGTCGCCGCGCGAGTCCTGGGCAAAAGCCGGTAATGACCAAAGCGATGCGCCAAGCACTGCTGTCAGAACTGCCGTTCTCATCACATCACCACCTTTTCGCTCAGGAGCTGACGGTGGCACAGCGTTCTGACAATGGCAAACTCGACCTTGCCGCGCGTGTCCGGGTTCAAATTATCCCTATCGCCTTGCCCGCACGTTCGAACATGCCGAGGATTGTCTGCACCTGTGCGAGCGTATGTTCGGCACACAGCGAGCAGCGCAGCAGGGTCATATTGGCGGGCGTCGCCGGCGGACGGGCGAGATTGACGTAAAGCCCCTCGTTGAGCAGCGCCTCCCACATGGCAGCACCGCGCTCCAGATCGGGCATGATCACCGCGATGATCGCGCTTTGCGGGGTCTCGGTGCCCAGCTGAAAGCCCAGATCGCGCAAGCCTTTGTGGAGGATCTTGGAGTTTTCCCACAAGTGCGCCCGCTTGTTGGAGCCGTGCATCAATTTACGGATCGATGTCGCGGCGGTGGCGACAACGCTGGGTGGCAGGCTGGCGGTGAACACATAAGGACGACACACCAGCCGCATGATCTCGAACTTGGGATGGTTGGACACGCAGAAGCCGCCCACCGTGCCAACGCTTTTGGAAAAGGTGCCGATGACGAAATCGACTTGATCAAGGCAACCCTGATCCTCGGCCACGCCGCGGCCATTGGGACCGATGAAGCCCATCGAATGCGCCTCGTCGACCAGCACCATCGCGCCGTTTTCCTTGGCGACGCGGACCATCTCGTTCAGCGGGGCGATATCGCCGAGCATCGAATAGACGCCCTCAAGGATCACCAGCTTGCCCGCGCCTTCGGGAATGCGTTTCAGGCGTTTTTCCATCGCCTCGATATCATTGTGCCTGAACGGCACGACCTCGGCATCGCCCAGCTTGCAGCCATCCCAGATCGAGGCATGGCTATCGATATCGAGCACGATGTAATCGCCTTTGCCGGCAATGGTGCTGATGATGCCAAGGTTGGCCTGATAGCCGGTCGAGAACACCATGGCATGATCCATGGCGTAAAATTCCTTGAGCGCCTCTTCCACCGCACGGTGTCCGGCATAGGTCCCGTTCAGAACGCGGCTGCCGGTGGTGCCAGCGCCGTAATCATCCAGCGCCTGCTTGCCCGCAGCGATCACATCGGGGTCAAAAGTCATGCCCATGTAGTTGTAAGTGCCAAGCAGGATCGTTTCACGCCCGTTGCACATGGCCACTGTGGGCGAGAGTACCCGTTCCATCACCAGACTGAAAGGATCGGTAATCCCGGTGGACAGCAAGGCTTCGCGCTGGGCGATCAGCGGATCGAATTTGGAAAAGAGATCAGTCATGGGTCTTCAATTCCTCTGCCTGCGGCAACCGGGCATCAACCCTGCAATTTAACAACAGCATCAACCAATTGGCCATAGGTCTCGATCTCCGCCTGTTGATTCATCGAGATGATAATGTCGAAATCATCTTCGATAGCGGCGACGAAATCCATCACGGTCAAGCTGTCAAATTCCAGATCATTGACGAAACTGGTCGCATCGCTGACTTCGACACCCTTCTTGTTGAAAGGCGCGATCAGGGTGCGGATTTGTTCGTCAGTGGCGGTACGGTCCATCTCAGTTGCTCCTGAAGTCGGGTGGCGGCCCATTGGCCGGGAATTGCGGCGCAAAAGCGGCGTCAGCGGCCCAAGTCAAGCGTCTAGTCATGCGCCTAGTCATGCGATCGCCTTTTCAACCAGACCGCGAACCGCCGCCATGAACGGCCCGATCGACACCGGCTTGGCCAGATAACCCTCGGCCCCGGCATCGCGAATCCGTTCCTCATCACCCTTGCCGGCATAGGCAGTGACCGCCAGAACCGGGATATGGCGCAGCGTTGAATCCGCCTTGGCCTGCTCGATCAATTCAACACCGGAAATTTCGGCCAGCTGGATGTCCATAATAATCAGATTGGGGACAAATTCGCGCGCGCGGGGCAGCGCCTCATGCCCGTCAGCTACGCCCTCAACCGCGTAGCCCTGACTTCTCAGAACATCGCAGAACAATTTGCGATTGAGATCGTTGTCCTCGACAACGAGGATTCTCTTTGCCACTGGCTTGTGCAGTCCTTTGCAGTTTTTACGCGCTCAAACCTCTATGCCCTCGGAAAGGTACTGACAATTCTTCGTGATCCTTCATCCCCATCCAATGCAGACCCGCACTCTCTGGCGCTTGGTGCGCTTGGCTGGGTGCTGGAGAGCGAGAGTCGCGCCGAACGTCTGCTGGCATTGACCGGTCTTACCCCTGAAGAACTGCGGGCTGGCCTCAGTGACGGCAGCATGCTGAGCGCAGTGCTTGATTTTCTCAGCTCCCATGAACCTGATCTGGTCGCAGCGGCAGAGGCGCTGGGCGTTAAACCCGAAGAGCTGATCGCTGCCCGCGAAAGGCTGAGCCAATGAGCCGCCCGCTGGTAATAACCGATTGCGATGAAGTGCTGCTGCACATGATTGCGCCGTTTCGTGACTGGCTGGGCGAGGCGCAGGGCGTCACTTTCACCATGAACGGCAATGATTTTGCGCAGGCGTTGCGCTACACTGCGACGGGTGAACTGGTGCAGGGCAAGGAAATCTGGCGGCTGCTTGACCTGTTCTTCGTCAGCGAGATGCACCGGCAGTCACCGATAAGTGGCGCGCTGACCGCGATGCAGAAGCTGGGCGAACATGCCGATGTCGTGGTGCTCACCAATCTGGGTGACCAGTTCAACGAAGCGCGCACCAGTCAGCTGGCCGAGCATGGCTTTGGCCTGAGGGTCTTTACCAATCAGGGGCCCAAAGGCCCGGCACTGCAGAAGATCCTGGCCGAATATGGCCCGAGCCGTGCAGTGTTCATCGACGATCTGGCCCAGCATCATGGCTCGGTGGCAGAGCTATCGCCTGAAGTTTCCCGCCTGCACCTGTGCGGTGAACCGCTGCTCGCTCCGCACATCAGTTGCGCGGCAAAGGCTGGCCAGGCCCATGCTCGCATCGATGATTGGCAGCAGGCCTTGCCCTGGCTGCTAGAGAGGCTTTACGGTGAGCAGCATGACTGAATCAGAAATCGAAAGCCGCATCGCCGCCCTTGGCCTTGCCTTGCCGCAAGCCGCCGCCCCGGTTGCGGCCTATGTCCCTGTCGTGATTGCAGGAGGTCTGGCGCATGTTTCAGGGCAATTGCCCTTTGTGAACGGTGCGTTGGTCACCGGGCGGCTGGGAGAGGGTGTCACTCTCGAGCAAGGCACGGCAGCAGCTCAGGCTTGCGGGCTGATGATCCTGGCGCAGCTAAAAGCGGCGCTGGGCTCTCTCGACCGGGTGGAACGGGTGGTGAAACTCGGTGCGTTCATTAGTTCGACTGCAGATTTCACCGATCAGCCCAAGGTTGCCAACGGCGCGTCAGAGCTGATGGCAGCCGTTTTTGGTGAAGCTGGCAAACACGCCCGCAGCGCTGTGGGTGTGCCGGTGCTGCCACTGGGTGCTGCTGTTGAGGTAGATGCAATTGTCGCTGTTAAGTCCGCTTGATCGCTGGCTCTCGCCGCGACCCGCCGCGCTGCGGGTAGAATGGCTGAAGGACACCTGCTTTGCCCATCGCGGCCTGCATGGGACTGGCGCGCCCGAAAATTCCCCGACTGCTTTTACCGCTGCCATCAAGCATGGCATGGGCATAGAGTGCGATATCCAGAAATCGAGTGACGATCAGGCCATTGTCTTTCACGATTTCGAGCTTGACCGGCTCACAGCACAGAGCGGAAAGTTGTCGAGCCGCAGCGCCGATCAGCTTGGGAAAATTATCCTCAACGGTAGCAACGACGCGATACCGACCTTGCGCAAGGTGCTCGATCAGGTCAGTGGGCAGGTGCCGATCCTGATCGAAGTCAAATCGCGCGGTGACCGCCCGGTTTCGTCGCTGTGCCTGGCCGTGCGGCGTGTGCTGGAAGGCTATCGCGGACCGCATGGGGTGATGAGCTTTGATCCCCGCGTGGCCCGCTGGTTCGCCAGCCATGCGCCGATGACAGCCCGCGGGCTCGTGATCACCGAAGAAAATGACAAGGCGTTGCTCGGGCGCATTCGGCGGCATTTCTGGCTGTGGATCGCAAAACCGGATTTCCTGGCATATGACATTCGCGATTTGCCCAGTCGCTTCGCCGCTGCTCAACGCAAACGCGGAATGCCGGTCGCGACCTGGACCGTTCGCAGCGCCGAATTGCGTGTGCGGGCGAGCGATCACGCCGATGCCCCCATCGCCGAGGGCGCGGGCGTGGCGTGGCCGGTTCTGCTATCGTAGCCCGTCTGGCAGGTTCGGTCAGCAGCTTCCCGGCTGATCAATGGGACGCGCTCGATGGTTCGGGCAATCCCTTCGTTTCCCACGCATTTCTATCTTCACTCGAGGATTCAGACAGCATTGGCGGCGCGAGCGGCTGGCAAAGCTCGCCCATCGTCATTGCTGGGGCTGACGGCAGGCTCGTAGCCGCGCTGCCTGCCTATCTCAAGCAGCATAGCCAGGGTGAATATGTCTTCGATCATGGCTGGGCGGATGCCTGGCACCGTGCGGGCGGAAGCTATTACCCCAAGTTGCAGATTGCCGTGCCGTTCTCCCCCGCCACTGGCCCCCGCATCCTGACGCGCGATACTGCGCTGGCACCGGCACTGCTGCGCGCAGCGGAACGGCTCTGCGCGGAAAACGGGCTGTCATCGGCTCATGCAACCTTTATCGAATCCGCCCAGATATCGCTGTTTGAGGCGGCCGGCTGGCTGATCCGCAGCGACATCCAGTTCCACTGGGAGAACCGGGGCTATGCCAGCTTTGATGATTTCCTCAGCGCCTTGTCCTCGGCGAAACGCAAGAACCTGCGCAAGGAACGCGCCGCCGCTCAGGCCGGGGTAACTATCATCCAGCTTTCCGGCGCTGAGATCAGCGAGGAACATTGGCAAGCGTTCTGGCGGTTTTATCAGGATACCGGCGCCAGAAAGTGGGGGCAGCCCTATTTGACCCGCGAGGCCTTTACCTTGCTGGGTGATCGTATGGGGAACCGGATTCTGCTGGTGCTGGCCTTGATGGACGGAAAAATTGTTGCCGGGGCGCTCAACTTCATCGGCGCAGAGGCGCTGTATGGTCGCTACTGGGGAGCCTTGATCGACAAGCCGTTTCTGCACTTCGAGCTATGCTATTATCAGGCAATTGATGCGGCCATCGCGCGAGGACTGAAGCGCGTCGAGGCCGGAGCGCAAGGCGCGCACAAGCTGGCGCGTGGCTATGAGCCGGTGCAAACATGGTCGGCACATTACATCGTCCACCCGGGCTTTCGAGCCGCTGTGAGCGATTTTCTTGAACGAGAACGCGCAGGCGTTGAGAACGAGCAGTTATATCTTGGAACGAGAACCCCGTTCCGAAAGGAGTAGCGGGTTAGGCAGCCCTGCGCGTTGTTGCCGCGATCCATCCGCGGGCGCGGCGCTGGGCCTCGGCGATTTCGCGGGCGGTCATTTCTTCGGAAATGTCGGCGCGGCAGTGCGGCGCATCTTCATGGCCCGATACTGCGGCAAGATTGAACCACTTGTGCGCCTCGATCAGATCGCACGGCGCGCCATGGCTGCCGGTTGAAAAGGCAACCCCAAGGTCAAAATAGGCGCTGACATCACCCTGGGCGGCAGCAGCAAGGCAGGTCGCCACCAGCATATCGCTTTGAGTTTCGTCTGCCGGAATGAATTCGGCTGGATTGATCCAAGCTGCGCTCATCTTCGTTACCCCTGTTGCAGGGCGCTATTGCCCGGCGTCTGAGGTGAAGCTGGAGCAACATGGTCAACAAAAGGTTAACGCGAAATCATAGTTTTTTAAGGCGGCGACAAATCGCTCGCGCCACACAAATGATTTTCCACATTCTCAAGCGATTTTTGCCGCTTGAATGGCATCGGAGGCGCAACTATAGGCGCGCTCACATCGGCTGGTGTACGGTTATCGGAAATGTCCGAAACCAGCGTGACGCAACTGGCCCAGCTTTGAGAGGCTTTTGTTTTTATGCCCATTGCTTCGTCTGACGACATCGACATCCTGGTCAAGGCAAAGCGCGCCATCGCAGGCGATTATGTCCCCAATGATAGCGAAGAATATATGAGCGAGCAGCAGCTGAGTTATTTTCAGCGCCTTCTGCATGCATGGAAGCGCGCCATTCTCGATTCTTCGGCGGATACCCTGCAACATCTACAGGAAGGCCCGATCCGTGAGCCTGACCTTAATGACCGGGCATCAAGCGAAACCGACTGGGGTATCGAACTGCGGACACGCGATCGCCAGCGCAAGCTGATCGCCAAGATAGATTCGGCTGTGCGCCGAATCGAAGAGGGCGAATATGGCTATTGCGAGGTAACCGGCGAACCCATCGGTCTTGGCCGCCTGATCGCCCGTCCGATCGCCACTATGACGGTTGAGGCGCAGCAAGCGCACGAGCGGCGCGAAAAGGTCTCGCGCGACGATTGACTCTGCGCGCTGAGGCTTGGATATTTCAAGTCTTTCTGACGCAGCAATGGGCCATTTTGGCCAAATCTCTATGGGACGCCAGAATGGCTTCCATATCGGACAGAAATGCCGCCCGATATGTTCGCCTTTCTGGCGCCTCGAAGGCGCGGCTAACAGGTCCTGACCCTAACCATTTTGTCACAACTGTTAACCGGTTGTTTGCCAGCTGCGGGTTAAATCGCGCTTTGAACTAGCCGTCCTTGATGTGTGTCGCGATGCTTGGGCTGCATTCTGGAGTAAATACGCGTGGTAATGGGCGGACTCGAAAACCGGCAGATCGCTCGCGACAGCTTGTTTGTCCTGGTTGATCTGCGGCTTGATCGGCAGCACACCGATCATCGTGTTAAAATGCGCAACCTATCTGCTGGTGGTATGATGGCTGAAGGGCTGGTCAAAGTGCAGCGCGGCACTGCCGTATGGATCGACCTGCGCAATATCGGCTGGACCGAAGGCAGTGTCGCCTGGGTCCAAGACAACCGGTTTGGCATAGCATTTAGCAAAGAGATTGATCCCAAGACCACACGCGAAGTAACTGTCGCAAAGGCTCTGCCTGATGGCTTTGTTCTGCCCCGCCAGAAAAATTCCCTAGGTTCACGCAATGAAGGCCCGTTACGCAAGGTTTAAAGTCGGCCAGATGACTTGCCTAAGCGACTTGCAGTGAGCCCCGCAGAGCCCTACCCCAAACCAATGCCGAGCCGAATTCGCCTTCTGCCTGCCATCGTCCTGCTCGCAGTTATGCCAGCACTGGCTTCCTGCAAGGGGGGGGCAGATCAGTCGATTATCGTCGATGTCATTGGGAGCGGCGGCGATCCTTTTGAGGCTGGCATCCGGCTCTCACCAGCAGGCCAGATGGTTCGCGCAGCCACGGCGGAAGGCCTGGTTGGTTTCGATGCCGAGGGCCGGGTCATCCCGGCTTTGGCCGATCGCTGGATCGTGACTGACGATGGCCTCAGCTATATTTTCCGCCTCAGCGACGGAAAATGGTCTGATGGCAGCGAACTTTCGGGTGAAAGCGCCCGCGATGCCCTGCGCCAGCAGATTGCCGCGCTGGCAGGAACCCCACTGGGACGCGATCTTGCCGGAATCAATGAGGTCCGGGCCATGGCAGGCCGCGTGGTCGAACTACGCTTGTCTTATCCCATGCCCGATCTGCTTGATTTGCTGGCTCAGCCAGAACTGTCCTTAGCCCGCCGGAGCAAGGCGACTGGGCTGTTTTTGCTGAAGCGCGATGGCAGTCTGGCGCTTTTGCAACCTAGAGCACCAGAGGCTCGCGGCATGGCAGTTCAACCCGGATGGCAAGACAGTATGCGCGCGATCCGCCTCCACGCTTTGCCGATTACTGCTGCGATAAAGCGCTTTGAGAACGGAGATACCGGCATCGTTCTGGGCGGCCATGTCGAAGACTATCCGCAAGCACGAGAGGCAGCCGGAATTTCGCGCAGAGCTTTGCGTCTTGATCCAGTGACTGGTCTATTTGGACTCGTCATCCTCAACGGCGATGGCTGGCTTGCTAACCCCGATGCGCGCGAGGCGCTGGCCATGGCAGTGGACCGCGATGCCCTTGCTGCAGAGCTCGCAGGGAGCGGATGGACGCCGACAACCCGAATCATTGCGCCATCAGTCGCCGATGCCCCCACTGCCATCGGTGAGCGATGGACAGGCATCAACGTTTCGCGCCGACGGACCGAAGCCGCTGCAAGGCTGGTAAAATCGGCAGTCAAGGGCGGCCATGCCCTGACGCTGAAAATCGCCCTGCCTAGCGGGATTGGTGCCGATGTGATCTATAACCGTCTCGCCGCTGATTTCGGCGCAATCGGCATCAAGCTACAGCGAGCAGAGCTGGATGATAATGCCGATCTGCGGCTGGTCGATCTGGTTGCCCGCTATAGCCGCGCCGACTGGTTCCTTCAGCAATTGTCCTGTTCTACGACGCGCGGGTTGTGTAGTTCAGCAGCTGACAAAAGCGCCGAAGCGGCCCGGCAGTCCGCCGATCCCGCCCGCCGCGCTGCTTTGCTGGCCGATGCGGAGGCCGAGCTCACCTCCGCCAATGTCTTCATTCCTCTTGGCTCGCCGATCCGATGGTCACTGATACGCGATCCGGTTCCGGGCTTCATTGTCAATCATCGCGGAATCCACCCCTTGCCGCCGATCGCAGCGCGCACCAACTAGGGCAAGTCGGAGCAGCAAGCACCCGATAGGATGAGGCATTACCAATGAATGGACCGAAGAACGCCCGCCGCATGGTCCCTCAGCTGCCGATAGGGTCCGACCCGCATGCGGTGAGGCAACGCGTAGAAGCACTGGAGCAGCTGCTGGAACGCAGCATCACCCTGCCGGTGATCCGTTACCGTGTCGGGCTTGATGCTGTTGTCGGGCTGGTGCCGGTAGTTGGCGATCTGGTAACGGCGGCAATTGGATTCTACCTAGTCTGGGAGGCGAGAAACCTGGGCATGCCGCGCTGGAAACGCTGGCGGATGGTCGCTAATATTGGCATTGATACGGCACTGGGTGCAATTCCGCTGGCGGGCGATGTGTTCGACATCATCTTCCGCTCGAACAGCAAAAACCTGCGGATTATCCGCCGCCACCTTGATCGGCATCACCCGCAAAGCCGCATCATCGAAGCGGGGTGATGTCAGGGTGTCCCCGGATGACTCTGGCGCGACTCGCCGGAAATCGTACGTTTACGCTAAATTAACCTTTCATATTCATAGGTCATATGGTTAATTGACGGCAACACCGCTTACCAAGGTGTTGACGTGGTACCGGGGCAAAGGGGAATACCCATGCGAGTTCTGTTGATCGAAGACGAGCCTACCACTGCACGGGCAATCGAGCTCATGCTCTCGACCGAAGGCTTCAATGTCTATTCGACCGACCTGGGCGAAGAAGGCCTGGATCTGGGCAAGCTCTATGATTACGATATCATTCTTCTCGATCTCAACCTGCCGGATATGCACGGCTACGACGTGCTGAAAAAGCTGCGCGTCGCCAAGGTGCAGACGCCGGTTCTGATCCTTTCGGGCATTTCGGAAATGGATTCCAAGGTTCGCAGCTTTGGCTTTGGCGCTGACGATTATGTCACCAAGCCGTTCCACCGCGAAGAGCTGGTCGCCCGCATTCATGCGGTTGTCCGCCGCTCCAAAGGTCACTCTCAATCGATCATCCGCACCGGCAAACTGGCGGTAAACCTTGATGCCAAGACCGTTGAAGTCGATAGCGCCCGCGTTCATCTGACGGGCAAGGAATATGCAATGCTGGAGCTGCTTTCGCTCCGCAAGGGCACCACGCTCACCAAGGAAATGTTCCTCAACCACCTGTATGGCGGCATGGACGAGCCTGAACTCAAAATCATCGACGTGTTCATCTGCAAGCTGCGCAAGAAGCTGGCTCACGCTTGCAGTGGCGACAATTATATCGAAACCGTCTGGGGCCGCGGCTATGTGTTGCGCGATCCGGTGACGCAGGCCGAAGCCGCCTGAATCCAAGTTTACTTGGCCGCCGAACAAGCGGTCCAAGTGGGGGCAACGGCCCGCTTCCGGGGGGATGCGGGCCGTTTGCATTGGCACTGCATCGGCACTGCAAGACAACAGCATCCTATCTGGACAGGGTGCTCTGCAAGGCCTAGCGGCTCGCCATCATGACGGCATACAAATCTGGCGACCCGACCACCATCAACCGGCTCTATGGCCGCGCCAAGGGCAAACCCTTGCGTATCTTTCAGCAAAGCCTGATCGACAATCTGCTGCCCCGCATCGCCGTGCCGGCTGAAGGCCCGGTTACGGCGGCAAGTCTGTTCGGACGCGATTGCCCGCTCCATTTCGAGATTGGCTTTGGCGGCGGTGAGCACATGGCCTTCCGCGCCGATCTGTTGCCCGACCACGGCTTCATCGGTGCCGAGCCCTTTCTCAATGGTGTAGCGCAGGCGCTGGCGCATGTTGATGGCGACGGCGGAAAGAACGCCCAGCTCGGTAATGTCCGCCTCCACCACGGTGATGCGCTTGAGGTGCTGGCCCGCATTCCCGATGGTGCGCTGTCCTTCGTCTATCTCCTCCACCCCGATCCCTGGCCCAAGGCGCGGCATGCCAAGCGGCGGATGATGAACGATGGTCCGGTAAATCTGCTCGCCGCCAAGCTCAAACCGGGTGGCGAGTTCCGCTTCGGCACCGATCACCCGGTCTACCTGCGCCATGCCTTGATGGTCATGCGGCGCCATAGCGATCAGTTCGAATGGCTCTGCGACAAACCGGAGGACTTCCAGAATCGCCCCGGTGGCTGGCCTCAGACCCGCTATGAGGCCAAGGCGCGTGAGGTTTATGGCCATGAGGTGTGGTACTTCCGCTATCGGCGGCGGTGACGGCCATTCGGCGTAAGAAAGTTTCGCTTCGGCGCTCGCGGAAAAAACTTTCTCGCCTAGCCAGCGCATAATCTCTATCAATTAAGTCGAGATTTTACGGAGTCGGAGGCGATGGAGTCTGGTAGTTTCGATCTCGCCTATCTCTTGCCCTTCATCGCTGTCGGGTTTGCGGCGCAGCTCGTCGATGGCGCGCTGGGCATGGCTTTCGGGGTGATTTCCAACACATTGCTGGTTGCGGTGATGGGCGTTCCTCCCGCTATCGCTTCGCAGCGGGTTCATCTGGTCGAATGTTTCACCACCGCGACATCGGGTATCAGCCATTTGCTGCACGGCAATGTCGACAAGAAGCTGTTTTTCCGCCTGTTGATTCCCGGCATGATCGGCGGAATTCTGGGAGCCTATGTCCTGACATCGCTTGATGCCAGCGTGGTGAAGCCTTTCGTCCTGCTGTATCTTTCGGGCATCGGTATTTACCTGCTGGTGCGCGGCATTGCCTATCCGCCCAAGCCGCGCGAAGCCTCAACCGTGGCACCGCTGGGCCTGATCGGTGGATTTCTCGATGCAGCGGGCGGCGGCGGCTGGGGGCCGGTGGTGACCTCCAACCTGCTGATTCAGGGAGCCGATCCGCGCAAGGTGGTCGGCACGGTCAATTCTGTCGAGTTCTTCCTGACGATCACTATTTCAGCGGCCTTCATCTTCCACCTCGGCTTCGCCGATGTTGCCGGGGCTACGCTCGGCCTGCTGATCGGCGGAGTGCTCGCCGCACCATTAGGGGCATGGGCCGCCAAACACTTCCCAACCAAGGTTATGCTGATCCTCGTCGGCGTGGTGCTGACGCTGACCAGTTCCTATGGTGTGTGGCGCGCCTGGGGCTGAAGGTTCAGGCCGCCTCGGCGTGCTTCATATACATCGCGACAACATCAGCCGAGGTAACCGGCCGCGCAGACTCACCTTCGGCAAGCGGAGCAGCACCGCCGGTCGATATCAGCGCGGTATCAACGCCCGCTGCCCTGGCTTTGGCGCGGAGCGTTCCAACCGTCAGTTCCTCGCGCGTGAAATGGTCAAACGGATTGAACTTGTAGAGCCGCATCGCGTTCTGATGCGTGACCTTGTCGATCTGCGCATCGGTCAGATACTGGGCGGACTTCCAGAGTGTTTCCGGGGCATTGGGCCAGGGCGCATCCGAGTGCGGATAATCAACCTCATAGCAGACATTATCCTCACCGATCAGATCGAGGTTCCTCAGACCATAGGCATCGTCGATGAAACAGCTTGAGAAGTGGCGTTTGAACACTTCGCTGGGCTTCATATCGCCAAAATACTGCTTCGAATGGGTCCAGACATGGTGCTGCTCATGGGCATAATCAGCGCGTTCCAAAAGATAAGGAATCCACCCGATACCGCTTTCCGACAAGGCTATTTTCATCGTCGTATATCGGTGCAGTGCTTCCATATTCATCCAGTCCGCTGCGCCGAAGGCCACCGCCATCGGCATGGTGGTAATGTTGGCTTCGATCGGCGATTCAGGTGAGCAGTGCGGTGAGATGTTGCCGGTGCCGATATGCAGGCAGATCGCCGTCTCGGTCTCGGTCACCGCCTGCCAAAGCGGCTCCCAATAGTCACTGTGAACACTGGGCATGCCGCGCTTGGTGGGGTTTTCACTCATGGTGACAGCAAAGCAGCCCTTGTCGGCCAGCCGGTGCACTTCGCGCGCGGTTTCCTGCA
>JANOYZ010000158.1:0-30029 GCA_031429135.1 Novosphingobium sp. | reverse complement strand
TCCAGATCGGTTGCGGCAATATGGGCGGGGCGATGCTGGCCGGATGGCTCGCTGCCGGTTTTTTACCGGGCGACTTCACGGTTGTCGATCCCCTGCTGGCTCAGGCTCCAGGTGGCGTAACTTTGCTGCGCGAACTGCCTGAAGCCGACGCCCCATTTGATATCGTTTTGCTGGGCTTCAAGCCGCAGCAACTGGGAGAGGCGGCATCTGGCATTGCCCGGATGGTGGGCACGGGCACCTTGCTGCTGTCGATCCTTGCGGGCGTTGATCTTTCAACCTTGCGCCGTCATTTCCCTGATGCGGGCGGAATCGTGCGGGTTATGCCCAATCTCGCCGCAGCCCTGGGCAAGTCACCGATTGCACTGGTGGCTGATTTCAGCGCCGATCAGCGCGCTATGACTGACCGTTTGATGGCACCGCTCGGACAGGCAGAATGGCTGGGCGATGAGCGGCTGATGGACCTTGTCACCGCGCTGGCAGGTTCGGGGCCGGCCTTTGTCTACCGTGTGATTGATGCTCTGGCAGCTGGCGCCGCATCGCTTGGGTTACCCCGCGAACAGGCAGACCGGCTGGCGCTGTCGATGGTGGAAGGGGCTGCTGCCCTCGCCGCCGGATCGCCGCATTCGCCCGGCGAACTGGCCCGCCGTGTCGCCAGTCCGGGCGGGGTAACTCAGGGGGGGCTCGATGTGCTCGATGCCGATGGGCGGTTGGCTGCATTGATGGCCGACACCTTGCGCGGCGCGCGTGACCGCAGTGCGGAAATGACCGCCGGAGCCCGCAATCGCGGTTAATGCCCAAGCCGCTCCAAAACTGATACAAATTGTCACAATCGCCATGTCGGGTTTCACTTGAAACACGCGCCAACAAAGCCGATATTGCGTGAGCTGGCCCTATCCCGGGCCGGAAATGGAGATTTGGACACCATGGCAAATTGGAACGACCCCCAGCCCACGCGCTCGAACAATTCGGCGGGCTTTGGCGCGTCCCCCAGCCTTGACGGCCGCAGCCTGAGCCAGGGGGCTCTTGATCAGGGTCTTCGTCGGCATATGCTGTCGATTTATAATTACATGGCCTCGGGCGTGTTGCTCACTGGCATTGTTTCGCTGCTGTTCGCGAACATGCTGGAAAAAAACCCGGCCATGATGGAGACGGTCTTCGGATCGCCACTCAAGTGGCTTATCATGCTGGCACCGCTCGGTTTTGTCATGGCGATGAGCTTTGGCATCAACCGCATGAAGACCTCGACCCTGCAAATGCTCTTCTGGGCCTTCTGCGTGGTCATGGGTCTGTCGATGTCGACGATCTTCCTCGTTTTCACCGGCGCATCGATTGCCAGCACTTTCTTCGCCACGGCGGGTGCTTTCGCGGGACTTAGCCTGTTCGGCTACACCACGAAGCGGAACCTCAGTGCGATGGGATCCTTCATGACCATGGGCCTGATCGGCATTATCATTGCCATGGTGATCAACATGTTCCTTCAGTCTACGGGCTTGCAGCTGGCGATCTCGATCTTGGGTGTGCTGATCTTTGCCGGGCTTACCGCATGGGATACGCAGCGACTGAAAGCTGAATATGCCCATGTTGCGGGTACTGAATATGCTGGCAAGGCCGTCATCATGGGGGCGCTCAGCCTCTATCTTGATTTCATCAACATGTTCCAGTTCCTGCTCCAGTTCATGGGTGATCGCCGCTAAACTGGACAAACTTTTGGCAGTACGCCACGGAAAACAAACGGCCCGGCGCGCAGCGATGCGCGTCGGGCATTTTCTTTAGCTACATAGTTGTTTAGACGGCTCGCTTCATCTGGATGACAGGCGGCTGTGCCTAGGGGCAAGGATGGCCAAGGGAATTGGCATGATAGGGAAGCGCGCGATGATGAGGTTCGATATGAAACTGGGCGGATCGCTTGCTCTGGCCTGTGCCCTGGCACTGGCTGCCTGCGGCCCGGCAAAGCCCGCCAAGCTGCCCCCACCGCCACCGCCACCGCCACCGCCGCCCGTAGCGATTGTCATTCCGCCCAAGCCCTATCCGCCGAACAATGCCTCACCTGTGCTGACCTCGCCGCCGCTGGGCTCTGACGGACTGTTTGTCAGCCCCAATCGCAACATCACCACTGCACAGACCACATGGAACCTGCGCGCGGCTTACAATGTAGGAGCGCTGAACTGCTTTGGCCCGGCGAATGTCGAGATTCTGCCCAACTACAAGCTGTTTCTGAAAGCCCATGCCAAAGGACTGATGGCGGCCAATCGCAAAGTCGATGCCGAATTCCGCAAAAAATATGGTACGCGCTTCATCCCGCCGCGCGAAAAGTACATGACCGAAGTCTATAACCACTTCGCGACGCCGCCCACGCTGCCGCATTTCTGCGAAGCCGTGGTGGCGATGAGCAAGGATGCCAAGCTAATCAAGGCGGTCGAGCTTGACCAGTTTGCCGAGCGCAGCCTGCCGAGCATCGAGATCGTGTTTGACGATTTTTACCGCCGATATGACAAATACAAGCTCGATCTGGCGGAGTGGAACAGCAAATACGCCGCACTTTATCAGACGAAATAGCCAGGAAGCGCGCGCAGGCTGGCGGAACTTTGCTCTTTCAAGCTCGCGGGCACTTCGCTAAGGGGCGGGTCATTGCGGATCGTCATGTATCTGGGCTCTCACTGGAACGGGGCTATATCTCAAATCGGAGAGCGCGTCGTTCACAATGACGAGGTCAGGGGCTCACCCCTCCTCAGATACACCAGTGGCAGCAACATTATTTGAAATGTGGTATACTGGTGTCGTGGTTCGGCAAAGTCGCCACGAACAGGTTATTTCGGTCCCATGCACTTTCTCGACCAAGCCAAAATCTACATTCGCGCCGGTTCCGGCGGGCAGGGGGCGGTCAGCTTTCGTCGTGAGATGTATGTTGAATATGGCGGACCGGACGGCGGCAATGGCGGCAAGGGCGGGGACATCATCTTTGAGGCTGTTCCCGGTCTCAATACGCTGATCGATTTTCGCTATACCCAGCACTTCAAGGCTCCGCGCGGTGGCGGCGGTGCGGGCAAGAACCGCACTGGTGCGGGCGGCAGGGATCTGGTCATCAAGGTGCCGATTGGCACTCAGGTGCTTGATGATGATCGCGAAACGGTGTTGCTTGATCTCACCGAAGCAGGCCAGCAGATCGTTCTGCTCGAAGGCGGCATGGGCGGGCGCGGCAATGCCAGCTACAAAACCTCTACCAACCGCGCGCCGCGTCAGCATCAGCCGGGCATCACCGGTGAGGAGCTGTGGGTCTGGCTGCGGCTGAAATTGCTGGCAGACACAGGACTTGTCGGCCTGCCCAATGCCGGTAAATCTACTTTTATCAATAAGATCACCAATACCAAGGCCAAAGTCGGTGCCTATGCCTTCACCACCTTGCGCCCTCAGCTGGGTGTGGTGCGCCACCGTAACCGCGAATTTGTGCTGGCTGATATTCCGGGACTGATCGCCGGGGCTGCCGAAGGTGCCGGGGTGGGCGATCGCTTTCTCGGCCATATCGAGCGGTGCCGGGTGCTGATCCATCTGATCGATGCCAATGGCTCCGATCCGGTTGAGGCGATGGAGATCGTTGAGGAAGAACTTGCCGCTTATGGTGGCGGTCTGGATGAAAAACCCCGGCTGATCGCGCACAACAAGATCGATCTGATCGATGCCGAGCTGGTCGCCGCGTTCAGTGCAGAGCTTCTCGCTGCCGGTGCCGATCAGGTGTTCCCGATTTCGGGCGCAACTGGTGCGGGCATGGATGAACTGCTCGATGCGGTTGTCGGC
The DNA here is from genome assembly GCA_031429135.1 of Novosphingobium sp. GTDB lineage: Bacteria > Pseudomonadota > Alphaproteobacteria > Sphingomonadales > Sphingomonadaceae > Novosphingobium. Next base: position 26,237 of record JANOYZ010000158.1, on the reverse strand, counting down.
CATCTCCCCGCTGCCACCAGCACCGAACGCCCGGCAGGTGAGCGCGAAGAAGGCGAAGACATCCCCTGGTCGCCGCACTGATCTGATGTTGCGGCAACAGGCACTTCAATCACTCCGCTTTTTCCCCTAAGCCCCGCACCATGCAGATTACCCGCCTTGCCGATCTTGCCGACAGGAACACTTGCCCCCGGCTGGTGATCAAGGTTGGTTCGGCTCTGCTCGTCGGCAAGGATGGCCCGCGCCGTGTCTGGATCGAGGCCTTGGTCGCCGAGATTGCCGCTGCGCGCGCGCGTGGTCAGGATGTGATTGTCGTCAGTTCGGGCGCGATTGCCCTGGGTGCGGCAACGCTGAAGCTCGACAAGGGCGGGCGCGGCAGTCTGGCCGATGCTCAGGCCGCGGCAGCCGTTGGCCAGATCGCGTTATCGGGGCTGTGGGCAGAACTGCTGGCGAAACATGGCCTTAACGCCGCACAACTGCTGCTGACGCTCGATGATCTTGAGGATCGGCGGCGCTATCTCAACGCCACCGCAACGCTCACCCGTTTGCTTGATGCCGGCGCGGTGCCAGTGGTCAATGAGAATGACAGCGTCGCCACGCAGGAGATTCGCTTTGGCGATAATGACCGGCTCGCCGCGCGGGTGGCGCAGGCGGCGCGGGCCTCTGCGGTGCTGCTGCTCTCCGATGTCGACGGGCTCTATGATCGCAATCCTGCCGATCCCGCCGCAATGCTGTTGCCGCTGGTGAAGGGTGTCTCGCGTGAGATCCACGCCATGGCGGATAGCGGATCGACCTCTGGGCTTGGTTCGGGCGGCATGACTTCGAAGCTGCAGGCAGCAGAAATCGCCGAGCGGGCGGGGATCGCGCTGGTAATCGCCAATGGCACCCACGACGCGCCGATTGCGCGGGTGACGCAAGCTGGTATCGGCACGCTGTTCCTCCCCAAACGCAAGGCAGCGGCGCGCAAGGCCTGGCTGGGTGGCCGCCTGCGACTCAAAGGCGCGCTGATGATCGATGCCGGGGCGGCCAAAGCGCTGGGCGGTGGCTCCAGCCTGCTCGCCAAGGGGTTGACCGGGGTCGAAGGAGATTTCCTGCGCGGTGATGCCGTGACGATCCGCGATGGTGCTGGCACTGTAATCGCCCACGGCCTTGCCGAATATGGTGCCGGTGAATGCACGGCGCTGATCGGCAGACACAGTCGCGAACATGCCGATCTGCTCGGCTATGCACCGCGTTCGGCCATCGTCCACCGCGATCAACTGGTCCTGTTGTGATGACTGACGGCCTGATTGCGGTTACCGGGGCGACCGGCTTTGTTGGTCAGGCACTTCTCGATCGCGCCGTAAAAGCTAATATTCCAGTCCATGCCTTGGCCCGTAAGCCGCAACATTTGCGCCACGCTGTTACCTGGATTGCGGGCGATATGGGGGATTCTGACGCTCTTGCCCGGCTGGTGACTGGTGCAGAGGCGGTGATTCACGTGGCAGGGGCGGTCAGCACGCCTGATCCGGCTGGCTTCGAGGAGGGCAACGTCACCGGCACACTGGCGGTGATCGAGGCGGCGGTGAAAGCGGGTGTGCCGCGCCTGATCTTCGTCTCTTCGCTCTCGGCCCGCGAACCGCAGCTTTCTGCCTATGGAGCTTCCAAAGCACGGGCGGAAAAGCTGGTCATGGCCAGCGGGCTGGACTGGACCATCGTCCGTCCGCCCGCAATCTATGGCTTCCGCGACAAGGATATGTTCGAACTGTTTCGCGCCGCCAAATGGGGGCTGGTGCCGGTGCCGCCAAAGCACGGCCGCGCTTCCTACATCCATGTCGATGACCTTGCCCGGCTGCTGCTGGCGCTGATCCCCGGCGGCGAGGTAGTGACGGGGCGCAGTTTCGAGCCTGATGATGGCAAGCCCGGTGGCTGGAGCCATCGCGAGATTGGCCGGGCTATCGGCTGGGCTATGGGCAAACGCCCCTGGGTGCTGCATCTGCCGGGCGGCGCGCTGCGACTGGCAGCACGCGCGGACAAGGCATTGCGCGGGCCGCGGGCAAAACTTACCGCTGATCGCGTCGGGTACATGCTCCATCCCGATTGGGTGGTGAGCGATACCGCGCGGGTGCCTGAAAGCCTTTGGAAGCCGCAGGTTCCGACGCGCGAAGGGCTGCGGGCTACGGCAAAATGGTACCGTGAGGCAGGCTGGCTTTAGTCCTCCTCAGGAAGCAGTGCCTTGATGCGCGTCATCAGCGCCTGAATGCGCTCTGCCGCTTCGGTATAGGTCTGCACTTCGGCGCGATTGCTGTTGCCGCGCGCTTCCTTGGCGATATCGAGATAGCCTTCCATGTCGAGTTCAAGGGCATCGACGAGCATTTCGGCCTCATCCTGGGTGAGCTTCAGTTCGATTAGCTGGGACATGCGGACCTCTGTGATGAATATGGCGCGGCCCTAATGCGAAGAGCAGGGGGAACGCAACCGGCTATTATCAGAAAACCGGATCATAACCCGGAGGCAGATCGCCATCTGCATCGCTGACGCCGGGAGCATGAATGCCGCATTCGGTCTTGTCCCAACCCTTCCAGCGGCCTGAGCGCGAGTCTTCCCCCGCCGCGACGCGACTGGTGCAGGGTGAACAGCCGATCGACGGGTAGCTCTGGGCCACCAGCGGGTGCGTCGGCAGGTCATGCCCGGCAATATAGGCGGCGAGGTCTTCGGGTGACCAATCGGCCAGCGGATTGATCTTGAGGCGTCCCTGGGCATCACTGCGGTCAATCTCAAAGCGCGGCAGACCGGTGCGGGTGCTCGATTGGTACCCTTTGCGTCCGGTGATCGCCGCATCAAAGCCATCGAGCGCGCGGGCGAGCGGGATCACCTTGCGAATTTCGCAGCAGCCATCGGGATCGAACGACCAGCGCAAGCCATTTCCATCCCGCGCTGCCAGTACTTCGGCATCGGGCATGAGATTGCGCAGGCCGGTCAACCCAAGCCGTTCAATCAGCAGGTCGCGATAGGCGAGCGTTTCGGGGAAGTGTTTGCCGGTCTCCAGAAACAGCACCGGGGTTGTCGGATCAATCTGGGCAATCAGATGCAGCAGCACCGAACTTTCAGCGCCGAAGCTCGACACCACGGCGACTTCACCGGCAATCCGCTCGCTGAGCACCGTGACGAGCATTTCGCGGGTGCTCATGCCCTTGTGCAGCCGATTGAGGCGCACGGCATCGGCCTCGGTAAAGCGTGGCCCGCTATCAATGCGATCCACCGTTCGCACAGATTCAGCCTTGCTACTGACCGGCATGACGTTTCGCCCAGACGGGCAGGCGGCCATCGGTGGTCGGCTGATAGACTTCGCCATAGCGGTCCATCGCGGCCTCGGCATCGACAGCGTTCAGCTCGCGCTCGGGAGCAAAGCTGTCAAAACCGCAGCGTCGCATATTGGCCAGCTGATCGATCAGCACCTCGCCCACCGCGCGCAGTTCACCGGCATAACCCGCTTCGCGCAAGATACGCGCCGCCGAATAGCCGCGGCCATCGCCAAAGCCCGGGAAGTTCACTTCGACCAGCTTGATCCGGTCAAGAAATGGCAGCAGGCCGCGAGCATCGTCACCCGGCTCGACACGGACCGCCGAGGCATTGGTCTGATCGCCGAAGCTGTCGACCGTGACGGCTGGATCTCCAACAGGTTCATCGGAGCGGTAGCGAAATTGGGTCTCAACCATGTGCCGCCTCACCATTCTTTACAGTTATTGGGGCATAGAGCGCCGCTTTGAACGGGGCCATGCCGATGCGGCGATAGGTATCGAGGAAACGCTCTTCGCCCTGCTTGTTGGCTAAATAGACTTCCGTTGTTTTTTCAATGGCATCGACCACGCCATTCTCATCGAATCCAGGGCCGGTAATGGTTCCCAGCGACGTGTCCGCACCTTCGCTGCCGCCGAGCAGGAGCTGGTAATTTTCCACCCCCTTGCGGTCGACACCCAGAATGCCGATGTGGCCGGCATGGTGATGGCCGCAGGCGTTGATGCAGCCCGAAATCTTGAGCTTCAGTTCGCCGACCGCCGCTTCCTTACCGTCCTTGGCGAAGCGCTCGGAGATTTTCTGTGCGAGCGGGATCGAGCGGGCATTGGCGAGGCTGCAATAATCGAGGCCGGGGCAAGCGATGATATCGCCGATCAAATCGAGGTTGGCAGTACCAAGCCCGGCGGCATCAAGCTTTTGCCACAGCGCGTAAAGATCAGCCTTCCTGACATGGGCCAGCACGATATTCTGGGCATGGGTGACGCGCAGCTCGTCAAACGAATAGTCCCGTGCCAGATCAGCCATCAGGCGGATGTGGTCCGCGCTGGCATCGCCGGGGATGCCGCCCACCGGCTTCAGGCTGATGGTCACGATGGAGTAGCCGGGCTGCTTGTGGGCGTGGCAATTGCGGTCCAGCCACAGGGCAAAGTCAGGGTCCGAACGGTCCACTGCATCCGGAGCTGCGGCTTCGAAAGCAGGATCGGCAAATTGCGCCTTGATCCGCTCAAGCTCGGCAATCGGGGGTTCGATTCCCTGGGTGAGCAGATGGGCGAATTCCGCCTCGACTTGGGCAGTATATTCTTCTTTTCCAAGCTCATGGACGAGGATCTTGATCCGCGCCTTGTACTTGTTGTCGCGGCGGCCATAGCGGTTGTAAACCCGCAGGCACGCCTCGCAGTAAGTGATGAACTGATCGAGCGGAACGAATCGATTGATCAGCGGGGCAATCATCGGCGTGCGGCCCATGCCGCCGCCAACATAGAAAGCGCAGCCCAGTTCGCCTTGGACATTCCTGACGATCTGCACGCCGATATCATGCAGCCGCATCGCCGCGCGGTCGGTTTCCGAGGCGATCACGGCGATCTTGAACTTGCGCGGCAGGAAGTTGAATTCCGGGTGGAAGGTCGACCACTGGCGGATCAGTTCGGCATAGGGGCGCGGATCGACGACCTCATCGCTGGTGGCACCGGCATACTGGTCTGACGTGGTGTTGCGGATGCAATTGCCGCTGGTCTGGATGGCATGCATCTCGACTATGGCAAGATCGGCAAGAATATCAGGGGCTTCTTCGAGCTTTATCCAGTTATACTGGATGTTCTGGCGAGTGGTGAAGTGGCCATAGCCGCGATCATATTTGTCGGCGATATCGCCCAGCATGCGCATCTGTGCCGAAGACAGTGTGCCATAGGGCACCGCAACACGCAGCATATAAGCGTGCAGCTGGAGGTAGAGCCCATTCATCAGCCGCAGCGGGCGAAACTGTTCCTCGCTCATGGAGCCGTCAAGGCGGCGGCGAGTCTGGTCGCGAAAATCGGCGACGCGGGCATCGACCAGGGTCTGGTCGTAAGTGTCATACTGGTACATCAGATCACCCAGTTGCCGGCGGCAGGATCGGCGGGTTTGAGGGAAAGGTCGAGGCGCACTGTCGGGCCAAGCGCGCGGATGCGGTCCTTGATATGCGCAGGGCGGACGCCATCGGCACTGCGTTCGCCGTCGATCACATAGGGGCTGACAACCCGGCGAGCGGCATTTTCTCGCGCGGCGATATCCTCGCCATGTTCACCAACATCGGCGGCATCGGTGACATGCAGCGACCAGCCTGAACCGTCCCACCAGGTGACGGCGCCGCTCTTCAGGTCATTTCCGGTAACAATCTTCACGCGTTAACCTCCAGCGCAAAACTGCGCAGCTCAATTTCATTCCTCGCCGCGACATCGCCAATGACGATAAGCGCGGGGCTTTTGACTTTCTCGCCCTTCACCAGCTTGGCGAGACCCGCCAATGGCCCGCGCAACACGCGCATATTAGGGCGACTGGCATTCTCGATCACCGCGATTGGCACATCGGGAGCAAGGCCATCGGCGATCAGCTTCTCGGCGATGGCCTCTGCCGTGGCGACGCCCATATAGATCACCAGTGTGCGGCCCTTGCCAGCAAGGCCTGACCAGTCCTGTTCGGTCAATCCCTTGCACTGGCCCGCGACGAAGGTGACAATGGAGGCGCTGTCACGGTGGGTGAGGGGGATCTGTGCGGCGGCGGCAGCGCCCATCGCGGCGCTGATGCCGGGGACGACAGCAACCGGAACACCGGCAGCACGCGCCGCCTCTGCCTCTTCGCCGCCGCGCCCGAAGATGAAGGGGTCACCGCCCTTGAGCCGCACGACATCGCGGCCAGCCAGTGCCTGTGCCACCAGCAGGGCGTTGATCTCGCTCTGCGGCATGGTGTGGCGCGAACGGCGCTTGGCAACCGACACGAGACGCGCCGAGGGCTTCGCCATGGCCAGGATAGATGGATCGACCAACCCGTCATGGACGATCAGCTCTGCCTGCATGATCAGCCGGGCGGCGCGCAGCGTCAGCAGATCGGGATCGCCGGGGCCGGCACCGACCAGATAAATCGTGCCGACATTAGGGGCAGAATTGCTCATGGAGGCGCAAATGATCCGGTCAGCCGGAAATTGCCAGTGAGAAAGCCTTTGCCGGGGCTTAGGTCAGCTTTTCATCACTCGGCTTGGGTGCAACCGGCCAATCCTTCACGCGGATTTCGCGCTGCGGGTAGGGAATGCGGATGCCCTGCTCGCGGAAGATGTGCCACAGCCGTTTGAGCACGTCAGAGCGCACATCGCCGATGCCATCTTCGGGATCGTTGATCCAGATCTGGATTTCGAACTGGATGGCGCTGTCGCCAAAGGCAGTGAGCCAGACCGTGGGGGCGGGAGTCTTGAGCACACGCGGCGTTTCGGTTGCCGCGCGCAGCATCAGTTCCTCGGCAAGCTCGATATCGGTGCCGTAGTCGACCCCTATTGGCACCTTGAGACGCACATCGCGCGAGCTGTAGGACCAGTTTTCCACCTGATTGATCATCAGCATTTCGTTGGGGATCAGGTATTCGGTCTTGTCGCGGGTAATCACCGATATAGCGCGAATGCCGATCTTCTTGACCTGACCGACAGTGCCGGTGGTGCCACTGACCGCGATAACATCGCCCGGCTTGATCGAGCGGTCCATCAACAGGATGATGCCTGCCAGCAGATTTCCGAAAGTCTTCTGCAGGCCAAAACCGATGGCCAGACCGAATGCCCCGGAAAATACGGTGAGCGCGGTCAGATCAATGCCGAGAATGTCGATGCCGAACAGGATGCAGATCACCCAGACGACAATCCCGACCAGCTTTTCGCCCAGCAATTGCTCGGTGGCATCCATCCGCGTTACCCGGCGGAACATGTGGCGCACACCAATACTGGTCAGTCGCGCGACGACGATGATGCCTGCCACGACGGTGGCCGCCACCAGCGCCCGATAAAGCGAAATCCGCGTTGATCCGTAAGTGAAGCCGAGCGAATCAAGCTGCGCCACCACATCGGTGATGTTGTTCTGAACGCTCATGATCCGCTCCATGCGCTGAGCGCCTGTTCCAGATCGGCGATCAGGTCTCCGGCATCTTCAAGCCCGATGGACAGGCGCACACCAAAGCTGTCGGCAGCGTCCATGCCTGGTAGTGGCCATACGGTGGCGCTGCGCAGGCCTGCGGGATCGACCGGAGTGACAAGACTTTCAAACCCGCCCCAGCTGTAACCGATGCCGAACAGGGAGAGCGCATCGATAAAGCTATCTCGCGCCGCTGAATCCTTGCCCTTGAAAACAAAACTGAACAGGCCGCAGCCGCCGGTGAAATCACGCGACCACAGCGCGTGACCGGACGATCCGGGGAGCATTGGGCAGAGCACACGGGCAATTTCGGGGCGGCTATCGAGCCACCTGGCGATGGCCAGCGCGCTCGCCGTTTCACGCTCAAGCCGCATGGCTATGGTTCGCAGGCCGCGCAAGGCCAGCGCGGCATCATCGGGCGATACCACTTGTCCGGTTTGCTGCGCGGTATGGCGCAGCTTGGCGTAGAGTTGCTCGCCCGCACTGGCGCTGCCCATCATCATATCGGAGTGGCCGCCGACATGCTTGGTCAGGCTCATCACCGATATATCGGCCCCATGCGCCAGTGCCGTAAAGCCCAATGGACTGGCCCAGGTGTTATCAAGGATCGAGACGATGCCGCGCCCCCGTGCAGCGGCGCAGAGCGCAGGTACATCCTGCACTTCCATAGTCAGGCTGCCGGGCGATTCCAGCAGAACGGCGCGGGTTTTTGGACAAGCTGCGGCGTCAAATGCACTGGCGTCCTGCGGATCGAACCAGCGCGTTTCGATGCCCATGTCGGCCAGCAATCCACGCGCGATGGCGCGGCTGGGCTCATAGGCATTGTCGGTCATCAGCAGCACGTCTCCCGGCCGCAGCAAGGTCATCAGCACCCCGGAAATCGCTGCGACACCAGAAGGATAGAGCATGGTGCCAAAGGCGCCGGGCTCCAGCTGGGTAAGCGCATCGGCCAACGCCCACTGCGTCGGTGAGCCTCGGCGGCCATAGAAAAAGCGGCCATCCTCGTTGTGCTTCGGCCCCTGTTTGAGCGCGGCCGTATCAGGATACAGATGCGTGCTTGCGCGCCAGACTGGCGGGCTGACCACGGCCCCTGGATGATCGGGCGTACCGGTCCATTGCGGACGTCGGCCAAGATGGGTCAGGCGGGTAAACGGGGAGAGGCTACCCGGTTTTTTGTTATTATTCATGTCAGGCAGGAACCGCCTCTCCAACAGACTTGGGGGTTTCGGGATCGGCACCCCATTCGGCCCAGCTGCCATCGTACAGCGCGACATCATCCTTGCCGATCAAATGCAGGCCAAATGTCAGGCAGCAGGCGGTGATGCCGCTGCCACAACTGGTGATGAGCGGGCGGGATAGATCGACACCGGCATCGGTAAAGGCCTGACGAATGCCAGCCTTGTTCTTCCACGTGCCTTCGGGGTTGAACAATTTGCTATAAGGCAGATTGTACGCGCCGGGAATATGACCGCTGGCGATGCCGGGGCGGGCTTCTTTTTCAGAGCCGGAAAAGCGGGGAGCCCCGCGCGCATCAATAAGCTGTTCGGCCCCGCTGGAGATATTGGCGAGGATATCGGCCTTGCTGCGCAATGGCCTGCGGTCTGCCCAAGTCGTAAAGTGGCGGTTACGCAGTGTTTCAGCACCCATCGTAAGCGGACGGCCTTGTGCTTTCCACTTGGCGATGCCGCCATCAAGGATCGCGACATTCTGGGCACCGAACAGGCGCAGCATGAACCATGCGCGCGCAGAGGTTTTTACCGCGCTATCATCGTAAAGCACAATTCGGCTGCCATCACCCAGTCCCAGTGCCTGCATCCGGCTGGCGAATTTGGCTGGCGAAGGCAGGGTGCTATCAGCCGGAGCTCCGCTATCGACCAGTTCTTCGAGATCCATGAACACTGCGCCAGGAATATGCCCGGCGACATATTCGGCGCGCGCATCACGGCCAAAATTGGCGCTGGCAGCATCGGGCAAATGCTTGGTGGCATCGACGACCCTGAGATCACTCGCGCCGATTTCACAGGCGAGCCATTCGGTCGTCACGAGACTATCCATAACCGGTGCGCCCTCCTCTTCGCAACGACGGGCGCTTGGGTTAGACCTGCTGCATCACCGCGTCGAGTGGCAAGGGGGCCAGCTTCGCGGATTTGGATGGCCTCCTGTGGCCTATCGGCAACGCACCAGATAAGATCAGGATCGCGGCAGAGCGGCAATGCGCCTCTGGCTGATGCGTGAATAAACGCGCGGACCCAGATCGAGCCGGAAGGGGAGCAACGAAGCTGTGGCGACTTGCGGGGTGTCACCAATTGCAAAGGCCGAGACCATTGATGAGCCCTTGGCTTCGGCTCGGAAACGAACCAGCGGAATGAACAGCAGGGCAGTTCCGCTGCGGATCGGGTTGATCGAGGATAGTGGCAGCCGCAGTTCACCGGCGATTTCGATACTTTCACCGGATGCCAGGGCAGGAATTTCATGCCGTAATTCAAGCAGCTGGCCATCGGTGGCCAGCTGCTGCTCGACCGGAAGCGAGGCGTGTGCGGCGATCATGTCGCCAGCAATGACGATCGGACCAATAGGTTCTTCCAGCAGATTCGCGACGGTAAGCTTGTAAACCAATGTCGTACTCACCAGTGTGGCGCTGAGCCGCATAACCTCAAGCGTGAGGCCAATGGTCTCGTCAGACTTGATGATCTGGGCTGGGCGAGGGGCTGATGGCGCTAGTTTTGGTCCGGGTGGGGGCGTCGGCTGTGTAAGAGCAGCATCCTCCTCTTCCTCGTCATACGAATCGGCTCCACGCTCCGTGAACCAGCGACGTCTGATGAACCACAGGGCCGCTGCCGAAAGGATTGCCACCAGTGGCAGCAGCCATCGCCAATCAATGCTGGCCAAATCCGGCAAGCTGGCCGGATCACTGGCCATGGCTGCCGGCTCTGAAGAGGGGGCAGGTGCCTGGTCCGTCGCGGTGGTTGTTGCAGATGTAACCGGGCTTGCCGGGCCAGAGACTTGAATTTGAGCCTGATTCTGGTCTTGCGCCTGATTTTGACTCTGCGGTGCTGTTTGTTGTGGCCTTGGGGTGACCACGCTGGCTGGAGTGCCCCGGTTCTGCGTCGGCTGTGTCGGCTGCGGTGTCGGCGCTGCCGCCGGTGTGGTTGGAGTGGGGGCGGCAACCGGCGGCGATTCGCTGGGCTGAGGCGCGGGCAACGGGGCGAGGCGAACAACCGGCTGATCACGATCAACTGGCCCCTGTGCGCGCGGGGGCGGGCTTGAACTACCCGGCGGCAGCCTGAACTCTCCCACCGATTGAGCCCATGCAGGCAGCGCGCAGCTCATCACCAGCGCCGATGTCACCAGACATCGCACCCATCGCTTGCCGATCTGCTTCGTTGCCCTGTGCATCATTCCTGCCCCAACCGCGGTCGCGCTGAATAGCCGGTGAACTCGCAAGCGCAAACCGCCATCTTGTGCAAGCCGCAAGATGGCGGCATTGCAGAAGCATGAGCGACACACCTTCTTCTCCGATCCACCTGGGCCAATTCAGTACGCTGCCTGCATCACCCGAGCTGGCTCTACTTGATTATGTCCCCAATCCCCGCCTTGGCACGCCCTATCTGGTGCGTTTTGCCGCGCCAGAGTTCACCTCGCTGTGTCCGGTCACCGGACAGCCTGATTTCGCCCATCTGGTGATCGACTATGCACCGGGTGAAACCATCGTCGAATCGAAGAGCCTCAAGCTGTTTCTGGGATCATATCGCAATCACGCCGGTTTCCATGAAGATGTTACCGTCGGCATCGGCCAGCGCCTGTTTGCCGAAATGAAGCCGCTGTGGCTGCGCATTGGCGGCTATTGGTATCCGCGCGGCGGTATACCGATTGATGTGTTCTGGCAGTCTGGAGCGGCACCCGATGGGTTGTGGGTGCCAGATCAAGGCGTGGCAGGCTATCGCGGGCGCGGGTGAGGCCTGTTGCCGAGCGGCAGAGTCCTTCCATCACAGCATCAATACGGCCCTGACGGGGCTTTTCATCGAAATGATAGCTGTAATAGTCACCCGTCCTGACCCGGCGCAGCGCCGCCGAGATTACATAGAAACCTAGGCGGAATGATATAGGCCGCACCTGTGCTGCCGAATTTCACAACTCGGCAGTTTTCTCTCTCAAAATAACGCCTTGGGCTTGTCCTCGGCCATCATTGCCTGACGTACCAGAGGAATCGGCGGGCCGCCGAAATCGAGGAAAGCATCGTGGAATGCCTTCCAGCTCGCGCGTCCGCCCCGGCTCGCTGTCCAATCCTCGCGCAGCTTGCGAATCAGCAATTTGCCCAGCGTGTAGTTGAGGTAGGCCGGATCATAGGTTCCGCGCGCGGCCTGCTGATCGGCGGTGCCTTCGTCCTGAAAACACTTGGTCATGAACAACTGTTTGGATTGTGCCATGGTCATGCCCTTGGCATGCATGCCGATGGCCGAAAGGAAGCGGCAATTGCGCAGCAGGGCGTTGGAAAGCTGGCCGATGCGAATCTGCGGATCACCGTCACCAAGCCCGGCTTCCAGCATCATTTCCTCGCTGTAGTGCGCCCAGCCTTCGGCAAAGGCGTAGCCAACGAACAACCGCCCGAACATCGACGGGCTGCGGTTGGCATGGAGGAATTGCAGGAAGTGGCCGGGCATGATTTCATGCACGCTGGTAAACAGCAGGTCATCCTTGCCGGGAATGTAGGCGAGCTGCTTTTCCTTGGACCATGTCGGATCCGGCGGCGAGATGTAATAGATTGACGGGATGCCTTTTTCATAAGGGCCAGCCGGATCGATATAGGCGCTGTTCTGCCGGTTATAGGGCGGACTTTCACGCACCAGCGCCTGCTCCGTGCCGGGGATCGAAACGAGATCCTTTTCCTTGACGAAAGCAGTGAGCATCGGGATTTGCCGGGTTGCTTCAGCAACCGCGTTATCGGCAGGTTTGTTGGCATTCATTTTTGCCATGCAATCGGTAATTGTCGCACCCGGCGCAAACTTGCCGCAAGCTTCAGTCAGCGCCTTGCGGTTGCGTTCAAGATCGGCGCGGCCAACCTTTTCCAGTTCGTCAACCGATGTATCAACGCCCTCGGTCGCCAGCAGCATCTGGGCAAAGCGATCAGGCCCCAGTGCGAAATCCTGTGTGGCGCTGGCCTGCTGACCTTGCAACCAGTCGCGCAGATCGGCCATGGCCTTGGCCGCCTTGTCGGACGAGGCGATCAGCTGTTTTTGCAGTGCCTCATCCTTCACATCGGCAAAGGCTTCGCGCGCGCTGGTGGTGTAGGCCTCGGCAAAGCCGCCAAACCCGGAAGTGCCATATTTGATGAAGCTGGCGGGCATTGGTGCCTTGAGATTGGCGCGGATATTGGTGGCGGCAGCGGGGACGCTGTCAAAAAACGCGATCAGCGCCTTAAGCCGCGTCGGTTTATCAGCATATTCGCGGGCGATATAGACATTGGGATCAAGCCCTCCGCCGACATAGAAGGCAGGGTTGGTATGCGGTTGATCGGCCACTTCCAGCCAGAACAGCTGACCTTCAGCCACTTTGACCATATAGTCGCGCTCGACGCGTTCCTTGCCTTCAAGCTTGTCATAAGCCTGGGCGCTATCGATCACGCCGCGAAGGAATTCGGCCTTTTTCTTGAGCCCGGCATCGCTCCAATCGGGCAGTTTGCCATCAAACTGATGCGCGCCCTGATAGACGGCAAAGCTGGGATCGATCACCAGCCAGCCGTCGATTGTGGTCTGCGTAAAGGCGCTCCATGGCACGGTTGGCGCGGTGACTGCGGGCTTGCACGATGCAAGCGCGGTGCCGATCAGCAGAATGGCAAGTTTGCGGGGCAGGGCCATGATCAATTCTCCGGGCGAGGCGAGAGTGGAAAACAGGTTTCGTGTGAAACTGAACGTGACTGGCGGGTGACGCAAGGGCAAAGTTGACGAACGACTTGGAAACCTCGCCATGCCGCAAAGCCGGGAACCATGCCCGCAAGCCCCATGCCCCTTGCTCAAAGTGGCGAGTAGTGAAATCGTGAGCCCCAAGAGGAGTGATACTAAAAATGCGAATTTGCCGGTTTGTCGAATTGGGAAGTACCGTGGAGCGGCTTGGCCTGCTGGAAGACAGCGGCGTACGCGATGTGACTGCCGCGACGGAGATTCTGCCGCCTCAGTGCTGGCCATTGCCGCCGGGGGATCAACTGATCGCCAATCTGTCCGCTATCCGAGCCAGAATTGAAGAAATCGCCCCTGCTGCCCCCCTGCTGTTGCGCGATAAGGTTTCGCTGATTTCCCCCGTTGCCAATCCGGGCAAGTTCGTCTGCGGCGCGGGCAACTGGAAGCACCACGGCGCGCCGCTGGGCATGATGGGCTTCATGTTCAAGGCAACGAGCGCGCTTTCGGGTGAGGGGGAGGGGGTGCAGATCCGCTGGCCTGACCGGGTGACGCTGCACGAGCCTGAACTGGCCGTGGTGATCGGCCGCGAATGCACCAATGTCAGCGAGGCGGAAGCTCTGGACTATGTTGCGGGCTACACCTGCGCTCTCGACATGACACTGAAGCAGGATCGCGAGGACTTTGCCTTCTGCAAGAGCTTTGACACTTATGGCATGCTCGGACCCTGCATGGTCACGGCGGATGAAGTGGCTGATCCTTCGGTGCTGGGCTACAAATTCTGGGTCAATGACGAGCTGCGCGGGGAACGCAGCTTTGGTGATCTCACCGGAAGTCCGGCGCAGATGATCGCCTTCGCCTCCAGCGCGATGACGCTTTATCCCGGTGATCTGGTGCTGTCGGGTGCCGCCGATGTCGCGCCGGTAGTGCCAGGTGATGTCATGACGCTGGAAATTCCGGGCATCGGGCGCATGGTGACCTTGGTGTCACTCTCGGCGCACGCGCGGGCGGCAAGCTAATACCTTCAGCGGCCAATACTCTTTCTAGCCATCCAGGTGGCCAGCCTGTTCCACGGCATCCCCAGCAGCTCGAACCCGTTGAACAGGCGGACCTGAAACACCGGGCGGGCATGGCTGAAACGCTTGAAGCCAAAATGCCCGTGATAGGCACCCATGCCGCTGGCCCCGACGCCGCCGAAAGGCACTTCGTCCTGCCCGGCTTGCAACATCGCGCCATTGATCGTCACCCCACCTGACATGGTGGCAGCCAGCACCTGTTCCTGTCGCTGACGGTCATTGCTGAACACATAGAGTGCCAGGGGGCGTTCGCCCTGGCTGATATAGGCGGTGGCATCCTCAAGCCGGTCATAAGGAATAATCGGCAAAATCGGCCCGAAGATTTCCTCGCGCAGCAACAAGCTATCTTGTGGAGCGCCGAGCACGATAATCGGGGCGACATTGCGCGAGTCTGCGGCAAGCGGCGCTTCATGCGACAGGATGGTCGCGCCGCCGGCCCGCGCTTCCTCGATCGCGGCGAGAAGGCGCGCATGGTGGCGGTCGCTGATGATGCTGGTGTATTCCGCATTGCCATCAAGCTGCGGGTAGCCCTTGTGCATCTGCGCGAGGATCGCCTTGGCCAATGGCTCCACCATGTCTCGCGGCGCGAGCACATAGTCCGGCGCGACGCAGGTCTGCCCGCTGTTGATGCATTTGCAGAACGCCAGCGTGCGCGCTGCCTTGTCGATGGGGTAATCATCACAGACCACGGCGGGGGATTTTCCACCCAGCTCCAGCGTGACCGGGGTTAGGTTGGGGGCCGCTGCCATCATCACCTTGCGGCCGATTGCGGTCGATCCGGTGAACAGCAGGTGATCGAATGGCGTGGCGGCAAAGGCTTCGGCCACATCGGCGCCGCCAGTAATCACCGCGACTTCGCTTTCATCGAAATATTGCGCGATCAACCGGGCCAGCAAGCCTGAAAAGCCGGGTGTGAGTTCGGAAGGCTTGAGCAGCGCGCTGTTCCCGGCTGCCAAGGCATCGACCAGCGGAATCAGAGCCAGCGACACCGGGTAATTCCACGGCGAGATAATCCCGATAACGCCCAGTGGCTCATAACGCAGCCATGCTTTGCCGGGACGGAAATTAGCCCCGACGCCAAGCCTCTCGGGCCTTGTCCACTTGCGCAGGTGGCGCGAGGCGAATTTCACTGCATTGATCACCGCGCCCAGTTCAAGCAGCTGAGTCTCGATTGCCGCGCGGTTGCCAAAATCCTGTGAGACTGCCGCCAGCAGCTCATCCTGATTTTCGTGCACCAGTCTGGCAATCCGCGCCAGACGATGGTGCCTTAAGTCAAGGTCAGGCTTGGGCTGATGCCTTGAGGCGTGGTGCTGCTTTTCGAAGACCGCCGCAAGGCGCTGGATGGTGCTGGCATAAACACCATGCTCTAGTGGCGAAGCCATGTGCTGAGATGCTCCCGATGTGATCAACCACCACCGACGATAGCGCGAATACTGAAATAGGTCACCAACCGGTGGACACCGGGCAAGGCGGTCAGGACATCGCGGTGAACCCGTTCAAAACTGTCACCCTCGGGAATATCGGTCTTGACCAGATAGTCATAGGCACCGCTCATCAGATGGGCTTCGGCGACCAGTTTGACCCCGGCCAGAGCAGACTCAAAGGCCTCCATCGTTTCGCGCCGCTGGTCGGTCAATGTTACCTGCACATAGACAATAGCCGGATTGCCACGCGCCGCGCGGGAGAGCCGGGCACCATAGCCGAGAATTAGCCCGCATTCTTCCAGAGCCTTTATCCGCCGGTGGGTAGCCGATGGCGAGAGACCGATACGCTCACCAACACGCTCACTGGTGAGCGCGGAATCGCTGGCGAGCAGATCAAGTATCTTTCTGTCGGTGGAATCTATCTGCATAAAATTATAGTTATTTCCAAAATTATTAGGATATTCTCCGAAAATGATACAGATAACACCAATGATTGCAAATACTTTGAGGGCAAATCGGGCTATCCTTGCGTGATGCACTTGCCAAGGAATTCGACATGAAAATCGGTGTGCCCAAAGAGATCAAGAACCATGAATATCGGGTGGGATTAACGCCATCTTCGGTCGCGGAGCTGACTGCTGCCGGGCATGATCTGTTCGTTGAGACCACGGCAGGACTGGGCATCGATTTTCCGGATCAGGACTATGTCGCCGCCGGCGCGACGATTGTTGGCTCGGCAGCAGAGGTGTTTGCCGCCGCTGAACTGATCGTCAAGGTCAAGGAACCCCAGCCTGCGGAAATCGCCCTGCTGGAGCCGCGCCACACGCTGTTCACGTATCTGCACCTGGCGGCAGACCGTCCGCAGGCTGAGGGGCTGATGAAATCTGGCGCGACGTGTATCGCTTATGAAACGGTGACATCGCATGATCGCAGCCTGCCGCTGCTCAAACCGATGTCGGAAGTTGCCGGGCGCATGTCGATTCAAGTGGGCGCGCACTATCTGGAAAAAGAACAGGGCGGACGCGGGGTGCTGCTCGGCGGGGTTCCGGGGGTTTCTCCGGCCCGCGTTGCCATTCTGGGCGGCGGTGTGGCGGGCGTTAACGCCGCGCAGATGGCGGTCGGTCTGCGGGCTGATGTCACCATCTATGATATCAGCAACACCCGGCTGGCCGATCTGGACATGCATTTCGGTAGCCAGATCAAGACCGCCTATGCCTCAAAGGCGGCGATTGCGGCGGCGGTAAAGAGCGCGCATCTGGTGATCGGCGCGGTTCTGGTGCCGGGGGCTGCGGCTCCCAAGCTGGTCACGCGTGAAATGCTGCGGACGATGAAGCGCGGCTCGGTGCTGGTCGACATTGCGATTGATCAGGGCGGCTGTTTTGAAACCAGCCGGGCGACCACCCATTCGGATCCGGTCTTCGTTGAGGAAGGCGTGATCCATTACTGTGTGGCAAACATGCCCGGGGCAGTCGCGCGCACATCGGCTTTCGCGCTCAACAATGCCACACTGCCCTTCGTGCTCAAGCTCGCCAATCTGGGCGCTATCAAAGCCATGGCTGCTGATCCCCATCTGGCCAATGGCCTCAACGTGGCTAATGGCAGTATCCAGCATCAGGCCGTGGCTGAGGCGTTGAATTTACCGATGGGTTAGAGTTTGTTTCCCTGTATCTGAAACAGGCTCTACTCAGCATCCATCGAATAGCCTGCGGCGCGAACGGTGCGGATCAGGCTCGTTTCGCCCGCAATATCAATTACCTGCCGCAGGCGGCGGATGTGTACGTCAACGGTGCGTTCGTCGATTTCGCTGTTTATGCCCCAGACGGCGTCGATCAGTTGCTGGCGTGAAAACACTTGCCCCGGACGTTCCATGAAATGGCGCAGCAGACGGAATTCGGTCGGGCCGATGTGCAGGCTTTCACCTTTGCGGCGGACCCGGTGGGCGACCGGATCAAGCTCCACTGCGCCAATTTTCAGCACTTCACCGGTCAGTGCCGGACGGCTGCGCCTTAGTAGACCTTCAACCCGGGCCAGCAGCTCGCGCGGTGAGAACGGCTTGGTGACATAGTCATCAGCGCCGGTCTTGAGCCCGCGGATACGGTCTTCCTCCTCGCCGCGTGCGGTGAGCATGATGATCGGCAGCTTGGCGCTGGCCTTGTCGCGGCGCAGCTGGCGGCAGACTTCGATGCCGGGGATATTCTCGATCATCCAGTCAAGGATGACGGCATCCGGCATGGATTCGCGCACCATCAGCAAGGCTTCTTCGCCATCACCAGTCGTGCGAACATCATATCCTTCGGATTTGAAGTTCCATGCGAGCAGTTCGGAAAGCGCGATGTCGTCCTCAACGATGAGGATCGAGGCTGCCATCAGATCGCCTCTTCATCCCTGACGGGCAGTTCCCGGTTTGACACGTAAAGACCGGTTGCGGCGAAGTAGACCATCTCGGCGACATTGGTGGCATGATCGCCAATGCGTTCCAGATTGCGGGTAACGAACAGCAGTTGCGCTGCTGAACTGATCGTCGAGGGGCTTTCGATCATATGGGCCACCAGATTGCGGAAGATGCTGTCGTAGAAATTATCCAGTTTCTCGTCGCGCTGGATCACTTCGATGGCGAGGTCAGCATCACGTGCGCCATAGGCGTTGAGCACATCGCGGACCATGCCTTGCGCAATATCGGCCATGGTCGGGATCAGGGTCAGCGGCTCAAAATTCTTCTGCCGGTCAATCTGTCCGACGCGCTTGGCAATGTTCTTGGCATAGTCACCGATGCGTTCGATTACCCCGGAAATCTTGAGCGCCGCGATGACATCGCGCAGATCATCAGCCATCGGCGCGCGCAGGGCGATGATCCGCACCGCCAGCCGGTCAACCTCTGCTTCCAGCGCATCAAGTTTGTCATCGGCGGCCACCACCGTCTGCGCCAGCTGATCATCATGGCGGACCAGCGCCTCGATGGCATTGCGGATGGAAACCTCGGCCAGACCACCCATCTCGGCGATGAGGCCACGCAACTGGCTGATTTCTGTATCGAATGCTTTGACTGTGTGTTCGGCCATAGTGGCGTCCTTTAACCGTAGCGACCGGCCTTAACCGTAACGACCGGTGATATAGTCCTTGGTGCGGACTTCGCGCGGATTGGTGAAAATATCCTGGGTCTCGCCATATTCTACCATGGCACCGAGATGGAAAAAGGCGGTGCGCTGCGAAACGCGCGCGGCCTGCTGCATCGAATGGGTGACGATGACGATGGCGTAACGGCCCTTGAGCTCGTCGATCAGTTCTTCGATGCGCGCGGTGGCGATGGGATCGAGCGCCGAGCAGGGTTCGTCCATCAGGATCACCTCGGGACTGACGGCGATGGCGCGGGCAATGCACAGGCGCTGCTGCTGACCGCCCGAAAGCGCGGTGCCGGGATCGGCCAGCCGGTCCTTGACCTCATCCCACAGGCCGGCGCGACGCAGCGATTTTTCAATGATCGCGTCCAGCTCGTCCTTGCTGTCGGACAACCCGTGGATGCGCGGGCCATAGGCAACATTTTCATAGATCGACTTGGGGAAGGGATTTGGCTTCTGAAACACCATGCCGACGCGGGCGCGCAGTTCAACGACATCCATGCCGCTGGCATAGATGTCCCGGCCATCAAGGCAGATTTCACCCTCGACCCGGCAGCCGGGGATGGTGTCATTCATCCGGTTGAGCGCCCGCAGGAAGGTGGACTTGCCGCAACCCGATGGGCCGATGAAGGCGGTGACATGCTCGGTCGAAATGTCGATCGAAACCTGGTCGATCGCCTGCTTCGCGCCGTAATAGACGTTCACATTGCGGGCGGACATTTTAATCTTGTCTGTCATGGGGCTACCAGCGTGTTTCAAATTTGTTGCGCAGGTAGATGGCAATACCGTTCATCACCAGCAGGAAAACCAGAAGCACAAGGATCGCGGCTGAAGTATTGCGGACAAAGGCCTGATCGATCTGATCCGACCACAGGAAAATCTGCATCGGCAGGACTGTGGCATTGTCGGTGAAGCTCTCTGGCGGGGTCGAGCCAAATGCTCGCATGCCGATCATCAGCAACGGCGCAGTTTCGCCCAGAGCGCGGGCCATGCCGATGATCGTGCCGGTGAGAATACCGGGCAGCGCCAGCGGCAGGACGTGATGAAACACCGTCTGCATCCGGCTGGCACCCACCGCCAGAGCAGCATCGCGAATCGAAGGCGGCACCGCCTGGATCGCATTGCGGCCGGATATGACGATCACCGGCATGGTCATCAGTGCCAGGGTCATGCCGCCGACCAGCGGAGATGCGCGCGGCAAGCCGCCGATCTGGATGAACAAGGCGAGCCCCAGCAGGCCGAAAATGATCGAGGGTACGGCGGCAAGGTTGTTGATCGACACCTCGACCAGTTCGACCCAGCGGCCGCGCGGCGCGAATTCTTCCAGATAGATCGCGGAACAGACGCCAAGCGGAAACGACAGCGCCAGCGTGATCGTCAGCGTCAGGATCGAACCTTTCACTGCTCCCCAGACGCCGGCATCGGCAGCATTGGTCGAATCTGACTCAGCGAGAAAGTTCCAGTCAATGCCGCTGATGCCGTTCTTGAGCATGATCACCAGCAACACCGCAAGGAACAGCAGTGACAGGGAAATCGCGAACAGGCCAATCGCCCGGAAGCGCCCCTCAGCCGCATGCCGCCGGGCGATCCGCCGCTTCATCTCGGGGTCTTGCCAGACGCTATTCATAAGCTTCGCGATACTTTTTGACCACGCGCAGCGCGATGATGTTGAGTACCAGTGTGACCATGAACAGCACCAACCCGAGCGCGAAGGCTGACAGGGTCTTGAGGCTGTCAAATTCCTGATCGCCGGTGAGCAGCTGGACGATCTGGTATGTCACCGTGGTCATGCTGTCGAACGGATTGGCCGAAAGCTTGGCAGCGGCACCGGCGGCCATCACGACAATCATCGTCTCGCCAATCGCGCGGCTGATCGCCAGCATGATCCCGGCGACAATTCCGGGCAGCGCGGCGGGCACCAGTACACGTTTGATCGTCTCGGACTTGGTTGCCCCCATCGCCAGCGAGCCATCGCGCATGGCTTGCGGCACGGCGGCAAGGGCGTCGTCGGACATCGAGGAGACGAAGGGGATGATCATTACCCCCATCACCAGACCAGCTGCCAGTGCGCTTTCGGTCGAGGCATTTTCGACACCAATGGCGACCGCGAAGTCGCGCACCCTAGGGGCCACGGTCAGCGCGGCGAAATAGCCATAGACCACGGTCGGGATGCCCGCGAGCACCTCCAATATCGGCTTGAACCAGCGGCGAACCCCTGGGCTGGCATATTGCGTCAGGAAAATCGCGCTCATCAGCCCGAGCGGGATTGCTACCACCATGGCGATGATCGCGCCGATATAGATCGTCCCCCAGAACAGCGGCACCGCGCCAAAATCCTGAGCAATCTCGGCATCGCTGCCGCCTTGTGACGGAGCCCAGTGCAGCCCGGTAAGGAAAGAGAAGGGGGAGACGCGGCTGAAGAACAGCGCCGCCTCATAAAGCAAGGAGGCGATGATTCCGGCGGTGGTCAGCACAGCAACCAGCGAGGCCAGCAGCAGGGCCGCCATTGTCGCAGTTTCCACCCGGGTTCGTGCCGGGAAAGAGGCTTTGACCCGGGTATAACCATAACCGCCGCCTGCCAGAGCGGCGAGTGCCACCACCAGCGCACCCAGCAAACCATAGCGCGTCTGCGCGGATTTATACGGTGCGGCCAGCTCGCTCGCCAGCGGGTTGAACACGGCGGCGGAGGGATCGGAGACCAGCATTTTCGCTTCGGCCAGAATGGCATCACGCTCAATATCGAGCGACGGCAGTTTGGCTGCGACCGGATCAGCCAGAACTGCCGTATGAACCAGCCCCGGCGAAATTGCGCCCCATGCTGCCCAGGCAAGCAGCGCCGGGGCGAGAATCCACAGCGCCAGATGCATGCCGTGATAGGCTGGCACCGCGCGCAGCGAACCGCGCCCGGTATAAAGCAGCCGGGCCTTGGCACGACCGGCAAACCAGCCGGCCAGGCCAAGGCCCAGGATCAACAGAAGAACAAATTGGGCAATCATGCGATTTCCGGCTTGGTCCTTATTTCAGTTGTGCGGGATCGAGCAGGGTCATCTTGGCGGCAATGTCGGCGCTCTTGGTGCGTACGTCATCAGGCGCGATCACCATGCCCTTGGTCTTGAGATAGCCATCCGGACCCCAGGCCTTGGCCCACTCGGCAACATATTCCTTGAGTCCTTTGATGACATTGAGGTGCGCCGATTTCACATAGATGTAGAGCGGACGCGCGCCGGGGTAGGAAAAGTCTGAAATGGCGGCGTAAGTCGGCATGACGCCGTTCATGGTCACGCCCTTCAGCTTGTCATCGTTCTCTTCAAGGAAGGAAAAGCCGAAGATGCCGATGGCCTTGGGGTTTTCTGAAATCTTCTGGACGATCAGGTTGTCATTCTCACCTTGATCGACATAAGCACCATCTTCACGGACACCGGTGCAGATCTTCTTGTGCGCATCCTTGTCCTTCTCCTTCAGCGCCTTCATCGCCGGATCGCTTTCGCAACCCTTGGCCAGGATCAGCTCAGCGAGTGCATCGCGGGTGCCGGATGTCGATGGCGGGCCATAGACGAGGATGGGAATCGCCGGGAGCGCGGAATTCACGTCGCTCCAGTTCTTGGCCGTGTTGGCCTTGCCAAACGGATTAGCCGCTAGTGCTTTGTAAACGTCGGCAGGGGTCAGCGCCATGCCGGGGCCACCGCTGGCTTCGGCAAAGGCGATGCCATCCAGGCCGACCTGAATTTCAACGATGTCCTTGACGCCGTTCTTGGCGCAATCGGCATATTCCGAAGCCTTCATCCGGCGTGAGGCATTCTCGATATCGGGATGCTTCGGGCCGACACCCGCGCAGAACAGCTTCATACCGGCACCGGTCCCGGTCGATTCGACATGGGGCGACTTGAGACCAGAGCTTTTTGCGACTTCCTCGGCAACTGCGGCACTGAAGGGATAGACAGTCGACGAGCCGACCACCTGCACATAATCGCGCGAAGCAGAGCTGCTGCCGCCGCCACATGCGGTGAGAGCGAGGGTGGAAATCGCAGTAAAAGCAGCGTTGCAGAGCTTCATCATATCAACCTCTTGTCTTGGTGTCTCTGCGGGCCGGATATTGCGATTATGTGACGCTATGATGACAGAACAGTGGTGCAATCAGACTCTCTCAGCCTGACTAGCCAGCCTGCCTCAGCAACGGCAGAATCAACGAGGCAGTGGTTCCATCGCCGGGCTTGCTGGCAATGTCAAAGCGTCCGCGATGACGTTCCACAATATGTTTGACGATCGCCAGACCAAGCCCGGTTCCGCCCGCAGCGCGGCTGCGGCTGGTATCGGCGCGATAGAAGCGTTCGGTCAGGCGGGGCAGGTGCTCAGGCGCGATGCCATCGCCTTCATCATGAATGGCAAGCGCCATCCGGCCCGAATCGGTGGCCTCGATAGTGAGCGAAATCATGCCATCCTGTTTGCCGTATTTCACCGCATTATCGATCAGATTGCGCAGCACCTGGGCCAGCTGTGATCGGTCTCCGGCAACAATCGCCGATTCGCAATTGGCTGTGATGGCAATCTGAGCGCGGTCCCGCACTTCACTGGCGCATTCATGAACCAGCGCGATCATGTCGATCGGTTCGGTTGGCGCATCATGCTTGACCGCCTCGATTCGCGAAAGCGACATCAGGTCGGAAACCAGCGACTGCATGCGTTTCGCCTCATGGGCGATGATCCCGAGAAAGCGATTGCGCACCTCGGGATCGTCACCGGCTTTGGCGTCTTCAAGGGTTTCGACATAGCCGAGAATCGCGGCCAGCGGCGTGCGCAATTCGTGGCTGGCATTAGCGACGAAATCGGCATGGGCCCGCGCTACGCTGACCCGTACCGACAAATCTTCAAGCACGACCAGCCGGGCACCGCCATCCAGCACATGACAGGCGACCTGCCAGCGGCTGTTGCGCACCGACAGTCCATCGACGATTACCGTCCCGCCGCTTTGCGTGGCGATCAGGGCCAGCGCCTTGGGCTCGCGTATCGCGATGCGGATGTCTTCGCCGATGATATGCGCGCCCAGCAGCTCGCGCGCTGAAGCGTTGGCAAAGCTTACCTGGCCTTGCTCGACAAGCAGGGCGGCACTGGCAACGTGTTCGAGTAATTGCAGATCATGGTTGGGCATGTCTGCTCTTCTAGCGGCAGACGCCGCCGCTGTCAGCAGGGGTGTGGAATGAGGACTTTTTGGCAGAATTGCTTGTTACCAGTCCTTCCTGCGCCTAGATGCACGCCCATGTCCGGAGAAATAACAGATAATCGCGGTCGCGGTGCAGCATCGTGGCACTGGCCGTCTATCCACCCCGAAGGCCGCAAGTTTGCCCTGATAGCCGGGGCCGCATCGCTGGGTGCGGCGCTGCTGGCCTGGGAAACCATCGCCTGGCCGCTGGCGGTACTGGTGCTGTGCATCCTCGCCTTTTTTCGCGATCCGCAGCGCATCACGCCGCAGGATGACAAATGTATTGTTGCGCCAGCCGATGGCCTGATCACCCTGATCCAGCGGGTGCCACCGCCGCGCGAACTGGTGCTTGATGACGGGCGCGGCACCGCACGGCTGGGCGAGGCTCCGGTGACGCGTATATCGATTTTTATGAGCGTGTTCGATGTTCATATCAACCGCGCGCCGATTGGCGGCACGGTGCGGCGGCTGGTCTATATTCCGGGGCGGTTCCTCAATGCCGATCTCGACAAGGCAAGCGAAGAGAATGAACGGCAGCATATTCTGATCGAGCGCACCGATGGCGTGAAGATCGGCTTCACCCAGATTGCCGGTCTGGTGGCGCGGCGCATCGTGCCCTTCGTCAAGCCGGGTGACATGGTGGCGGTTGGTCAACGCGTTGGCCTGATCCGCTTTGGCAGCCGGGTCGATGTCTATCTGCCCGAAGGCACCGAGCCGCGCGTCTTGCTGGGGCAAAAAGTGATCGCGGGTGAAACCGTGCTGGCACAGCTTGGCGAGCAACTGCTGCTTGAGGGTGTCAGCCAGTGATCGAAGGGGAGCATTCGCGGCGTGGACGTTTGCCCGGCGGGTTGACTTTGCGCGCGCTGATCCCCAACGCGATCACGGCTGCGGCGCTTGGCTTTGGGCTGACAGGCATCCGCTTTGCCATAACCGGTGAATGGGAAAAGGCAGTGCTGGCAGTGATGCTGGCCGGGGTGCTTGATGGGCTGGATGGCCGCGTTGCCCGCGCGCTCAAGGCGCAGTCGCGCTTTGGTGCCGAGCTTGACAGTCTGGCGGACAATGTCTCCTTCGGTGTGGCACCTGCCCTGATCCTGTTTCTGTGGTCATTGCAGGAACTGCCGCGCGTCGGCTGGTATGCCAGCCTGGCTTTCGCCATCTGTTGCGCTCTGCGTCTGGCACGGTTCAATGCCCGCATCGATGTCGCTGAGCAGCCACACAAGTCTGCCGGCTTTCTGACCGGGGTTCCCGCGCCAATGGGAGCGGGCCTCGCCTTTCTGCCATTCTACCTGTGGCTGGCAACCGACCGTCCCGAATTCCGCGAACCGCTGGTGGTCGGTGGCTGGTTGTTGCTGATGGCGTTCCTGCTGATTTCCAGCGTTGCTACTCTCAGCTGGACTTCGCTGCGGCCAAGACGGAGCATCAGACTGGAACTGCTGGCGCTGTTCGGACTGGTCGGGACGGCGCTGCTGACCGAGCCGTGGTGGACGCTGGCGGGGATTTGCGTGGTCTATCTGATGTCGCTGCCATACGGCATGTGGTCTTATGCCCGCATCAAGCAGCAGCGCGCAGCGCGTCCGGTTGCGATGAGTGCGCCGGGCGATAGCTGACTGTAGCCATTCGCGGGGCGACAATTCGGGGAGCTGGGCGCACCACCGTTGCAATGATGGTGGCACGAAATTCGCGCATCTCTTTCATCTGGGCAAGTTCTCCGCGCAGCTGCATGATCCTTGGGGCCACCGAGCGCCAGGTGACGATCATCGATCCGATGGCGAACAGACCAGTGGCGATAAACAGCAAGTCCAGTGCGATCTGCAGCCCTTGCGAAACCATCATTGATCTTCCTTGTGCCTGTTCACCAAACTGTGGTGAAGCTGTTGACTACCTGTGGATAAGCTGACTTGTGCTATAATCTGAGTGACGTAATTTGGTTCCTTAAGATCAATGTTCACTATATGTTCTATCACGTCAAGCGATAATTTTTGGTGTGGCTGAAACGTAGGCGGGGCCAGCGCAGGGCAACCTCATTTGAACTTCTCAGAACTTGAAAAGAGATATCCTGCTGAGCAGAAACATCTCTGCGTCCTTTGTTCCTCTTCGACCTCTGCGCGAACC
>JANOYZ010000157.1:0-30812 GCA_031429135.1 Novosphingobium sp. | reverse complement strand
AACGCGGATTTCCGTGCAGCAGGAACTGCACCGTGGTGCCGATTTCCACCGTCTTGCCGCTCGGCTCGGGCACCAGTTCGGCGGTGACTTCGCGCGTCTGCCAATAGCGCAAGTCGCGCTTGGCCGCCTTGATCGCTTCCTCATCGCTCAGCGATGCCAGCCGTGTTTCGATTTCAGCCACACGTCGCTTGATCAGCGCCAGCCCGCGCGGCGTGACCCAATTGGGGCCGGGGGGAATGGGGATCTCGAATTTGGGTTCGAGGTGTGCCTCATCGCTGTCCCGGCGGAATGCCACGCTCATCGATTAACCCGCCGCCTTGACGATTTCGGCCCAGGCCGCTTCGTCGATTACTTCGATGCCCAGTTCTTGCGCTTTCTTGAGCTTGCTGCCTGCGCCAGGCCCCGCGACCACCAGATCGGTCTTGGCACTGACCGATCCTGCCGAGCGCGCCCCCAAAGCCTCGGCCTGCGCCTTGGCCTCATCACGGCTCATGGTTTCAAGCGCGCCGGTGAAGACCACGGTCTTGCCCGCCACCGGGCTGTCCTTGGTTTCGACCACGTAATCAGGTGGCGAAACTTGCGTTAGAATATCATCCCAGACGCCGACATTGTGCGGTTCGTGGAAGAAATCGCCCAGCGCCTCGACAACGGCGGGGCCGATACCGTCAATGGAGGTGAGTTCGGCCTTTGCCTCCTCATCCCCGGCATGGGCTTTTTGGGCAGCCTCGCGCAGGGCGGGCAAGTTCGCAAACCGCTTGAGCAGATCGCGCGCCGTCACCGCGCCGACATGGCGGATACCCAGCGCAAACAGCAGCCGCGCGGCATCGGGTGATCGCTTGGCCTCGATCGCCGCGAGCAGATTATCGACCGACTTTTCCTTCCAGCCCTCACGGGTGAGAATCTCGGCGCGGTGCTGGTGGAGGCGGAACACGTCCGCCGGGCTTTCCAACCAGCCAAGCGCAAAGAATTCCAGTATGGTCTTCTCGCCCAGTCCCTCGATATCGAGCGCAACCCGGCTGACGAAATGCCGCAACCGCTCGGTGCGCTGCGCCGGGCAGACGAGGCCGCCGGTGCAGCGCACATCAACCTCGCCCTCTTCGGCGACGGCTTCGGACTGGCACTCGGGGCAATGATCGGGGAACGCGAAATCCTCGCGCGGATCATCGCGGGTCAGGTTTTCGACCACCTGAGGGATCACATCACCGGCGCGTTGCAGCACCACCCGGTCACCCACCCGCAGGCCGAGCCGGGCGATCTCGTCGCGGTTATGCAAGGTAACATTGGAGACGACCACGCCGCCCACCGTCACCGGTTTGAGCCGACCAACCGGGGTCAGCTTGCCGGTGCGGCCGACCTGAATGTCGATGGCCTCCAGCGTGGTTTCGGCGCGCTCTGCCGGAAACTTGTGCGCTTGTGCCCAGCGCGGTGACTTGGCAACAAAGCCGAGACGCTCCTGCCAATCGAGGCGGTCAACTTTGTAAACCACGCCATCGATATCATAGGGCATTTCTGCGCGGCCTTGCTCGATCTCGCGGTAGTGTTGCAGCATCGTTGCAGTGTCGTTGCAAAGGATTAGTTGCGGCGAAATCGGCACCCCCCATGCGGCGATCTGCTGCATCATGGCGAACTGGGTTTGCGCCGGAACTGCGGAGGCCGCACCCCAGCCGTGCGCCAGAAAGCACAGGCGGCGGCTGGCGGTAACGCTGGCATCCTTCTGACGCAGCGATCCGGCGGCGGCATTGCGCGGATTGGCGAACACCTTGTCGCCCTTCGCCGCTTGCGCGGCGTTGAGCGCGGCGAAATCCGCCTTGCTCATGTAAACCTCGCCGCGGATCTCGAAAACCTCAGGAATAGCGCCGGTAAGTCGCTGCGGAATATCGGTAATTGTCGCGACATTGGCGGTGACATCCTCACCCACCTGACCATCACCCCGCGTAGCCGCGCGCACCAGCACACCGTTCTCATAGCGCAGCGAGCATGACAGTCCGTCAATCTTGTCCTCCGCCGTCATCGCCACTTCGGCATCATCGGGAAGCGCCAGAAACCGCCGCACACGGGCAACAAATTCGCCCACTTCCTCATCGGAAAAAGCATTGTCGAGGCTCATCATCCGCTGTTCGTGGCGCACCTTGGAAAGCGGCGAGGCGGCGACTTCGTGGCCGACCAGACGGCTGGGCGAATCGTCGCGCACCAGCTGCGGAAACTGTGCCTCAAGCTCGGCATTGCGCCGCACCAGCGCATCAAAGTCGGCATCGGAAATCTCGGGCGCATCATCGGCGTGGTACAGCCGGTTATGCCGCGCAATGGCGCGCGCAAGGCGCATCAATTCGTTGGCGGCTTCGGCTTCGGAGAGCGCCATCACACCCCTTCCAGCAGCCGGTC
The DNA here is from genome assembly GCA_031429135.1 of Novosphingobium sp. Taxonomy (GTDB): domain Bacteria; phylum Pseudomonadota; class Alphaproteobacteria; order Sphingomonadales; family Sphingomonadaceae; genus Novosphingobium. The sequence continues at coordinate 28,430 of JANOYZ010000157.1, read as the reverse complement.
AGCCTGCGCCCGCGCCTCGGGCGTTACTTCCGTTCCTGACAGCATCCGCGCGATTTCTTCCTGCCGTCCCGCCGCATCCAGCAGTGCCACCGAGGTGCGCGTGACCGTGCCCTGGCTCGACTTGGCGATGACATAGTGGGTCCCACCGCGTGCGGCGACCTGGGGTGAGTGGGTTACAGCCAGCAGTTGACCGCCATGAGCCAGCCGCACCAGTCGTTCGCCGATGGCCGAGGCCACCGCGCCGCCGACGCCGCGATCGATCTCGTCGAAAATGATCGTCGCCGCGCCGCCTTCTTCGGCCAGCGCCACTTTCAGCGCGAGGATGAAGCGCGACAATTCGCCGCCCGAGGCGATCTTGCCGAGCGGGGCAAAGTCCGCACCGGGGTTGGTCGATATCAGGAATTCGAGCGCGTCGATGCCGCCCGGCCCCCAGCGGTCTTCGGGCAGGCGCAGCAGGGCGGTGCGGAAGCGGGCAGAGTCGAGCTTGAGCGGTGCCAGTTCTGCCGCCACCGCCTTGTCAAGGCGCTGCGCTGCTTCGAAACGCGCCATCGACAGCGCCTCGGCTCGCGCCTGATAGTCCAGCCCGGCCTCATGCGCGGCGCGTTCCAGACCGGCGATCTCGGCCTCGCCGCCCGCGATGGCATCGAGCGCAGCACGCATCGCCAGCATCTTTTCGGGCAGATCATCGACCTGGCACGAATGCTTGCGCGCCGCCGCGCGCAGATCGAACAGCCGGGTCTCAAACCGGTCAAGCAGCGCGGGATCGTGGCTCAGCGCCTCGGCAGCGCGGGCCAGCCGGTCTTCCGCCTCGCTTGCCTCGATTACTGCCCGGTCGAGCGCGGCGAGCGCTTCGCCGAGCAGCGGGTGTTCGGTGGCGATCCGGTCAAGGCGGCGGGCAGCACTGCGCAGGCTGGCCAGAGCGGAATCTGACCCCGCCCACAGGTGCTGCAATTCGGCGAGATCGCCCGACAGTCGCTCACCTTTCTGCATGGTGCTACGCGCCTCGGAGAGCTGCTCCTCCTCGCCCGCTTCGGGGGCCAGATCGGTGAGTTCGGCCAGATGCGCGAGCAGCAGATCACGGTCGCTCGCTGCCTGATCGAGCTGCGCCTTCGCCGCTGCCAGCGCCGCTTCCGCCGCGCGCCAGCCGCGCCACGCTGCGGCAATGCCATCGACATCGTTGCGGGCAAAGCGATCGAGCAGCGCCCGGTGCCCGCGCGGATTGACCAGGCCGCGATCATCGTGCTGGCCGTGAAGTTCGACAAGGTGGCCGGCCAGTTCGCGCAGCAGGGCGACGCCCACCGGCTGATCGTTGATAAAGGCTTTCGACCCGGCCCCGGAATCGTCTTTGGCTGATTTGAGCTGCCGCTTGATGATCAGCGGCTCGCCGGGTTCCACCTCGATCTCGGCCTCTGATAACATGGCAGAAATCGCGGGCGGAAGCTGCGCAAATTCAAAGCTGGCAGTAACACTCGCCTTGTCCTCACCGGCGCGCACCAGCGCGGAATCGGCGCGGTAGCCCAGGATAAGCCCCAGCGCATCGAGCAAGATCGATTTGCCCGCGCCGGTCTCCCCCGTGAGGACGCCAAGCCCACGGCTGAAATCGAGTTCAAGCGCCTCGATCAACACGATGTTGCGGATGGCCAGTCTAGAGAGCATATCGGGTAAGCATGTTCGCGGATCGTTCTAGCGAAAGGTGGAGCCCGAGTCACCCGGCTTCGGTGAGTGTTTCTTCGGGGTCTTCGGCAAAGGATGCCTCAAGCTGGATCGGATCGGCCAGGCTCATCCGGTCAAGCATCTTGGCCATCTCATCACGCAAGGTCAGCATCAGGCCGCGCAGGCGGCATTCGGCCTCGGGCAGGCAGTTGTTGCAGGTTTCATGGGCATTGCGGCTGGCGCAGGGGACCAGCGCGAGGCTGCCGCGGGTCAGGCGGATGATGTCGCCATAGCGCACATCGACCGGATCAAGCCCGAGTTCATAACCGCCGTCGCGGCCGCGATGCGAAACAACCACGCCTTCGCGCGCCATTTCAGACAGGATAACGGTGAGGAACTTGCGCGGGATGTTTTGCGCCTCGGCAATCGCGTCAAGCCGAATCGGTCCCTTGCGCCAGTTATCGGCGAGGTGTTGCAGGGCGCGGATCGTATAGCGGGTCTTTTGCGAAAGCATGGGCGTCAGCAAGACGCCGCATCAGCGTTAATGTCAACCTGCGGGGTAGAAACTGCGCGCGATCTGTACCGATCAGCTCGCCTTGGTGTCAGGCGCGTGTTTCTGCATCAGCTTGTAGGCACGTTCATACCATTCGGTGCCCGGATAGTTGGCACCGAGCACAGCCGCTGCCTTTTGCGCTTCTGCCGGGATGCCCAGCACAAGGTTGGTTTCAACCATGCGGAACAGCGCCTCAGGCGTGTGGGTGGTGGTCTGGTATTTTTCGATGACATTGCGGAAACGCAGCTGCGCGGCGAGCCACTTGCCCGAACGCTCATACAGACGCCCGATTTCCATTTCCTTGCCGGCGAGGTGATCGTTGACCAGATCAAGCTTGAGCTGGGCATCAACCGCATAGCGCGTTGCCGGATAGCGGCGGATCACTTCGGTCAGCGCATCAAGCGCCTGCTGGGTGGCCTTCTGGTCACGCGTGACATCGCTGATCTGCTCGTAATAGCACAGCGCGATCAGGTAATAGGCGTAAGGCGCGTCCTTGTTGCCTGGATGGATCGACAGAAAGCGCTGCGCCGACTGGATCGATTTGGTGTAATCGCTGGCCGCGTAATAGGAAAACGCGCTCATCAACTGGGCCCGACGCGCCCAGGGCGAATAGGGATGCTGGCGCTCAACCTCATCAAACAGCGCGGCGGCCATCTTGCTGTCACCGCGATCAAGCTGATTCTTGGCGGCACCGTAAAGTGTTTCCACATCACGCGCGACATAGGCGGTGTCACGGCTTTTGCCGCCCCCTCCGCAACCGGCAGTGAGCAGTATCGCGCCAGTGGCGACGGAAAAAAGGGCGAGTTTGACGGGCGATTTTGCGAGCATGGCCGGTGCTATAACCATCGCTTGCATGAACGCCAAGTGAAACAGGTGTCCTTTCCGCACAACGCATCTACGATCATGCGGTTTGACGCTTGATCGCGCCGCGCAAGTGCTTAGCCTGCCAGCTGTTTGACCGCAGAATGGCGGCAAGAAGGGGTATTATGGACGCGCAAACTGGCGAAGCTTTGATCGCCCAGATCAATGCGATCATAGGCGGAGCGATTGTGCTGATCATCGCGCTTGCCGGATTGCTCGTCTTTCTGTGGGGCCATCTGGCCAGGCGCAGCGCCGAGCTGGCAGAACTGCGTCGCCGCACCGATGCCTTGCAGGACCGGCAGCAGATTCTCGATTGCATCATGCGCGAGGCGCGCGGGCGGGATCGGCAGGATGTCGAGCTCAGCGCCAGCTGCTATTGGCCCGAAGGCTTTGACGAGCACGGCCCGGTGATCACCCCGCTGCCTGATTTCCCGGCGCGGGCGAACTGGGGCCATGCGAAGTTTTTCAGCGCCACCATGCACAACATCGCCACGCACAATTGCGAGATCGAGGGCGATACCGCGCATTGCGAGACTTATGTCATCGGCGGATTGCTGTCAGCCGATCAGCAGACGATGAAACTGGCACCGGGCCGCTATTTCGACCGGCTGGAAAAGCGTGGGGAAGAATGGCGCATCCTTTACCGGCGCTGCACGGTGGAAATGTCGCTCGAAGGCTCGGCCGAATGGGTGCACTCGCCAGCCGTGAAGGGCTTCCTGCGCAGTGTGTGGAGCAAGGAGGATGTGTCCTACCAGCGCCCGATCGAGGTGGGGAGCGATGGGGTCAGGTGGTAAGGGGTGGCTGGCCCATTGCAGATACTGGCCCATTTGAAGATACTGCCGCTTAAGGTTTGATCACCTTCACTTTAAGGAAGGTTGCCGGGATCTCAGTCCTGTCCGTACCGGCGCGATTATACTGTTCAAATAGCTGGGTCAGTTCAGTCTCCAGCTGATCGGCCCTGCCATCCTTCGAGGCCGCCTCAAACGCATTCATCGTAGGGCCGTAATATTGTTTGAAGGTCTGAAGCAGGTCGCGCGGCGGCACGGGGCAGCGGAAGACATAGGTTGATCGCTCGCAATGGATATTCTCCGCCGGAACGCCTGCTGCCCCGAAGCGCTCACGAACGTTGTCCTCAACGCCCCACGTAACCGGACTGATGAACCCCTCGGGCGGTGGCGGAGAATAGGCGGCGCTCGTTTTCAGAACTTGTGCAATCAACGTTGGATCGCCGGGAATCCAGTTTCCCATGACTATGCGGCCCCTGCTGCGTGTGACTCGCACCATTTCTTTCGCCACATCGAACGGGCGTGGCGCGAACATTGCGCCGAAAATGCTCACCACAAGATCGAAGCTCTCGTCGGCGATATCCCTAAGGTCTGATGCGTCACCTTCCTGGAACCGGAGGTTGTCCAATCCCGCCGCAGCCGCGCGGGCGTTGCCAGCAGCCACGAGGTTCTCAGCGATGTCCACCCCCAAGACGTTGCCCCCTCGCTGCGCTGCAGGAACAGCCGTAGTGCCATCGCCACAGCCAAGATCGAGAATGTCCAGGCCCGGCTGCACGCCAAGGCTCTCGATCAGCTCATCACCGGACTCCCGCATGGCCGCGGCAATCTTGGTGAAGTCTCCTTTTTCCCAAAGCGCTTTGTTCGGATTCACGTGCTCGACTCCCTATCCTGCTGAGCCAACACTTATCACTGCATGCCTGAGGAGTCTTGTGGGTATACAGCCATGTACCGCAAGGTCTGCCTTCCACCCATTCCGCTCACTCTCTCACCCCAACACAAACCCAGCCTTCCCCATCACAGCCCCCGGCACCGGGGCGCGGCCACGATACAGCACTGAGTTCTGCTCGGTCAGCACCACACCTTCGGCCAGCTTCTGCGCTGAGGCCGGATCGACCATGCAGACATACAGATCGCGCATATCCGTGCCGCCGAACCGCAGATTGGTGCAGGCTTTGCCGGGCAGCGCCAGCCGCGCCAGCTCTGAGCCATCGGGGGCAAGGCACAGCAGTTCGCCCGAGGCGAAGCCGCTGATCCAGACATTGCCCGCTACATCGAGCGCCATGCCGTCGCAATCATACTTTTCGGCCATGGTCCGCATTTCACCCAGCACGAAACCGGGGCCGACCTGAAAGGCGCGCACCGCGGCGAAGCTTTCGTTGAAGAACAGCAGGCTGCCATCGGGGCTGAGCGACAGGCCATTGGCGAAGGTCAGGCCGGCTTTCAGCACGGTGATCGCACCATGCTGCGCCATGCGCCGGATCGTCGATGGGCCGGGACGTTTGCCCTTGAGGATCGACGGCAGATCAATCGTGCCGAAGACCATGCCGCCTTGGCCGTCGCTGCGCATTTCATTGACGCCGTCAAATCCGCTCGCCAGCACGCCTGTGGCTCCGCTCTCCGGATTGGCCCAGGCGATGTCTCCTTCGCCCGCGACCAGCAGGCTGCCGTCCTCATTCATCAGCAAGCCGCCGATCATCATGCGTTCGGGTAGCAGCACTTGTCCGCTGCGGACATTACGCACCCCGCCGACGATGACATCAGTCACCCAGATGTCATCGCCTTCAACCAGCAGGCCTTCGAGGTAGAAACCACGGGCGATCTCGGTGAAATCTGTCGTCATCACCGGTCAGAGCTTCTTCTCACCCGCCGGTGGCTGCGGCAGGCTGACCAGCGCCAGACTGCTTGCCGCCAGCAGGATCAGGCAGCCCCACAGGAACGGATCATAAGTGCCGTAAAGATCGAACACCCGCGATGCCGCCAGCGGGCCGAAGGCCGTGCCGAGCGACAGCGCGACCAGCAATCCGCCATAGAGCGTGCCGAAGTGGCGCAGGCCGAAGTGCCGCGTGGTGAGATAGACGATAACGTCCACTTCCGCCCCCAGAGTCAGCCCGATCAGCACCGCCGCGCCCATCGCACCCACTTGGCTCGATCCGCTGGTGACGAGCACGAGGCAGGCAATCGCCGGTAGCAGAAATGCCGCCGCGCCGATCAGCGAACCGCGAAACCGGTCAAGCAGCAGGCCGGTGCCGAGCCGCCCGACAATCGAGGAGAGGCCGATCAGCGAAGCAATTCCCGCCGCCGTCAACTTGGGAAAGCCGTGTCCCTGAAGGATCAGCACGTAATGGACGTTAAGGCCCAGAATGGTGAATGTGAACAGCGTACTGGCGACCCACAGCCGCAGATAGACGGTCGAGCGCATGCCTTCGGCCACGCTGACGCCGGTTAGTGCGGCCTGATCGTGCTCGGGTGAGGTATCATGCTGCTTGCGGCGGTCCTGTGCGCCGCGAAAGAACAGGAAGATGATCGGCAAGGCAACCACCAGCCAGATTGCCGCTTGCACCGTCATGGCCTTCTGCCAGCCGTAATCATTGATCAGCACCGTACCCAGCCAGGGGAATGCCGCCTGCGCCGCCGAAGCGCCGCTCAGCGTTACCGCCAGCGCCAGTCCGCGCGAGGCGGAAAAGCGGCTTGCCACCCCAGAGGCCCAGATTGTCGCCTGGACCGGCAGCACGGCAACCGCCATCACCGCCCAGTGCATTGCCCAGTTTGCCTCGCTGCCATCGGCAAAACCGATATAGGCAAAGGCCGCACAGGCCAGCGGCACGCCGATCAGTCCCAGCCGGCGCGGACCGAACCGGTCAACCGCCATGCCGATCGGGATGGCAAACAGCGCCTGAATCATCGTCGCCACCGTCAGCCCGAAGGTAACCTGTGTGCGCGACCAGTCGAAACTTCTGGCAATCGGCTCGATATAGGGGCTGAGGCCATAGATATGGATAATGCTCGAAGCATAGCCCAGCGCGGCGGCAATCGGCAGCATCGGATATTTGCGCCATTCCTGCGCGGCGCTGCTGCTGGGTACTGTCAACGATGCTCTCCCGCTGCGGCGCTCGATAGTGCCACCTACTGACCATGGGTAGGGCGCGCGTCACAGCGCCGTCAAGCAGCCGGTGTGCCAAGGCGAAAGCATCACTGGCAGCGCCAGCCAGATAGTCGGTGATTGCCTTGTCGGACGTCTTCAGGCTGGGCGTGGCATCATGCTTGTGACGGGCGCCGTAGATATAGCCCTGGCGAATGAATTTGATGCTGGGCGCAGGAGTAACCGTTGCGACGGGCCTTGGCTGCACCCGCAGCACCCTGATGGTTGGCGGTGGCGGGCTTTCCGCTGTCTGCGCCAAGGCCGGCATGGCGGCAAAGCTGAAGACGCATACCGCGCCCCCTGCAAGAACTCTGCTAGTGAAGTTCACAGGCCATCTCCCCCCCCTCGCCCTTATCAGGCTTGGCGAGCAGCTAGATTGGCGATTTCGCCAGATTGGCAATCAGTCTCACATTCGGCTGTTTCCAGGTTGGTTTGCGCCGCAATCGCTACATCACCCGAGAGGCTGGTGCGATGAAGTATGCGTCCGCAATCTGCCCGGCGGGTGCGCCGCCTATTTACCTGCAACGGACGATTGCTATTACTAGCTTAGCTTATTATCAGCCATGCACTATGCCCACCGAGACAGTCTATCCCACGCGCGGCCGCCGGCTGCTGATCACCAGTTCGGTGATCCTCGTGACGATGATGGTGGCGCTCGATACGACCATTGCCAATGTTGCGCTGCCCCAGATGCAAAGCAGCCTGTCCGCCTCGCCAGAACAGGTGGTCTGGGTGCTCACCTCGTACCTGCTGGCCTCGGCGATCATGACCCCGCTGTCGAGCTGGCTGGCCAGCCGCTATGGACGCAAGCGGGTGATGGGAATTTCGGCGCTGATCTTCACCTTTTCCAGTCTCGCCTGCGGCCTGGCTGGCAGCCTTGAGTTCATGATCTTTGCCCGGCTGGTGCAAGGTATCAGTGGTGCCGGACTGATCCCGTTGGGACAGGCGACTCTGCTGGATATCAATCCGCCCGAAAAACAGGGCCAGGCGATGGCGATGGTCGGGCTTGGCGCGATGCTGGGGCCGCTCGCCGGGCCGACGCTGGGTGGATATCTGACTGACGCGATGAGCTGGCGCTGGGTGTTCCTGATCAACATTCCGCTGGGCGTGATCGCCACCATCGGCATCGGCATGTATATGACCGAAACCCGCGAAAAGGGCATGAGCCGCTTTGACATTATGGGTTTTGCCACGCTTTCCATCTTCCTGGCGTCGCTCCAGCTCATGATGGACCGCGGCCAGCAGCTCGATTGGTTCGATTCAGTCGAGATCTGGATCGAAGCCGGATTGATGCTGCTGTTCGGCTATCTGACTGTTGTCCACATGATCACCGCGAAGAATACTTTTGTGCGCGGCGAGATATTCCTCGATCGCAATTATGCACTCGGCACCGTGGTCAGCATTATCATCGGCATTGTCGCCTTTGCCACGATTCCGATCATCACGATCATGATGCAGACGCTGCTGGGCTATTCTGCGCTGGAAACCGGTCTGGTGTCTATGCCGCGCGGGGCTGGCACGGTGGTCGGACTGATCATCGTCAGCCGCCTGATCGGGCGCATCGATGCGCGCATCCTGCTGTTTTTTGGGCTATTGCTGACGGCGGCAAGCCTTTATCTCTACTCACAGATATCGCTCGGCGTCGATGAAGCGCCGCTGCTGTTTGCCGGGCTGTTGCAGGGGTTTGCCGGGGGGATGATGATCTCTCCGCTGGCGACGATCAGCTTTGCCACGCTGGCGCCGAAATACCGCAACGAAGGCTCGGCGATCTATTCGCTGGCGCGCAATATCGGTTCGTCGCTGGGTATTTCGGCGATGCAGATGTTTGCACTCAATGACAGCGCCAGAGTGGCCGGTCAGCTTGCCGAAAATGTGCGTCCGGACAATCCGACATTCGCGGCCGCCATGCCCGATTTCGAATTCGGCGCGATACAATCAATGTTCCGCATCGCCCGCGAAATCTCGCGGCAATCGGCGATGGTGGCGACGGTAGATACCCTGTGGATGGCCTGCTTGCTGGCAATCGCCACGCTGCCAGTGGCGCTGTTGATGAAGACGCAGAGCCGGGCCGGAGCCAAAGGGGGCTGAATAGTGCTGAATAGTATTGCGCGCCCGGAATGCGCGGCGACGTCTCCGCAATGTTGAACGAGGACACCCAAGTGCATGTCCCCTCTTAGTGCATGTCCCCTCTTGCCGCCACCCCTTCAATTCCGCTAGGCGCGATGGCATGGGATTCTTCTCCAAACTGTTCACCTGGTGGGACGGTGCCACCATTGGCACCATGGTCAACAGCGCGATGACCGGCGAGCATGTCGGCACCGATGCCGGGGGCAACACCTATCACCGCGCCAGAAAGCGCCGCGCGGCGGGTCAGCCCGGTTTGGCAGAGCGGCGCTGGGTGATCTACAACGGTGCCAATGATGCCAGCCGCGTTCCGGCCGAATGGCATGGCTGGCTGCACGGCACATTCGATGGCGTGCCCGAAAGCTTCCTGCCGCCGCCGCGTATTTTTGAGGTCGATTACACCCCCAACGCCACCGGAACGCCGCAGGCCTATCGCCCGCAAGGTGCTCTGGAGCGCGGCGGTCAGCGAGCTGCTGCGACGGGGGACTATGAATCCTGGTCGCCGGATGGCGACAAGCTGACGATGTCGCCGGATGGCGACAAGCTGACACCTGCGCCGGAAGCCTGAGGCATGATTCGGGCGCGTGCCCTCCTCTGCCTTGCGGCCCTGCTCCTGACTGGTTGCAGCAGCGGACCTGACACGCTGAGCGAGGCCCAGGCCACCGACGTTCCCAAATCGTTGGCCTCGGCTGGTGCTCCGGGCGGCCCCGTGATCGAAAGCGCATTCGGCACCCCGGTGAAAGACCGCGTCGCCACCATCGGCCTGCTCAACAAGCGCAACAACCTTGAGCAGGATCTGGTGATGAAGAGCGGCGAACAGCGCCGCGTCGGCAATATTTTTGTCAAGGTTGGGTCTTGCGAAAAAACCCCGCCATGGGAGCGGCCGACCGAAATCGGCGCTTTTGTTCAGGTTTTTGTCGAGGAACGCGAAACGGCGGACAAGCCGCTGGCCTGGCGCAAGATATTTTCGGGCTGGCTGTTCAAGAACAAGCCCTCGCTCAATGTCGTCGAGCATCCGGTCTATGATGTCTGGGTCAAGGACTGCGCGATGAAGTTCCCCGGCGAGGAAGAGGATGCTGCGGCATCGGCCAGCAGCGCGGCAAAACCTGCGGGCAATGCCAGTGCTGCCCCCGCTGCTGCTGCATCGCCAGCGCCGGCTGCAAAACCATCGGCATCACCTCCCGCCGGACGCTGAGCTTCCTTCAGCAATTTGAGATAGCGGTTCTGGGTAATCTCCACCGCGCCCAGCGAGGCGAGGTGATCGGTGATGAACTGGCAATCGAGCAGGCTTGTTCCCGCGCGGGCCAGCGCCGCCACCAGCCAGGCCAGCGCGACTTTTGAGGCATCGGGGACCAGACTGAACATCGATTCGCCGCAGAACACCCGGTCAAAACCCACGCCATAAAGCCCGCCCACCAGTTCATTGCCGCGCCAGCATTCGATCGAATGGGCATGGCCCAGTTCATGCAACCGCCGGTAACTTGCTTCGATCCGCGCCGAGATCCAGGTGCCGCCCTCATCGCGTCTGGGCCCGGCGCAAAGGTCCATCACTGCGGGGAAAGCCTGATTGCAGGTGACGGTGAAGCGTCCGCGCCGCAGGGAGCGCGCCAGCGAGTGCGAACAGCGGAACTTATCCAGTGACATAATTGCCCGGCGGCGCGGCTCAACCCAGTAAACCTCGGGATCATCGCGCGCATCGGCCATCGGGAAAATCCCGCTGCGATAGGCGAGCATCAGCAGTTCAGGCTCGATAATGGCGACCGGGGCATGCATGGCTCGGCGGAGGTTAGCAGAGTGCGTGCCCGGCGACACGTCATTCCGTGTCGCCGGAGTAGTGTAATCAGCAGTTAGAATACGTTTATTTGCATGGCTTGGAGTAGAATGTAGACTCCCACTTTCCGAATTTTATCCTGTTTGTGCTAGAGGACTTTTCCTGGGATTTTGACCAGCTGGCGTACGCTATCCCATACCAGCTCGTGACATTTGCCGTCCATGCCGATCTGGCTGCCAATTCTGCGGCGGCTTGGTTGAAGCCTGTTCCCTTGCCATATGCTTGTGGTTTGCAATCGGCCAAGGCAGGTGATGAATACAGGGAAGCAAGCGCCACCAAAATCGATAATTTCATTGGAACCTCCATTGTGGATTGAGCCGCATGCGAGTCGCAAGCGGTCACCATCAAGTCGCAGCCACTAGAGGATCGGTTCAATCGGCTGATGATTTATTCCGGCCGGAGGCACCATCGACACCACGCAACCCAACATGCAAAAGAGGACACCCATGCAGAACGGGGGGCATCGAAACCGATGCACCCCGTCGTTGTTGATTGCTTCTGAATTACCTGATCATCAGAACTTCTTGATGGCATCCAGCTTGGTCCCAAGCTGCAATCGGATGGCCTTGCACATCTTCCGCGATCCCAATTTAATGACCAGATTGGCCGGCACCGTGACCGGGTAGTCAGGCGAGGTCGTGGCACTGGGGTCGTTGTGCAAAGCGTTGGTGGTGATGCTGAGATTGTAAGTGCCCGCAGGCACCGCAAACCGGCCAGTAGTTGAAGTCGGGCTAGGAAGCGATACGACTGGTCCGGATCCGGGGACGAAATGATAATACAGACCGCTGCCGTAGAATGATGCCGTGACAGTATTCAGCGTCACGGAAACGGATGATACGGTGCCGTCCGCTTCAACCTTGCAGATCGGCGAAACATTGGTGGCGTAAATATAGGGGCCAGCCTGCGCGGGGGTGCCCGAAGCAAGCATCAGCAGTGCGCCAAGGCTGACGAGTGAATTTCGAGTGATCTTGACCATCTTGGTCCTCCATTGCTTGCTCATGGGTTCTTCAGGGGGAAGCGCGAACAGGGGAAGGTCGCTGTAAGATGCTGATCGGTTCATAGGGCCAGATAATATTCTTCGACGCCCGTTCTTCCGCCAAACACCTTGCCAACCCCGTCGCGCCGCTTTAGAGGCCCGTGCGCCCACAGGAGTGTAGCTCAGTTGGTAGAGCATCGGTCTCCAAAACCGAGGGCCGCGGGTTCGAATCCTGCCACTCCTGCCATTTTCCCCGAGGATCAATCGGCTTGATGGCCAAAGCCGATCATCCAATCACAGCTGGAATGACACCGCCGCGCGGACCTGCGCAGAGGCTGCGGTTTGATGCCTGGGCGATTGCCGCGCTGTTGCTGGCCTGCCTCGCCGCGCTGCCGCCGATCCTGGCGAAGTATCCTCAGATGACTGACTATCCCGCGCATCTGGCGCGCTGGTATGTCATGCTGGAGCACAAGACCAATCCGCTGCTTGAGCAATACTACGGCTTTCGCTGGGTGTGGTCAGGCAATCTGGGCACCGATCTGCTGATCAGGCCGCTGGCGGCGCTGTTCGGGCTGGAGGCGGGCGGACGAATCATCGTCATCCTGATCCCGCTGCTGACCGGCCTCGCGTTGATCAATGTCGAGCGTGCACTGCGGGGCCGCGTCGGCATCGGCTCGCTGCTGGCCATGGCGACGATCTGGTCACCGGCGATGATCATGGGCTTCCTCAATTTCACCCTGAGCCTGGCCTTGGCGCTGTTCGCTTTCGCCTTCTGGGTGCGTTCTGCGGGTTGGAAGTGGCGCGGCGCGGTGTTCGTGCCGATCGGGATGCTGGTCTGGCTGTGTCATCAATCGGGCTGGGGCGTCCTGGGGGTGATGGTATTCGCCTATGAATGGCACCTGGGCAAACGATCGTGGCGGCGCAACATCATCCAGGCTGTGCTGGCGACCTTGCCGCTGTGGCTGCCACTGCTGCCGACGCTCCTCGCCAGCCAGCAGGCGGCCGGATCGTTGAACTATGGCCCAAGGCCGCTGTTCGTGAAGTGGATCGAATGGAAGACGGCGATGCGCGACCAGGATTACTGGACCGACATCTACAGCGTCATATTCTTTGTCGCCGCGCCGGTGCTGGCGCTGTGCTTTCGCAAGCTAGACGGGCGGCTGGGCTGGGCGGCGCTGCTGATGGCGTTGCTATCGCTGGTGGTGCCGCGCCATCTCGGCGGCGGCGACTATGCCGATTACCGGCTGATCGGCGTGGCGCTGATGCTGGGCGCGCTGGCGATCAACTGGCGTCCGCCGCTGTGGCTGATCCCGCTGGCGGCTGCGCCATTCCTGATCCGCATCGGCGTGACGGCAGCATCATGGCAGGTTCAATCCGCCGAAGTATCCGCGATGCTCCGCGCGATTGAACAGATCCCGCGCGGCGCGCGCGTCGCCTTTGCTTTCGAGGAACGCACCGGCCGCTGGCCGACCCCCGGCTTCGGCCACCTCGGCTCCTACGCCACGGTGCGCCGCGATGCCTTGACCAATAGCCATTTTGCCATTCCGGGCGTTCATATGTTGCAGATCAAGGTGGCAGACTGGCAATTCGTCGATCCTTCGCAGCGGTTCATGGTGCGCGGCGAGAAGCGGGTGGACCTTTCCGGGTTCGGGCCGGCGAAAGTGGCTGATTTCCTGTGGTATTATGGTGCACGGCCTGCGGTGAAGCTGCCCGCAGGCGCAGAAGTGATTTTCAAAACCGAACATTCCTTTCTTGCGCGGATGCACCGCCCGGCACCCACGCCCGTCCCGATTTTGCGGCCTTTCGAACGCCGATAAATCGCCCGGCTTGCAAATTCCCCGGTCAATCGCTAACTGAACGCCACCTCCCGACATTCGGAGACCAAAAGCCCCTCCCGGCAATTACGCCGGGGCGGCGAAGTCCCCGTGGCGGAAGGCCCTATCGAAGCGATTCGCAGCAAGAGCACCAAATTCATGGCCAAGATCAGTCCCGGCGAATTCATCCGCCAGGTCCGCGCCGAAGCCTCCAAGGTTGTCTGGCCGACCCGGCAGGAAACTGTGACCACCGCGATTTTCGTGGGGATCATGATGGTTATCCTGGCGGTGTTCTTCCTCGGCGTCGATTCGCTGTTTGGCGAGATCGTGCGCTGGCTGCTGTCCCTGGCCTGAGCTGACAAGACCTGAGCTGACAAGAGAGATTTCCATGGCCCGCTGGTACATCATTCACGCCTATTCCGGCTTTGAGAGCAAAGTTCGCGATTCGATCCTCTCCGAGGCTGAACGCATCGGGCTTTCGCAACTTGTCGAGGCGGTCGTAGTGCCGACCGAGTCGAGCGCCGAGGTCACGCGCGGCAAAAAGGTTCAGACCGAACGCTAGACCATGCCCGGCTATGTGCTCGCCAAGCTGCTGATGACCGATGACGTTTATCACCTGATCAAGAACACCCCGAAGGTCACCGGCTTTCTGGGCAACAACAGCAAGCCGCAGCCGATCTCTGATCGTGAAGCCGCGCGCTATTTCGGTGCCCGCGATGCCGCTGCCGCCGAACCTCGCCGCGAGATCAGCGTCGATTACGAAATCGGCGATTCGGTCAAAGTGCTCGATGGCCCCTTCGCCACCTTCAACGGCGTGGTCGAGGAACTCGATTTCGAAAAAAACCGCGTCAAGGTTGCGGTTTCGATCTTTGGCCGGGCCACCCCGGTGGAGCTCGATTTCGAACACGTCGAACTGGCGAAGTAGGCGGGGGGCTGCCAGCAGCGGATCGCAGGCTGCTGAGAGTCTCTTCCCATCGCCTTCACTTTGCGCTAGGGGCGCCGCTTCGCGTGTCCGTAAGGGCTATGTGATTCCGTGCGGGAGGAGGTTTTCGGGCCTCTGTCTGACCGCTCACTCTGAGGTTCGCACCTGAAACACGGGGCGGCCAACAGGAAGAAAAGGAGCCCGTCGTGGCCAAGAAGATTGAAGGCTATATCAAGCTGCAGGTTAAAGCTGGCAGCGCCACCCCGTCGCCGCCAATCGGCCCGGCGCTGGGTCAGCGCGGCGTTAACATCATGGAATTCTGCAAGGCGTTCAACGCCGCGACGACAGACCTTGAAAAGGGTATGCCGATCCCGACGGTGATCACCGTCTATGCGGATCGCTCGTTCAGCTTCGTCACCAAGACGCCGCCGGCATCGTTCCTGATCAAGAAGGCCGCGAATCTCAAGTCTGGTTCGAAAGAGCCGGGCAAGATTTCCGCCGGAACGATCCTGCGCTCGCAGCTTGCCGAAATCGCCCAGGCCAAATTTGTCGATCTCAACGCGAACGATATCGAACAGGCCACCAAGATCATCGAAGGCTCCGCGCGTTCGATGGGCTTGACGGTTGTGGAGGGCTGATCCGATGACATTCGTTTCCAAGAAAGCAAAGTCGCTCACCGAAAAGCTGGGCGAGAACATGAAGCTCTATGGCGTTGATGATGCCATCCAGCTGCTGAAAGACCTCAAGACCACCAAGTTTGACGAAACAATCGAAGTTTCGCTCAATCTCGGCGTCGATCCGCGCCACGCAGACCAGATGGTTCGCGGCATGGTGACGCTGCCTTCGGGCACCGGCAAGGACATCAAGGTTGCCGTGTTTGCGCGTGGCGACAAGGCCGAAGCGGCTTTGGCTGCCGGCGCTGACAAGGTTGGTGCTGAAGACCTGCTCGAAGACATGCAGGCCGGTAATCTCGATTACGGCCGCGTTATCGCCACGCCTGACATGATGGGCCTGGTTGGCCGCCTCGGCAAGGTGCTTGGCCCCAAAGGTCTGATGCCGAACCCGAAGCTGGGCACGGTTACGCCGAATGTCGCCGAAGCGGTCAAGGCAGCCAAGGGCGGCCAGATCGAATTCCGCGTCGAAAAGGCCGGTATCATCCACGCCGGTATCGGCAAGATGAGCTTTCCGAACGCAGCGCTGCGCGCCAACTTCGATGCTTTCGTCGATGCCATCGTCAAGGCCAAGCCTGCCGGTGCCAAGGGCAAGTACCTCCAGAAAGTGGGCGTCAGCTCGTCGATGGGTCCAGGCCTGAAGATCGACGTATCGACAGTGCAGGGCGGCTAAAACAGGGACAGTCCCTATTTATTGATTTGAAAAGGCCGGGAGGGGAAACTTTCCCGGCCTTTTTATGGTCTTGAATGGTCGCGCTTGACCCGGCGATTGTAATATGTTGAACATATGTTCAGCACAACCTCTCAACGGGGCCACTATCATTTGGGAGAACAGTCATGGCCATCCGCTTTGAAGATCTGAAGCCCAAGCTGGGCTCCCGCATTGTCTGGGATAGCCGCGATGATCTGTTCACCGAGGAAGCCGCTAGGCTGATTCGTGCCAAAACCGAGGAGCGGACCGTGCTGGTCTTCCCCAGGCTGAACCTCAGCGATGAGGAGCAGGTGCGGATCACCGCGCTGATCGGCCCGCGCCAGCAGATGACCCGCAACAAGTCCACCGACACGCCTGAGGACGTCTATCAGATCACGCTGGACCGCAAGCTCAACCCGCAGCCCGAATATGTGCTCGGCACTTTCTTCTGGCACATGGACGGCGTCACCATCGATGCTCCGCCGAGCTTCGCCACGCTGCTTTCGTGCCGCCGCAAGTCACCCGAAGGCGGCCAGACCGAATTCGCCAGCACCTATGCCGCCTATGAAGGCTTGCCCGATGAGGAGAAGGCCCAGCTGGCAGAATTGAAGGCGGTCCATTCGGTCAAGGCCAGTCTCAGACATATCGCCGATGGCATCCCGGCGCGCGAATATGATGCGGTGACGAAGATCGGCCTGATCAAGGAGCACCCGATTGTATGGACGCATGGCTCGGGCCGCAAATCGATGGTGATCGGCACCACGGCAGATCATGTCGTCGGCCAGTCGATCGCGGCGGGCCGGGCGCTGCTGGTGCGTTTGCAGGAATGGGCGGCGCAACCTGACTTTTCCTATCGGCATTATTGGGAAGAAGGCGATTTCGTCATCTGGGACAATACCGGCGCGATGCACCGGGTCATCCCCTATGATCCCCGTTCAGGTCGGATGATGCATCGGACCTCGATTGCGGGACATGAAAGCGTCAGCTAAGCTGACAGGATGTCAGGCTTCCTGCTCACCCTTGCCGCTGCGGCAACAGCCGCGACTCCCGTGCCGATCATCCATGCCGAGATCGCCGTGCCACGCGCCAATGGCCCGCAACAGGTGGTGGTACAAACGCGCGAATTTCCGCCGGGTGCCTCATCGGGCTGGCATGTGCATCACGGCACCGAGGTGGCTTACCTCGTCAGCGGCGAGATGGAGTTTCGCGTTGCCGGCAACCCGGTGCAGCGCCAGCATCCCGGCGAAAGCATCACCATTCCGCGCGGCGTGGCGCACATGGGAACCAGCGTTGGAGTCGAACCGGCGAAGCTGGTGATCACGCTGGTGGTCGACAAGGGCAAGCCGCTGCGTGTGGCGCGGCCTGCGCCCAAAGGGCAGTAGCTACTGCCCTAAATTCGCCCCGGTATAGCATTCGAGCAGGTAGGCCAGCGGCCGCCCATCGGGCAGGCGCAGCAGGGCGCGGTGGGTGGAGATCGTGCCTGCCGGGCAATTGTCAGCAGCTCCGCGCACCACTTCGAGTGTTTCGCGGCGAAATTTCAGTGCAGCAGCGACCTTGCCGAAGGGCGTATCGGTCTCGTGCAGCGCCGCGTTCATTTCCGGGGTCATGCGCGAGGGGACATACCAGTTCCACGCCACTGACAGCACCTTGGCACCGCACAGCAGGCGGACATTGCGCATGGCCAGCACGTCATCATCTTCGAGGCCCAGCAGGCGGCGCATTTTGGCCGGGGGATCGTTGCTGCTCGCGCTTAACTGCTGCGCCCGGATTGGTGGCTCACCGATCCGGTACGCCATGCACCAGTTTTGCAGCGCCATGGTCGCGCTGTCATGCGCGGCGAGATTGGCTTCGAAATCACCCAGCGTCGGCGTAGGTGCGGCTGCGGTCAACAGGGGGGCGCTCAGCGAGATCAAGGCCAGGTTAAATTCCACCAGCTACCACCGGGCGCGCCATCGCCTCCAGCCCATCGGCGAGCGCACGGCAACAAGCGGCAAGATCATCGGCATCGACCGAGCGAATGACGAAATTGGCCCCGGTCCGGCCATCGCGCCAGAACGGGTATGAGCCGATCTGGCAGGTCTCGTGCGCTTTTTCGGTCAGCCGCAACAACTCGGCAACTTCGCTTTCCTGCACCCAGCAGCCCACGGTTTCGGACAGCAGCACTGCGCCACCTTCA
Source organism: Novosphingobium sp. (assembly GCA_031429135.1). GTDB lineage: Bacteria > Pseudomonadota > Alphaproteobacteria > Sphingomonadales > Sphingomonadaceae > Novosphingobium. The sequence goes on along the minus strand of JANOYZ010000157.1, from coordinate 10,234 downwards.
AGCTGGCCCGACAGTGCATCAAGCATTCCGGCGGTGATCTGCGGCACCCCCGCCATGATCATCACATTGCCGCAGCGGATACCCGGCGCGCCGGTATAGCGATTGGGGATGAGGTCCGCGCCTTCGGGAACGCGCGCCATGCGCAGCCGGGCCTCGGTGACCCCGCCGCGTGTTTCGTAATAGCCCTCCAGGATCGCCCGCGCCTCGGGGTGAATCACAACTGCCACGCCCAGTGCCTCGGCAATCGCATCGACGGTGATATCATCATGCGTCGGACCGATGCCGCCGGTGGTGAACAGGTAATCATTGCATGCGCGCAAGGCGTTTACCGCCTCGACAATCGCCGGGGGTTCATCGGCGACCACGCGTACTTCTTTCAACCTGATGCCCTGTACCTGGAGCCATGCGGCGATCTGCGCGATGTTCTTGTCATGCGTACGGCCCGAGAGAATCTCATCGCCTATGACGATCAGCGCGGCGGTATAGATGCGGGATTCGGCCATGGCGGGAGCGTTAGGTCAACGCGGGGACTTCGACAAGCTCAGCCTGAGCGGATGGTGAATCAAGTGAATCTCCGTTCATCCTGATCCTGTCGAAGGACATCCAGCCATCGTCAATCGGCGCAATCTTCATCTCTTCCTTGTCCTGACGGTAATACATATGGATGCGCCAGGGGGCAGAGGTGGCGCTTTTGGGGATCAGATGCTTGCCGCGCTGGAGATAGCCCGATGAGAGCAGATCAAACGGCTGGTAAGTCTCAAACGCGTGGTCCTTGGGCAGCACGGGCGTGGCGACATTGACCTTCCATGCGTCCATCTGGTTCAACAGGCGGCAAACCCAGTCGGCGACGATATCGACTCGCAGGGTCCAGCCGGCATTGATATAGCCGAACAGCACGGCCATGTTCGGCACGCCAGAGAACATGCAGTTGCGATACCAGAAGTGCTGTGCGGGATCGACCGGCAGGCCATCAAGACTGACCTTGATCTTGCCCAGTGTTGCCAGCGTCAGCCCGGTGGCGGTGATGATGACATCGGCCGCAATCGTGGTGCCATCGGTCAGCTGAATGCCATCCTTGACCACCTTGTCGATCACGCCCGTCACCACGCTGGCCTTGCCCTCGCGGATCGCCTTGAACATATCCCCATCAGGCACCAGACAAAGCCGCTGTTCCCACGGCGGATAGGGGGGCAGAAAGTCCTTCGGGTTCCACCTGTCGCCCAGTTCCTTCTTGGCCATGTTCTGAAGGAACTCACCGACGCCTTCGGGCCGCGAGCGGGCGCGCTTGAACATGAATTCGTGGAGCCGCTGCGCCTTCTCGCGGTTCAGCCAGTGTGCCCATTTTGCCGGGAGCACCCGCCGCGTCCAGTTGGACAGCTTGTCCTGCCGTGGCCGCACACCATACCATGTCGGCGTGCGCTGGAGCATGGTGACGTGCGCCGCGCTCTCCGTCATCGATGGCACCACCGTCACTGCGGTTGCGCCCGAACCGATCACCACCACGCGCTTGCCAGCATAACCGAAATCTTCGGGCCAGAACTGCGGATGGATGACCGTGCCTTTGAACGCGGACAACGAAGGGATTTGGGCATCGTGCGGATTGTCGTAATCATAATAGCCGGTGCCCAGGAACAGGAAGCGACCGGCAATCTCGCTGATCGATCCGTCTGCCTGCCGCGACTTTACCCGCCACAGCCCGGCCTTGCTGTCCCAGTCAGCACTTGCCACATGCTGGCCAAAGCGCATGTTTGCCGCGATGCCCTTGTCCGCCACGACGCCGTGCAGATAGGCGCGGATCTTCTCAGCCGAGGCTACCGTGTCATCGTCCTGCCAGGGGGCGAAGCGATAGGAGAAGGTGTACATATCCGAATCGGAACGGATGCCGGGATAGCGAAACAGATCCCAGGTGCCGCCCAGCTGCGCGCGCCGATCCAGCATGACATAGCGTTTGCCGGGGCACTTGTCCGCCAGATGCGCCGCCATGCCGATGCCGGAAATCCCGGCTCCGACGATGATCATGTCCAGTATTTCGCTATCCGCCATCATTCCACCCTCTTGTTGACATTGATGTAAGCGAGGCCGTGACGGATTGCCAGCGCCGCTTCACTCTGCAACATCGCTCTCATGCCGATTATTGCCGCACGCCGCTATACCGCCGGAAAGCCGGGAGACCATTCGCTCAAGATTGATGGCGGGCCGCGCGATGCGCTTTTGCCCCGCCAGTTTGACTGGGTGGGTCTGGCCGAACCGCTGCCTGATGAAATGGACGCCGTCGCCCGCCAGTTCGGTCTGCACCCGCTGGCGGTGGAAGACGCGCTCAATCCGCAGCAATTGCCAAAGGTTGAGGTCTATGGCCGCTTCGTCTTCATCGTCGCGCGGACGGCGACGATCGATGAGGGCGAGAATATCAGTTATGGTCAGACTGCGCTGTTTCTCGGCGAGGATTTCCTCATCAGCGTTCGCTTCGGGTCAAACCGCGCGCATGTCGCGCTGCGCCAGCGGCTGGAAACTGATCCTGAGCGGCTGATCGAAGGGCCGGACTTCGTCGCTCATGCCATCCTCGACTTCATTGTGGATGGCCTGCACCCGCTGATCGATCGGCTGGAGGAAGCGGTGCAGGTGATGGAGGACCGGGCGATCCATGCCTTTCCCGAGCAGTCGACGATCCGGCGTATATTCCGCCTGCGCCGTCAGCTGCGCCGTTTCGAGCGCACCATCGGCCCGATGAAAGAAGTCTGCGAGCGGCTGGCGATGACCGATCTGCCCTGCATCGATGCCTCGGCGCATGTCTGGTTCCGTGACGTTCTCGACCATGTCCGGCGGACCATGGTGCGCTTGCAGGGACTCAAGGAAACGCTGGCGAGCATCGTCGAAACCGCCAGCCTGCTCGAACAGCACCGCCAGGGCGAAATGACCCGAAAACTTGCCTCCTGGGCCGCGATTCTGGCGGTGCCGACCGCGATTGCCGGGATTTACGGGATGAATTTCGATCACATGCCCGAGCTGGAATGGCGCTATGGCTATTACGCCGTGATAGCTGTGATCGGCTCGATCTGCGGCGGGCTGTGGTTGCAGTTCAAGAAGATTGGCTGGTTGTAATTTCTCGCCGCACGGGTGCGAATGCTCACTCCGGCATCAGGATGAACTGCTCCCAGCGGCCCTGATCTCCAGGTTCTGCATAAGTCAGCAGCCGCATGGTGGTTTCGCCCCATTTCACCCGGAAATTGCGGTTCACAAAGCCGCCGCGCAGGCGCGGGGTCCGCAACGGCTCGACCATTGTCGGCGTGCCCAGTTTGGTCAGCGATTCGCGATAGTCACCCAGCGTTTCAGGCTTGAAATAATATTGCAGGTTGGGCGTCAGCAGCGCCGGATCAAGCTTTCCGGCCAGCAGCGCGGCGAGCATGGCCTGCGCATCAAGGGTGCGCGCGGTTTCGTTCATGCTGCTGGCGGCGGGCTTGGGCAGGATGATCTCGGCGATTTTTTTGGTCAGCGTGTCGGGGGTGCCCGAAAAATCGGCATTGGTCAGCACCACCACCGAGGCTTTGGCATCGGGCCACACGGTGTTCTGCGATAGAAAGCCCACCGATTCGCCGCCGTGATCGATCACCCGGCGCCCTGCGGCAACATAAACCGAAACGCCCAGCCCGTAATTGGGCGTGGTGCCATCGTGCAGCACCACCGGTTTTTCCTGCTCCGCCCAGTCTGCTGCCGGGAGCAGCTTGCGCTCCATCCGGGCCAGGTTCCATTTCGCCAGATCGGCGGCGGTCATCGATAGCTCACCCGCTGCCCACAGCCAGCCCTTGGCCGGAGGCGTTGCGGCGCGCACCGGGCCGAGGGCATTGCGGTGATAGCCTTGCGGAAACTTTGCCCCGTTGGTTTCATCGAGCGGCAGCGGATGAATGCCGAGCGGTTTGAACAGGCGTTGCTCAAACTGCTGCCACAGCGGCTTCTTGCCCGCTTTTTCGGCGATCAATCCGGCCACGACATAGCCAGTGTTAGAATATTGATACCGTGTCCCCGGTTCGTAATCGAGCGGCTTCTTGCCCCAGCGATCAACAATTTCCTGAGGCTTCACCGGCTTTTCCATCGCGGCAAAGCTGTAATCCTGCGGCCAGAAATCCTGCAAGCCCGAGGTGTGGTTGAGCAATTGGCGAATGGTGATCCGGTCGTCGCCGCTGACACCCGGCAGCCATTTCGCCACCTTGTCATTCAGGCTCAGCTTTCCATCATTTTCCAGCATCAGCAGCAGCACACCAAGGAACTGCTTGGAATTGGAGGCGATCTGATAGGGCAGATCGGGGCTCGCCACGGCAATCGTGTCCGATGCCTTGCCCCATGCCCGGCTCATGACGATCTTGCCACCACGCACCACGGCGATCTCTGCCGATGGCACACCGGTGTTGGCGAGTGTCTCGGTCACTGCCTTGTCGATGGCAGCGGTCTCGGTTGCGGAGAGCTCCTGCGCGGCAGCCGAGGCGGGCAGCGTCAGGGGCAGGGCGATGGCGGCGAGCGCGCAGAGGAGCTTGTGGTTCATGCGCGGAGATTATGCCTGGCGCGCGCGATTGGGAAGGGGCACATTTCGAGAGCTGATAAGTGCTGATTTCCTACCAGGTGGGCGCTTGTCATGGGGGCAGGAACAAAAAAAGGGCTGATCGTTGCCGACCAGCCCTTGTGCAGTTTTGGGAGAGGATGCCTGAAAGGCACCCCCTGTATGTCTGCGACTCGTCTATGCTGCAAGTGCGAAAAGAGCGATGTTTGTTGCGCATTATGCAACTAATATCGCGCTGTCCGCTTTACTTGGTGGCATATTGCCCGGCTTCGGCGCGGAAATTATCGCGCGCGAAAGCTTTGGCGGCCGAAGCCGTCTTGAAGCTTTCGGTCTGAAGCGTTGAGGTGACAATCGGATAGCCCTGCGAATTGTAGCGGGTATCACGCACGGTCAGCCGGAAATTTCCTTCGTCATCCTTCTTGATCAGGAAGGGACGGATTGCATCAGTGGACATGGTTGAGCTCCTTGTTCTGTTATAAAGCGAGGGGTGCCGGTTCATCCTGAACCAGCTTTTCTGCATCGCGTTCGGCGCGGGCGGCGCGCACACGGATTTCCTTGTCGGCCAGTGCCTGCCAGGCATCCTGCGAGCGCAGATAGCGATCACGCTCATTGTCCAGCTTGGCATCGCGTGCTGATTTGGCGCAGCTTTCCACCTGGGTGAGATAGAAATTAGCCGAAACGGACATGGTCGTTTCCTTCGTTTCAGCCCCTGCCAGAACAGGAGATGCCTGCTCTGCTGATTTTGGCCCAGCGATACGGGGTCTGGAATCTGACCGCGACACCGGCCTAGCGCCGGTTAGTGCGGCGCGGACCGGGCACACCGCCGCCGCCGGGGCCTTTATCGCGAAACACGATGCGGCCCTTGGTAAGATCGTAAGGAGTCATCTCGACGCGCACCCGGTCGCCCACGACGGACCGGATGCGAAACTTGCGCATCTTGCCCGCCGTGTAAGCGATTATCCGGTGGTCGTTTTCCAGCAGGACGCCGAAGCGGCCATCCGGCAGAATTTCGTCGATTTGGCCATCAAGGGTCAACAGCTCCTCTTTGGCCATGCAATTATGCCGATTCGAGATTGACGGCCGAGCTCTTGCCGCGGTTGTCAGTCTCGATTTCGTACTTGACGCGCTGATCCTTGTTGAGCGTGCCCATTCCGGCGCGCTCAACCGCGCTGATGTGTACGAAGCTGTCAGGCGTGCCGTCATCGGGCTGAATGAAGCCATAGCCCTTGTCGGAATTGAAAAATTTTACGGTGCCTACTGGCATGTCGATATTCCTTTCACGGAACCAGATTACCCGCAGACAGCCTGTCAGCGGAGCATGGAAGCGTGGTAAGGAACGGAAGGCGTAGGCCGAAAGTCCCGTCGCAGGCGACGTTAGCGCGGCGTCTATGCGCGCAATATGGCTGAATAGCAATGTTTATCGCAGGAAGCGCGGCTAAGCGATAACCCCGTAAAGATCATGCGCGTCGGCTTCCTCGACGAGGACATCAACGAAATCGCCCGGTTTCACTGTGCCGGGCACTTCGCGCAGATAGACTGCACCATCGATCTCGGGGGCATCGGCCTCGGACCTGCCAGTGGCACCGATGTCGCCATCCTCGTCCGCCTCGCCAACCTCGTCGATGATCACGCGGATGGTCTTGCCGACTTTGGCGGCCAGTTTTGCCGCGCTGATCGCTGCGGTCTTTTCCATGATCCGGGCGTAGCGTTCTTCCTTCACTTCCTCGGGCACCGGATCGGGCAGCATATTAGCCGCTGCGCCTGCGACCGGCTCGAAGCGGAAGGCGCCGACGCGGTCAAGCTGGGCTTCGTCCAGCCAATCGAGCAGGTACTGGAAGTCCGCCTCGGTTTCACCGGGAAAGCCGATGACGAAGCTGGAGCGTATGGTGATGTCAGGGCAGATCGTCCGCCACGCCTTCAGCCGTTCGAGCACTTTGGCCTCATTGGCCGGGCGCTTCATCGCTTTCAGCACCTTCGGCGCGGCGTGCTGGAAAGGGATGTCGAGGTAAGGCGTGATCAGCCCCTCGGCCATCAGCGGGATCACCGCATCGACATGGGGATAGGGATAGACATAGTGCAGCCGGACCCAGGGCGTCTGGCCATCGGGCGTACGCAGACCGCCAAGCTCGCGGGCAAGGTCGGTCATGTGGGTTCGGACAGAACGGCCTTTCCACATGCGTTCTTCATGCCGCACATCGACACCATAGGCCGAGGTATCCTGAGAGATCACCAGCAGCTCGCGGGTGCCCGCCGCAACCAGCTTTTCCGCCTCACGCAGCACGGCATCAATCCGGCGGCTGACCAGTTTGCCGCGCAGGCTGGGGATGATGCAAAAGGCGCAAGTGTGGTTGCAGCCCTCGGAGATTTTGAGATATGAGTAGTGACGCGGGGTCAGCTTCACATCCAGATGCGGTGTAAGGTCGATGTAGGGGCCTTGCGAGGGCGGTGCAGCCTCATGCACCGCCTCGACTACGGCCTCATACTGATGTGCCCCGGTGACAGCCAGAACGGCGGGAAACTTCGCCCGGATCAGTTCGGCCTCGCTGCCCAAGCAGCCGGTGACGATCACCCGGCCGTTCTCGGCAATCGCCTCGCCGATCGCGGCCAGGCTTTCCTCCTTGGCGGAATCGAGGAAGCCGCAGGTGTTGACCAGCACCACATCGGCCCCGGCATAATCAGGCGACATGGCATAGCCATCGGCGCGCAGCCGGGTGAGGATACGCTCGCTGTCGACCAGCGCCTTGGGGCAGCCAAGGCTGACCATGCCAATACGCTTCTGGTCGGGAATGGTCTGGGGAGTAAGATCAAGTTGCATGGCCGCGCCCCTACACTGATGGGCGCGCTTAAGCTACTGTTGGTGCCATCGTGGTGCGGGGAGGGTGATTATGGAACCGATCAACTGGCTGGCGGTGATACTCGCGGCCAATCTCGCCATTGCGGTGGGCTTCGTCTGGTATGGCCCGCTGTTTGGCGGCGCACCGCTGTTCGGGCGGGTAACTGGAGAGCAAGGCAAAAATGCGCGCGGTCCGGTTCGCGGGATGCTGGGGGCGATCCTTTTGCAGGGACTTTCGGCGCTGATGCTGGCTCATATGTTTGCCCGGATTGGCGCAGAGAAGCTGGCGGAAAAGCCGCTGCTCTACTGGATGCAAGCGGGCGGAATCGCGCTGGCCTTCATCTTCCCGGCGCTGTTCATCAGCTATGCAAGGCAGCGTCTGCCCATGCGCGAGGCCTTGGTCGATTCAGGGTTCTGGCTGGTGGTCTATCTGGCAAGCGGCACGGTGTTCTGGGCGCTGAGTTAGCATGCCCTATATTTGATGGAATCAACCCAAATCCGGCTATCCTGAGCTTGTCGAAGGCTTGTTCTATTCTTCGTGCCTCACGCCCGGCCTCAAGAAGCAGGACAGTCCTTCGACAAGCTCAGGGTAGACGGAGAAAGGACAGTCGGAGTCAAACAAGCAATCCCTACCGCTCCGGCAGCACCAGCTCCGGATCAATCGCCTTGTTGTTGCGGCGCAGTTCGAAGTGCAGTTCGGTGCGCGGGGTTTCGCCACTATTGCCCACCAGGCCGAGACGTTCACCTGCCCGCGCGCGCGCGCCTTGCCTGACCGTCACCTTCTGCAGCTTGCCATAGGCGGTGTGCCAGCCATTGCCATGATCGATCACGACGAGAATGCCGTATTTATCGGGCTCCGCTCCAGCGAACAGCACTTTGCCAGCCGCGACTGCACGCACGGCGCTGCCTTCGGCTCCGGCAATGTCGATGCCGTCATGCGCGCCCAGCTTGAACCCGCGCAGCACTTTGCCCGGAGCAGGCCAGGCCATGCGCGGGCCACCTTTGGCCAGGGCAATGCTGGGGCCGGGCGAGACAGCGCCGGGGGCCAGCGGCGCGGGCGCGGGGCCGGGCGGGGGCGCGGGAAGGTTGGCCATGGTCGGAATGACCAGCCTGGTGCCCGCCTTCAGCGGTTTTTTCGGATCAACTGCATTGGCGGTGGCGATAGCATCCCATGACACGCCATAGCGATAGGCCACAGAAAAGCCGGTCTCACCCGATTTCACCGTGTGGCTGCGGCGGCGCGGGATGACCAGCTGCTGGCCGGTGCGCAGCGTGTAAGGCGGTTTCAGCCCGTTGGCCTCGATGATCAGCACGCGCGGCACCACCGCGCGGCTGGCCACGCCGCCAAGCGATTCGCCTTCCTTGACCACATGGACGGTTGCTTTGGCCGGATCGCCCGGACCCTCGGGCGCTGCGGCCAGCAGCAGCGGAACCAGCGCGAGCAGGGCGAGGGGGCGTTTCATTCAAACCGTGCTTTCAGATTGGCCAGCGAGGCTTCGTGTGTCAGATCAAGCTGCAACGGCGTCACCGAAATATAACCATCATTGATCGCTTCCAGATCGCTGTCATGGCCGGATGTATGCTCGATCCCGTGCAGGCCGAACCAGAAATACTTGTAGCCGCGCGGGTCCGTCCCCTCGACCACCGAGCCGCGCGCGTAATCATGAAAGCCCTGCCGCACCACGCGAATACCCTTGACCTGTGACGATTTGATCGCCGGAAAATTGACATTGATCAGCGTACGCGGCGCAAACGGCGCGTCAATAAGCGGTTGCAACACTTTACGCCCCCAATCCTCCGCCACATCGAAGGGGACGGCATCGGCCATGCCCTCTTTCGAATAGACCTGGCTCAGCGCGATCGAGGGGATGCCCGCCAGCGCGCTTTCGATGGCGGCGGCAACGGTGCCCGAATAGGTCACGTCATCGCCCAGATTGGCCCCGCGATTGACGCCTGAAAGCACCAGATCGGGCGGCTGGGGCATCAGTTTCTTGAGCGCCATGGTCACCGCATCGGTGGGGGTTCCGGCCACCGAAAAGCGGCGCGGGGCATGTTCGCGCATGCGGATCGGGCGGGTGAGGGTCAGGCTGTGGCCCGCACCTGATTGTTCCTCGGCCGGGGCGCAGATCCAGATGTCGTCCGAAAGCTGGCGGGCGATGCGTTCGAGCACGTTGAGGCCGGGGGCGTTGATGCCGTCGTCATTGGTCAGCAGGATGCGCAAATCCGGAACTTTCCTTTTCCGTCCAGGCTGAGCCTGTCGAAGCCCTGCCCTTCTTAAGGAAGAACAGCCCTTCGACAAGCTCAGGGTAGGCGGATTTCTAGAGTGGGTCGAGTTTCGTCAGTCCGCCCATATAGGGGGCGAGCACGGCTGGCACATCGACCGATCCATCCTCGTTCTGGTAATTTTCCAGCACCGCCACCAGAGTGCGGCCAACGGCGAGGCCTGAGCCGTTGAGCGTGTGGACGAATTCCGTGCTTTTCTGGCCTTCTGGCCGATAGCGCGTGTTCATCCGCCGCGCCTGAAAATCGCCGCAGTTGGAGATCGAGGAAATCTCGCGGTAGGCACCTTGCCCCGGCAGCCAGACCTCCAGATCGTAGGTCTTCTTCGCGGTGAAACCCATATCACCGGCGCAGAGCAGCAGCTTGCGATAGGGCAGGTCCAGCGCCTCCAGAATCGATTCAGCGGCCTTGGTCATCCGCTCATGTTCAGCGGCGCTGTCCTCCGGCTTGCAGATCGTGACAAGCTCAACCTTCTCGAACTGATGCTGGCGAATATAGCCGCGCGTATCCTTGCCCGCCGCGCCAGCCTCAGAGCGGAAGCAGGGGGTGAGGGCGGTCAGGCGGATGGGAAG
>JANOYZ010000156.1:0-5023 GCA_031429135.1 Novosphingobium sp. | reverse complement strand
TCAAGGCCAACCCGGATCGCAGCGCCGAAGCCACGGTGATCGAAGCCAAGCTCGACAAGGGCAAGGGGCCGCTCGCCACGGTGCTGATCAATCGCGGCACTCTGAAAGTCGGCGATATCCTCGTTGTCGGCACCCAGTCAGGCCGGGTCCGGGCGATGATCGATGACAAGGGGCGTCAGATCAAGGAAGCTGTGCCATCGCTGCCCGTCGAAGTGCTGGGCCTTGGCGGAGTGCCGATGGCGGGCGATACGCTCACCGTCGTCGAGAACGAAGCGCGCGCCCGCGAAGTGGCGCTTTATCGCCACGAACAGGCGACCGCCAAGCGCACCACCACTGCGCCTGCGACCATCGAGAACATGTTCGCCTCGCTCACTGCCAAGCAGACGGTGCTGGAATATCCGATCGTCATCAAGGCCGATGTGCAGGGATCGACCGAAGCCATTGTCAACGCGCTTAACCGGCTGTCGAATGACGATATCAAGGTCAAGGTGCTGCATGCCGGCGTCGGTGCGATCACCGAAAGCGATGTGTCACTGGCTTTTGCCACGGGCGCACCGGTGGTCGGCTTCAATGTCCGTCCCAATGCCAAGGCGCGCGATATGGTGGCGCGGCACAAGGTGCGGATGAAGTATTTCGATGTCATCTATCACCTGACCGAAGACGTCGCCAAGGAGATGGCTGGCCAGTGGGGCCCCGAACGGATCGAAACCGTGGTTGGCCGCGCCGAGATCAAGGAAGTGTTCCCTGCCGGCAAGAAGGACAAGGCTGCCGGTCTTCTGGTCACCGATGGCTATATCAAGAAGGGCATCTTCGCCCGCATTACCCGCGACGATGTCATCATCACCAAGACCGTGGTGGCCTCGCTGCGGCGCTTCAAGGACGACGTTGCCGAAGTGCGCGCGGGTCTCGAATGCGGCGTGGTGTTGCAAGATACCAACGACATCAAGCCGGGCGACGTTCTGGAGACCTTCGAGGTCGAGGAGCGTGAACGGACTGTGGGATAGGGTGAGCTATGGGTTATGAGCCTGACAGAAAATCAAGGCTCGCAGGGATTGTCGGCGTGGCGATAATAATCGCTACACCGAGCATCCACATCTGGTATCGTATCGCGTACTACGCCTGATGCCCCGCTATGTCGCCTTTTTCGGTTCGATCAATGTTGGCGGCAACCGGCTGACCATGGCGGACTTGCGTTATGCTTTCGAGCGTGAGGGTTTTGAGCAGATCGAAACCGTGGTCGCCAGTGGCAATGTGCTGTTTGCTTTCGACGATCGGCCCACCGAGGGGCTGGAAGAGCTGTTCGCTCACATGATGGACGAACGCTTTGACATCACCAGCTATGTCGCGGTGCGCAGCCGCGATGAGGTTGAACGTGCGATCAGCGGCAACCCCTTTGCGGCGGATGTCGCGGAAAACCTTGTTCACACGCAGTTTCTGGGCGGCCAGCCGAGCGAGGCGCAGTTTGCCAGTCTGATCGAGGGCTATCGCGGTCGCGGGCCGGAAAGGCTCGCACTGGGCGACCGCGCGCTCTATATCGACTATGTCGATGGTGCCGGAAACTCCAGGCTGACTGGCGCTTTCATCGACAGGCGGCTGGGATGCCGCGGCACTGCGCGCAATATCCGCTCGCTGAAACGCATTCTGGCAAAGATGGACGAACAATAATGGCCAGCCCCTCTGCCACTCCTGAAACCCGCTCGGTCCGCCTGCTCAAGGTGGGGGAACAGGTACGCCATGTCATTTCAGAACTGCTGGCCCGGCAGGAAGTGCATGACGAGGTGCTTGCGGCGCATACCATCTCGGTCACCGAAGTTCGCATGTCGCCCGATCTGCGCCATGCCCATGTCTATGTGAAGTCGCTGCTCGGTTCAAATGAAGCGATTGTGCTCAAGGCATTGCGTACGCATACGGCGTTCTTTCAGAAAACAGTGGCGGGCAAGCTCAAACTCAGGTTCGCGGCAAAGATCAAGTTCATGCCCGATGAGAGCTTTGACGTCGCCATGAAGATCGACACATTGCTTGCCGATCCGCGCGTTGTGCGTGATCTTGGGGCGGAGGATTAACCCGGTATCATTTGTGCCTTGAGGGTGATTGTCACTTTGGTGCCGACCACCATCTGCCACGCCGTCATGCCGAACTGACGGCGATCGATGGTTGTGGTGCCGATGATGTTCACCGCCTCGCGACCGGATAATTTCGCCGGGGGGATGGCGAAGCTGACCTTGAGCACGCTTGGCTTTGTCACGCCGCGCACGGTGAGCTCTCCGGCAACATTGGCGGTATTGGCGCCAGTCATGGTCATGGCGGTGCCGTGATAACGGATCGTCGGGTAATTTTTGACATCGAAAAAGTTTGCCCCCTTCAACCGTGCCAGCGTGACCCCATCACCGGCGGTAAGCTCCCGGGCATCGACAAGTACGTCGAGGTCCAGCGACTGCGGGCGTGCAGGATCGAGCACGATCCGGCCGGTAAGCTTGGGGAAGCCCGCAGACTTGCTTGACAAGCCCAGGAAGGAAACCTTGGCTATGGCCGAACTGCCCGGATCGAGCGTGTAATGATGGGCCGGACCAGCCGCAGCAGCTGGCACGGCGATTACCATGGTCAGCAAAGCCAGCCGGGTGTTCCGGTTGTGTATTGAATACATTAATTATCCTCTGGCGCATCCTCTGGGCTGTGCCTGTCATTCTGCGGCGACTATCGCTATCCAGAACCGTTAAACTTTGCAGGCTGAGCAGTATCACATGGATTTCGTTTTTCTACATGGCGGCGGTCAAGGGGGCTGGGTCTGGGACGAGACGATTGCCGCGCTCATGGCCCAGGCAGGCGAGGGCGCGCATCGCGCCCTCGCGCTTGATGGACCGGGCTGCGGAACCAAGCGCGGGCGTGATACGTCAACTATCTGCTTTGACGAGATCAACCGCGAACTGGTGCAGGATATCGAGGCGGCGGGTCTGCGCGATGTCGTGCTGGTCGGCCATTCGCAGGCCGGAACCCACATGCCGGCCATGGCGGCACTGCGGCCTGATCTGTTCCGCCAGCTGATCTTTGTCAGCTGCATCGCGCCCGATCCGGGCCTGACAGTGATAGAGATGACCGGCAAGCGGATGCGCGAAGCTGGCGATACCGATGGCAGCAAGGCGCTGACTGACGAGAGCATGTCAATGCGCGAACGTTACCGCGTGATGTTCTGTAACGACATGGCCCTCGATCAGACTGAGGCGTTCCTTGACAAGCTTGGCCACGATGGCTGGCCGCGCAGCTGCTATGCGCAGTCGGAGTGGCACTATGATCACCTTGCCGGTCTGCCGGCCAGCTATGTGCTGTGCTTGCGCGATGCGATCCTGCCGCTCGCTTGGCAGGAGCACTTTGCCAGGCGGATGCATGCCAGATCCACGCCGCGAATTGACGCCGGCCATCAGGTGATGAACACCCGCCCGCTGGCATTGGCTGAAGTGCTCCTTGCGGAATGCGCTGGCTAAGGCCACATCGCATCGCATGGCCAAGCTGTATTTCTACTATGCCAGCATGAATGCGGGCAAAAGCACCAACCTGCTTCAGGCGGACTTCAACTATCGCGAACGCGGGATGCAAACCATGCTGTGGACCGCCGCGCTCGATGATCGCAGCGAGAGCCAAGCGATTGAAAGCCGGATCGGGCTGGGGGCAGAGGCCCATCGTTTTGAATCTGCGACGGACCTGTGGGAGCGCGTGAACGCCGCTCACCGCGTCGAGCCATTGGCCTGCGTCATGGTGGACGAGGCGCAGTTCCTCACCGCCCAACAGGTCTGGCAGCTGGCAAGGTTGGCGGATCAGGCCGCTATCCCGGTGCTCTGCTATGGTTTGCGCACCGATTTTCAGGGCGAGCTATTTCCGGGATCGGCGGTGCTGCTTGGCATTGCCGATAGTCTGGTGGAACTGAAAGCCGTATGCCACTGCGGCCGCAAGGCGACGATGAACCTGAGGGTCGATGAAAGCGGCGCGGCGGTGAAAGCAGGCGCGCAGACCGAGATCGGCGGCAATGATCGCTATGTGGCCTTGTGCCGGAAGCATTTTACTGAGGCACTTGGCGGATGAACGAGACACTCTATCAGGCGCTAACCTTCATCTTTCCACTGGTCTTCGCCATCGTTTTTCACGAAGTGGCGCATGGCTGGGCGGCAAAGGCTCTGGGCGATCCAACGGCAGCAATGATGGGCCGCCTCAGTCTCAACCCCTTCCGTCATGTCGACCCTGTCGGGACGATTGTCGTACCGGGGCTGCTGGCGCTCGCCAGTGGCCCGATTTTCGGCTGGGCCAAACCGGTGCCGGTAGTCGCGCAGCGCATGCGCAATCCGCGGCTGGGCATGATGCTGTCGGCGGCAGCTGGGCCAGCGGCGAATTTTATCATGGCGATTTTTGCGGCAATTGGCATCGGGCTGATGACCCGCGCTTTTGGCGAGGCAACGTCATCACCGGGCGAGCCATGGCTGTTTATCTGGGCCAACCTCAACAACTTCCTGGTGATCAATATCTTCCTTGCGCTGTTCAACCTGCTGCCAATCCCGCCGTTTGATGGCTCGCACATCGTTGAAGGGCTGCTGCCGGAGCCTCTGGCGCGACACTATGCCGGACTGCGCCGTTATGGCTTCATGCTGGTGCTGATCGTGCTGGTGATGATCCCATGGCTGATCCCGAGCTTCAATCCTGTGGCATCGCTGATCGGCCCGCCGTTCGAATGGGTGATTGCTCGGTATCTCACGCTGGCTGCGGTTTTCGCAGGCTAAGCGATGTCGCCCCACGGCTGGATCATTCTCGACAAACCCATCGGGCTGGGCTCGACCCAGGCTGTGGGAGCTGTGAAGCGTAATCTGCGTGAGGCAGGGTTGGGCAAGGTCAAGGTCGGTCACGGCGGCACGCTTGATCCGCTGGCGACCGGTGTGCTGCCGATTGCGCTGGGCGAGGCGACCAAGCTGTGCGGACGGATGCTTGATGCCAGCAAGACCTATGCTTTCACAGTGGCGTTCGGTGCCGAGACCGATACGCT
>JANOYZ010000155.1:0-7507 GCA_031429135.1 Novosphingobium sp. | reverse complement strand
TCAACCAGCATCCGCTCGGCCACTTCGGGATCAAGGCTGGTCATGCGCCGGTCTTTGCGGATGGTGGTGTAGAACTGGTTGCGCAGGATCATGAACATCCAGGCGCGGAAGTTGGTGCCCGGCGTGAAGCTGGCCCGCGCCGCCCAGCCGCGCATCATCGCAGCTTGGGCCATGTCATCGGCCATATCGCGATTGCCACTCAGGCCGCGCGCAAAAGAGCGCAGCGATGGAATCAGCGCAACCAGCTCGTCGCGGAACAGCTGATCGGCGGCCAGCGTTTCGGGCGTAACATCGCTCACCGCGATGAGCTGCTGCGGGCGGCGGCTATCTTGGCATCGATTTCGCCCAGGAGTTTGAGGAAGTCTTCGGGCAATGGCTCGCTTTGAACTGCCTGATGCAATTGCTGCAACGCCGCCGAAACCGGATCGAACGCGGTGTCGCTGTGGCGAGTTCTTTTTCCATTGATCACTTTGTCTTTGTCCATTCAGCCCTGCCGCAAGTGGTTTGATTCGGAAGGAGAACACGCGAGGAGCAAAAATGTTTCATCACTGCGGGAACTTTTCTTCGCTGAAAGGGTTTCCGCGATATCACGAAATGGGAACACACATGTCACTGGAAGCTGAACTGGGGCCACAGCTGCCTTTCCTGCGCCGTTATGCGCGGGCGCTGACCGGATCGCAATCGCTGGGTGACGCCGCCGTTCGCGAGGTGCTGGAAGCCTTGCTTGCCGCGCCACAGGAATTTGCCGAAAGCAGTTCACCCCGGCAGGAGCTGTACCGCGTGTTCCACCGCCTGTGGCAAGGGTTGTCCAGTGTCGGGAATAATGGCGGGAATAATGGCGGTCTGGTCGCCAGCCTGTCGATGCACACCCGCCAGGCTCTGCTGCTGACTGCGGTTGAGGATTTCTCGATTGCCCAGACGGCGGCGATCCTTGGCAGTTCTGTTGCTGATATCACCACCGAGATTGAAACCGCCCGTCAGGCGATTGCCGATAGCCTGCAATCGAATGTCATGATCATCGAGGATGAGGCGATCATCGCGCTGCACCTCAAATCGATCGTCGAGGATCTGGGCCACGATGTCGCCGGCATTGCCCGCACCCGGGGCGAAGCTGCGGTCCTGGCGGACCGTGCGCACCCCGAACTGGTGCTGGCAGATATCAGCCTGGCAGATGGCTCCAGCGGCATCGACGCGGTGAAGGATATTCTGGCGCAGATGGACGTGCCGGTGATCTTCATCACCGCCTTCCCCGAAAGACTGCTCACCGGCGAGCGGCCAGAGCCAACCTATCTCATTGCCAAGCCATTCAGCCCGGAAACCGTCGCCGCCACGATCGGGCAGGCGCTGCTGTTTCACCGCGAACAAGCGACCCTCGCCGCCTTGGCTGCCGCATAGGTGCTGGAGTATGCGGCGCCAAACCCGCGCCAGGAAGCCCGCGTCGCCTGATCGGGCAGGCCGGATGCAAACGGTGCTGACCGCCTTCAATTGCCGTGGGGGCATTCTGATCGTTCGCTTCACCGAGGGTCAGGACCTATATCAATTGAACTATATTTTGCCCTCAGTCTGGATTTTGCCCCCAGTCTGGCAATGCATCATTGCACCATCACATGTGCATTGTTACAAGCCGCTGGGCCTGCGCTGACCGCCTTTTGCGGCCTGCAAACCGCGATCCCCGCACTGAATGAAATTCTGATCTGACAAGGTGATACGATGTTCATGACACTGAAGCAGCAGACCGCCGCACTGGTGCGCACCACTGCCATCCTGGCGCTCGTCGTATCAGTTCCGGCGCTGGCCCAGCCAGCAGCAGCGCCGACAGCAGCGCCGCTTCCGGTGCCCGCGCCGGTTGCCAATCCCGGTCCGCTCAGCGTCCAGGCAGACAAGCCCGGCCCGGTCATCAATCGTGATATCTTCGGCCAGTTTGCCGAGCATCTTGGGCAGGGCATCTATGGCGGCGTCTGGGTCGGCAAGGATTCTAAAATCCCCAACGTTCGCGGTATCCGCAGCGATGTTGTTGGTGCCCTCAAGGCAATCAAGGTGCCGGTTGTGCGCTGGCCAGGCGGCTGCTTCGCCGATGAATACCATTGGCGCAGCGGCATCGGCCCGGCAAGCAAGCGCATAACGACGGTGAACACCAATTGGGCCAATGCGGTTGAGCCCAACACATTTGGCACCCATGAATTCATGGATTTCGCCGATCAGATCGGCTCAGAAGCCTATCTGTCTGTTAACGTCGGATCCGGAACGGTTCAGGAGGCCGCAGACTGGCTCGAATATATGACCGGGGTCGCGCCATCGACTGCCGCCAAAGAACGTGCCGCCAATGGTCACAAAGTACCCTACAAGGTCAAATATCTGGGTCTCGGCAATGAAATGTGGGGCTGCGGCGGGCCATACACGGCGGAAGAATATGTCACGAAGATGAAGACCTTTGCGCATTTCGTTCACAACCAGAATCCCGATCAAGCTCCGCCTTCAGTCGATTTTTCCGCCATCGCCAAGGACTTGATGGCCGGCAAGCCGATGGACGGACTGCCCCGCAATCCCCAGGGTATGAAGCGCATTGCCGCCGGCCCGAACAGCTCGGATGCTTCCTATACCGAAGTCATCATGAAGGCGTGGAAAGCGCGAAGCCCGATCTATTGGGACATCGATGGCATATCCTTGCATCAATATACCTGGGGGTCGCAGCCGTTCGCCGAACCCGCGACCGACTTTGGTGAAAAGAACTATGCGACTGTACTGATGCAGACTCAGAACATCGACCAGACCATCACCAAGCATTCTGAGATGATGGACAAGTATGATCCCAAAAAGGCCGTGGCGCTGGTGGTCGATGAGTGGGGGGTCTGGCTGAAATCAATGCCTGGCACCGAACCGATGCACCTCAGGCAGCAGAATTCGCTGCGCGACGGGATTGCAGCGGCGATGAACATCAACATCTTTGCGCGCCATGCCGATCGGGTGCGCATGACCAATATCGCGCAGATGGTGAATGTGCTGCAGGCGATGATCCTGACCGAAGGCAGCAAGATGGTGCTGACGCCGACTTATCACGTCTACAAGATGTATGTGCCGTTCCAGGATGCGCGGCTGCTGCCGATCAGTTTCAACGCCGGGGAATACAAGTTCGGCAATATCACCCTGCCCCAGGTCGATGCGATTGCGGCGCGCGGCAAAGACGGCAAAATCTGGCTGGCACTGACCAATCTGGATGCCGGAAAAACCGCCGAATTCGCCGCCAGTGTAGCGGGAATCACGGCTCGTTCGGCGGTGGGTGAGGTGCTGACAGCACCGCGCTTCGATGCCATCAACAGCTTCGATGCGCCATCCGGCGTCGCGCCAAAGCCGTTCAGCGCCAAAGCCGAAAATGGCAATCTGGTGCTGCGCCTGCCGCCGCACTCGGTAACCGTTGTCCAGCTGGAAGAATAAGGCGAATGAGAGCATGATGCGCTATATCTGAATCGCATCGCGCTCAAAGAGTCTTTGATATCGCATCACTATTTGCGGAAAACCGGTCCCCACTTTTCCGCGCGATGCTGCTGGGACTAAGCCACTGCCCCGTGGCAATGCTTGTATTTGTTGCCCGATCCGCAGGGGCACGGCGCATTGCGCGACAGGCCCATCCCGGCATAGGGATCTTCGCCCGCCACTGGCGGCGCTTTCGATCCCAGTGTTGCCAGCATCGCTTCTGATCCGATCATCGGCGCGTAGCCATCGCCATCGGCGGCGAAAGGATCAAAATGGCCGGTGAGGAAATCTGGCAACGCGGGCAGATCCTGCGGCTTCTGGAACTGCAACTGGCTGGTGGCCAGGATGCGCGTCACATCCTCGCGGATCACTTCCAGCATCTTTTCAAACAGGCCAAAGGCTTCCTGCTTGTACTCATTGATCGGGGTTTTCTGCGCATAGGCGCGCAGGAATACCACCTGCCGCAAGGCATCGAGAGTCGACAGATGTTCTTTCCAGTAATGATCGAGCCGTTCGAGCAGCACGCTCTTTTCAATCTGCCGCCAGACCTCCTGATTATCGACCATTTTGGCGTTCATCTGGGCTTCGGCAAGTTCGCCCACGCGCTCCTTGACCGTTTCGGGATCGATGCCGTCTTCCTCGATCCACTGATCAAGCGGCACCTCGACACCCAGCACGTCGGCGGCGCGGGCCTTTAGCCCTTCGACATCCCACTGCTCGGGGTATGATCCCGGCGGGCAGGCGTCGCCTACAAGCGCGTTCACCGTCTCTTCGCGCATATCGACGACGACATCGTCAACCGCTTCGGAATCCATGATATCAGAGCGTTGTTCGTAGATCACCTTGCGCTGATCGTTCATCACATCATCGTATTCGACGACCTGTTTGCGGATATCGTAATTGCGCGCCTCAACCTTCTTCTGCGCGGTTTCGATGGCCTTGGAGAGCCATTTCGAACCAATCGCCTCGCCATCGGCAAGGTTGGAATTCATCATGCGGCTGAACAGCGTGTCCGGCCCGAAGATGCGCAGCAGATCATCCTCGAGGCAGAGGTAGAACTTCGACATGCCGGGATCACCCTGACGGCCCGAACGGCCGCGCAGCTGGTTATCGATACGGCGGCTTTCGTGGCGCTCGGTGCCGATCACGCAGAGGCCGCCGGCCGCCAGCACCGCTTGCTTCTCGGTCGCGACTTCGCTGCGGATCTTCTCCACTGCGGCATCGCGTGCGGCCCCTTCGGGCAGATCCTTGACCTCGTCGTTGATACGGAATTCGTAGTTACCGCCCAGCTGGATATCGGTGCCACGACCCGCCATATTGGTGGCGATGGTCACCGCGCCAAGCAGTCCGGCCTGGGCGACGATATGCGCTTCCATCTCGTGGAAACGGGCGTTGAGCACGGAGTGCTTGACCCCTTCCTTGTCGAGAAATTCTGACAGCAGTTCGCTCTTTTCGATCGATACCGTGCCGACCAGCACCGGCTGACCATCGGCAGAGCGTTCACCGATCAGGCGGGCGATGGCCTGAAACTTGTCTTGTGTATTCTTGTAGAACTCATCCTGGGAATCGTCGCGCAACACCGGCACATTGGTCGGGATGGTGACGACGTTCATCTTGTAGATGTCGAAGAATTCCGCTGCCTCGGTCGCCGCCGTGCCGGTCATGCCGCCCAGCTTGGGATACATGCGGAAATAGTTCTGGAAGGTGATCGAGGCCATGGTCTGGTTCTCGGGCTCGATCTGCACACCCTCTTTGGCTTCCACCGCCTGATGCAGGCCGTTCGACCAGCGGCGGCCATCCATCATGCGTCCGGTGAACTCGTCAATGATGACGATCTTGTCATCCTTGACGATGTAATCAATGTCGCGCTTGAACATGACATTGGCCTTGAGGCTCTGGTCAAGGTGATGCACCACCTGGGTGTTCTCGACATCATAGAGGTTCGAACCTTCGAGCAGCCCGGCAGCTTCCAGCAGGCGCTCGATCCGCTCGACACCGTCTTCGGTGAGGGTGATGTTCTTGGTCTTTTCGTCCGCCTCATAATCCTCGGGCGTCACCTGCTTCACGATGGCATCGACCGAGAGGTAAAGGTCGGTCTTGTCGTCGGTCTGGCCGGAGATGATCAGCGGGGTGCGCGCCTCATCGATCAGGATCGAATCGACCTCATCGACGATGCCGAAATTGAACGGGCGGTGAACCATCTGGCCGCGCTCGTTCTTCATGTTGTCGCGCAGGTAATCGAAGCCAAGCTCGTTGTTGGTGGCGTAAGTGATGTCGGAATTATAAGCCTCGCGGCGCAGTTCCTCATCAAGGTTGGGAACAATGACGCCAACGGTCAGGCCCAGGAACGTGTATATCTGCCCCATCCAGTCGGCATCGCGGCGGGCGAGGTAATCGTTGACGGTAACGACGTGGACGCCCTTGCCCTCGATGGCGTTGAGATAGACCGCCAGCGTCGCCACCAGCGTCTTGCCTTCACCGGTACGCATCTCGGCGATTTCGCCGCGATGGAGCACCACGCCGCCGATCATCTGGACATCGAAGTGCCGCATACCCAGCACGCGCTTTGACGCCTCACGTACCGTGGCGAAGGCTTCGGGCAGGATATCCTCAAGTGTGCTGCCCGCTTCGATCAGGCCGCGGAACTTGCCGGTCTGGGCCTGAAGTTCCTCGTCGCTCAGTGCCTCGAACTGCGGCTCGAAATCGGCAATCTGCCTGACGATCTTGCCGAGCGACTTGACGTAACGATCATTGGACGAGCCGAACACGGCCTTGGCAATTGCGCCGATCATCATGAATTCCTGAATATTTGTGGAAGGCGTGAGAGCCTTTCCAGCCTGTTGTCTTGGGATAAGCGACAACCGCACAGGCGGCGCGCGCTACAGGGATTTCGGTGAAACGGACGCCCTATTCGAGCGCGCGATCAACCCTGAGCTGGACTGCGGGGATGAAGACCAGCAGCTTATGCGAACTGACAGTGAGCGCGCGCTTAGGCGGGTTCCTGTCCGCTTGAGTCACCACAGCCTCGCTGGCCACCGATTGAGCTGCTATCGCCTGACCGTAAATCCGGGGGCTGGCAATCGCACCTACCTCGGCAGCGCGCAGGCCGCTGATGCGCGCCTGAACAGGCGCGACCTGCGCGACAAGGCCCATAAGGGCGAGAAAGGCGAACAAGATGCGCTTCATTGGTGGTGGTGGATATAGGGTGCGAGGCTGCCTTGGTCCATACCTTTCGAGCTGCACTTCCCCTGACAGCCGGCAAATATGCGCAATACTTGCCCAAACCCAGCCCCGGCAATATGGACTTATCCATGTCCGAAGCCCGATCCCCCCTCGCCTCACCCTTCCCCGCCATGCCGCCAATCGCGGGCGTTGCCCTGCGCATTTCCCGCGCCGGGTATAAAGACTGGGGCCGCTGTGACCTGACCTATGTTGAACTGGATGAGGGCACCGCAGTCGCAGGCTTGTTCACCCAGAACGTCTGCTGCTCCTCTGAAGTCGAACTTGGCCGCTTGGCTGTCAAAGCGGGCCATGCGCGGGCGCTGGTGGTCAATGCCGGCAATTCCAACGCTTTCACCGGTTATCGCGGGCGTGAGGCGGTGGAGCAGATCATGGCGCAGGTCGCCGAGCATCTTGGCTGCGCGGAGGGCGAGGTATTAGTCTCCTCCACCGGGGTGATCGGCGTGCCGCTGCCCAAGGACAAGGCGCGAGCTGGCGTGGGGGCGGCGCTGGGGGCCGATGCTTGCACCTGGGAAGATGCCGCGCGCACCATCGGCACCACCGACACCTTCCCCAAGGGTGCCATGGCCCAGGCGTTAGTCGATGGCCGGACGGTGACGCTCTGCGCTATCATCAAAGGCTCGGGCATGATCGCCCCCGATATGGCGACGATGTTGGGCTACATATTCACCGATGCCGCCGTGGAACCCGCCTTCCTTCAGCAGTTGCTCTCCGCCGCCAACCGCTCGACCTTCAGCTGCATCACCGTCGATAGCGACACCTCGACCAGCGACACTGTGCTGGCCTTCGCCACAGG
>JANOYZ010000154.1:0-3536 GCA_031429135.1 Novosphingobium sp. | reverse complement strand
GCCATCTGCACCGCGAGGCTGCCATCGCCATTGATCACGAAGCTGGCACCATCGAACACCAGCTCATCCTGTCCGCCGATACGGTTGAGGTAAGCCAGCGGCAAGCCGGTATCGACCGCGCGCAATTTGGCCACGCCGTCTATCCGCAGCGAATCCTTGTCGATCTCATAGGGGCTGCCGTTGATGCAGATCAGCAGTTCGGCACCGGAATCGGCGAGATGCCGGCAAACATCGGGGTGCCAGATATCCTCGCAGATCGGCACCCCGATCATCACCCCGCGCAGGACGATGGGCTCTGGCAAGGAGCCGGGCTGGAACAGGCGCACTTCGTCAAAGGTGCCGTAATTGGGCAGCTCATGCTTGAAACGGATCGCCGCGACTTTGCCGCCATCCAGCAGCGCCACGCCATTATGCAGCGCGCCGTCCTGCACGAAGACCGAGCCGACCAGCATTGCCGGGCCGCCATCGGCTGTGGCCTTTGCCAGATTTTCCAGTTCTGCAGCGGCGCGCTCGATCAATGCGGGCTTGAGCACCAGATCCTCGGGCGGATAACCGATCAGCTGCAGCTCGGGAAAAACAATGAAATCCGCCCGCGCCGCCTTTGCCCGGTCACGCGCGACGAGCATGGCGGCGGCATTGCCGGCAAGATCGCCGACGGACTGGTTGAGCTGGGCAAGCGTTATCTTGAGCGTATCGGCCATGCGACCGGCTCTAGAACGCCGCAAGCGCGAGGGCAATTGCCCAGCGCGCTTGTCGCCGCAGTTAGAGCTGGGTACCAGCGGATGATGCCTGTTTCGTCACAACCCGCAAGCCTGACGCCTGATCCGCAACCGCTGCGCCACGGCAATGGCTTCGGCTTTCTGCGGCTGTTCTTCGCCGCGCTGGTGATCGTCTCGCACACACCGGAAATGGCCGATGGCAATCGCAGCCGCGAGTTGCTGACGCGGGCATTCGGGACAATTTCCTTCGGCGAGCTGGCGGTCGATGCCTTCTTCCTGATCAGCGGCTATCTGATCTGTGCGAGCTACCTCGCGCATGGCAATGCCCTGATCTATCTGAAGCGCCGCATTGCCCGGATCTACCCGGCCTTTATCGCCGCCAGTCTGGTATCCCTGATGATCGTTGCGCCGCTTGCCGGAGCCAGTCTGCAAGTGCTGTTTCAGCAAGCCGGGGCATCCGCCCAAGCCTTGCTGCTGTTGCAGATGCCCCATGCGCCCGGTGTCTTTGCCGGAACGCAGTTCGCAGTGCTCAACGCACCGATGTGGACGATTTCCTTCGAGTTTCGCTGCTATATGCTGGTGCTGGTGCTCGGGCTTGCCGGTGCCTTCAAGCGGCCCTGGCTGGTCGCAGTCATGGCGGCGGCAATGCTCGCCAGCTTTGAGATTTATTCCGCCACGGCGCTGCGCGGGGTCGCTCAGCACGTTCCGGGGCATGGCTTGCTGTTCGATGATCTGCCTGCCACACTTCGGCTTTCCGGCATCTTTCTCATCGGCGCGCTGTTTTACCTATACCGCCAAAAGATCATCTACACGCCGCGCCGCGCGCTGCTGGCAGCTTTGCTGCTGATCCCGTGCCTGCTCGTCCCCTGGCTCGCCGAACCGGCGCTCGCACTGCTGGGCGGCTATGCCATTTTCGCGCTCGCCTGCCTTTCAACCACCGGACCACTCAGCCGGATCAACGATGGCGACGATATTTCCTATGGCGTCTATCTCTATGCTTGGCCGATCGGAAAACTGCTGCTGTGGTACTGGCCAGCCATGCCGCTGGTGCTTTGCGCCATCCTTACATTTATCGGTGCCTGCCTGTGCGGCTGGCTGAGCTGGCACTGTGTTGAAAAACGGGTGATGGCATGGACAAACCGCAAGCTGCGCAGACACGGCACGGCTTAGGCCGCCTTGGGCGAAGCTTCTCCCCGCCCGGTTTCGGCCTGCTTGACCAGCGCCTCAACCTGATCCGAGCAGGCCACCTGATCGAGTTCGGTAAGCGCCAGCAGGTTCGCCTCGATGCGGGCAAGGTCATAGACGTAATTGACCATCACCCCGTGCGACTGGCGCAGACCATTGGCGGAAAGGTCAGCCTGATCATGCACCGCTTCCAGCCGAGCGCCGTTACCAAGGTGGAAGCGCGCCACCGGATCGAGCACCTCGCCCCGCTCGCTTCTGCCGGTGACGAGATAACGCGCTGCTTCGGCCCGCAGGGCAACACTTTCGGGGGCCAGTTCGCCCGGTTGATTGACGGCCAGCCAGCGGGAAAAACCCGGAACCGGCGACAGCGTGGCAAAGCACGACAGCTGCGGCAGCTCCGCACGCAGCAGTTCGACCACCTGCTTGATCAGGAAATTTCCGAAGGGAATTCCCCGCAACCCCTGCTGGCAGTTGGAGATCGAATAGAAGATGGCATGGCTGGCGCTGCGCGGATCGATCACCGCACGTTGCTCATGGATGATGTGGCCAATCGCATCGGGCAACACATTCGTCAGCGCCACTTCGACGAAGATCAGCGGATCATCGGCCATCTGCGGGTGAAAAAAGGCATAGCAGCGCCGGTCTGCCGGTTCGACCCGCGAACGCAGATCGTCCCAGCTTTCGATGGAATGGACCGCTTCATAGCGGATCACTCTTTCGAGCACGGAAGCAGAAGTCTCCCAGTCAATCCGCCGCAGCTCGAGGAACCCGGCATTGAACCAGCCGGTAAAGACATATTCGAAATCAGCATCGAGCGCCGCTTCGGCCCGGCCCAGCTTGCCGCCGGAAAGCAGATCGGCGCGCATCTGGATCAGCCGCCGGGTGCCGCCAGGAGCCAGATTGAGCAGGCGTATCAGCTTTTGACACCGCGATTCCGCCGCCTTGTGCAACGCCTTGGCGGTCATTTCGTCCGGGTTTTCCTGCCAGCGCTGGATAGCCTGATCAATCGCCTGACCATCGCGCGGGAAACGGGCGCGCACTTCGGCGAGAAAGGCGCGGCGTTCATCGGCACTGCTTGCTTCATAAAGATCAAAAAAGGCCGAAGCCAGCGATGGTCCGGATGCCTTGCCGCTGAATGACAACAGCGATTCGGCAAAATGGATCAGCCGCGCCGGCCCGTGAGCAATGCCTCTGCCGCCTCTGGGAGCAAAGCCGACGCGCTCCAGCAATTTGCCGAAACGCGCGCCGAGCACCTGATCGAATGTCCCGCGGACCCGCGCAATCCGCGAAGGCTGGAGCTTATCGGCTAAAACTGACTTGTTCATTCCATGCTCCGTCGCGGCACGGCATCCATCCCTGATGGGGTGGACGCCCCCCGAGGCCTTGATGTGCCATAGTGGAGGTGTTGAACACCACTAGAAGGAGGCATCCATGGAAGAGGTTACCACAATCGGTTTGGATTTGGCAAAGTTGGTTTTTCAGGCTCACGGCGCGGATGGGTCTGGCGCGGTTGTTTTCCGCAAGACATTGCGACGACACAAGGTGCTGGCATTCTTTGCGTCGCAGCCACCCTGCCTTGTGGCGATGGAAGCCAGCGGCATCAACAAAGCCGCATCAAAGGCCGGGCAGATG
>JANOYZ010000153.1:0-2462 GCA_031429135.1 Novosphingobium sp. | reverse complement strand
CCTGAATTGCAGGCGCTCTACAGCTGGATCAGACCGCAGATCCTGCTTCCGGTGCATGGCGAAATGCGCCACATGGCCGAACAGGCAAGGCTGGGTGCGGCTTCGGGAATTCCGCAGCAGGTCGTCCAGAAGAACGGCGATCTCGTGCGCCTTGCCCCTGGCAAGCCTGGCAAATTTGGCGAGGTGAGAGCAGGACGCCTGATCCTTGATGGTGATATCATTGCGCCGGCGGACGGCATCTCCATGGTCATGCGTCGCCGGCTGGCACAGGCCGGAATGCTGATGGTGGTGGTTGGCCCCAAGGGCAAGGCGCAAGTCGCCGGTATCGGACTGCCGCTCGAGGAAGATTACGAGTTGTTTCGCGAGGAAGCCGAACGCGATGTCATGACAGCGGTTGCCAAGTTGAAGGGCGCCAACGCCAAAGACCGCGATGTGGTGATCGAAGCGGCGCGCCTTGCCGCCCGCCGCGCGGCAAACCGCTGGTGTGGCAAAAAACCGCAAGTTCAAGTGATGCTGGTAGACTGAACCGATGCGCTGGACATCGATAATCGCGATTTACACGCTGTTCTGGGTGCTCAGCGCCTTCCTCGTGCTGCCCTTCGGCGTTCGCACGCATTCGGATGTCGAGCGTGATGGCGGGGATAGCGGCATGGTGCCGGGACAGGCGCACAGCGCACCGGTGGAATTCCGGCCCGGCCACATTGCCAAGCGTGCGACGGTGCTGGCGGTGGTGCTCTTCGGGCTGTTCTATCTCAACTACGTCAACGGCTGGGTTTCAGCAACAGACCTCGATTTCACCGGTGGTCCGCCTGATTTCACCGCTGTGAAGTCACACTGAGATCAATCGCGCAACCGCTCGATCGCCTGCGCCAGCGAGACATAGAGCTTGCCCATATCCGATGACAGCAGGGTTACGCTGAGCGCATGGCCATCGCGGGTGGACAGCATCTGGCGCAACATGCCTTCGAAATCATGGATATAGCGGCTGACATGCTCGCGAAATTCGCCGTCCTCGCCGTAAATCTGTGCGACTGAGCGAGCCTCCGATGTTTCCAGCAGGCGCACGGCGCGGCGCGTAAAGACGCCGCGATCACCGCGCAGATAGGCGGCCCAGGCCGTGTCCGTCACGTCGCTGGAGAGCGCCTTGGCAATGTCGATACCGTTGGAGTTGAGGCTTTCGGTGATCAGCGCGACGCGGCGCGAGAAGTCATTGTCGATCTGCTCCTCGGCACGCTCGCGGGTGTGCGCGACGCGGCGTTCGAGGTTGTCAGTGAGTTCGCTGATCTTGGCCAGCTGATCACGAAGATTGATCGCCGCCTCACGGCTGATCCCAGCAGCATGGCCAGCAGCTTCCTCCAGCTGGCCGACTGCCTCGGCAGTGCGCACCCGAAGCACTCGCTCAATGGCGACAGCACTCTCTTCGCCGAGCTTGTCGGCCAGTGCAGCTATGGTTTTGGTTCCCGATTCTTCCAGCGTTGAAACCGCCTGTCTGGTGGCCGAGGTGAGCTTTTCAAGCGCGCCCGATAATTCATCGCGTGAATACTCAGCCAGTCTGCTGCTGTCCCTGTCAAGCGTCACCAGCGTTGATCTGAGATAATCAAGGGCATTGCCGTGCCGCACTGCACCGTGTTCAAGCCCAGTTTGCAGTGCCCCGATTTCGCCCAGAGACTGGCCGATTGCCACGCGGGTGGCTTCGACGCTTGCCGCCAGAGCTTCGCTGCGCTCTGCTGCCCGGACGACGGATGCTTGCACTTCGCCAATACGGTTTTCGAGTTCAGCAAGCTTTTCATCACCCACAGCCAGAGCCTCTGGCAATTGTTCGCGGCTCAGCTGTGAACTGGCTTGCAACAGTTCGAGCAGGCGTACGCTGTCATCCGTGAGCTTGGCTATCTCGCCATCAGTGCCGCTCAGCACCGCGCGGCTGCCATCCAGATGATCGGACAGGCGTGTGAGGCTATTGGTCAGTCCATCTTCGGTTTCGCGGGTGAAACTGGCGATAGCGCGAACGGTGATGCTTGCCTGTTCAATCCGTGTGGCGATGATTTCGCTGTGCCCGACCAGTCGCGCAGAATCTGCTTCAAGCCGATTGTGCCGATCGGCAAGAGCGGCATCGATCGAGGCGAGTAGGCCATTAATCCGCTCAAGCTCGACATCATGCTGATTGGCTGCTTGCTGTGTGCGCTGCGCCATTTCAACGGTGAACAGGCGGTTGCGTTCAATTAGTCTGGCATCAAAACTGCTCGCCTCATCACTCAGCGCCGCGATGCGCGCCCGCGAGGCCTCGATGACCTGGAGATCGAGTTCTTCGAGTTTCCCCAGTGTTTCGCGAACGCCGTCTTCCATCCGCTGGCGCGCCTGGGCAAAGCTTTCCAACCCGGCATTTTCGCCGTCGCGCAATGACCTGGCGAGCACCGCGCTTTCATCACGCAGGGCACCGAGCCTGGCGCGGAGCGATGTCAGGC
>JANOYZ010000152.1:0-17373 GCA_031429135.1 Novosphingobium sp. | reverse complement strand
CCCAACCCTCCCCCTCTAGGGGGAGGGCTTTAGCGCCATCCTCCGGCCAGCCCAGCGTGGCGAAGGGCCAGAGCGCGGAGGAGAACCAGGTGTCGAGGACGTCGGAATCTTGCAGCAGTGGGAGCCGGTTAGAACCTATTGCTGCTTCTGCGTTCCATCCAGTTCGCCCTTCTGTGGCCGGCATCTCTGACAGGTAGGGCTCGTACTTCGAACCATAATACTCTCGAGCGAGTGCCAGTACGGCTTCACCCGTCTCCGCGACGAAGACTTTGTGCCTTTCCGGTGAACGGCCATCGTAAATGAGAGCGTCTTCTGTCTTCTTTGGTCCGAACCAAGCCGGAATCCGATGCCCCCACCACAACTGCCGAGACACACACCAAGGCTGGATGTTCTCCATCCAGTTAAAGTAAGTCTTCTCCCAGCTCTTCGGCACGATCTCGATTGCACCCGAACGCACCGCCGCAATCGGCGCTTTCGCCAGTTCGGCGGCGTTGACATACCATTGGTCGGTCAGCCACGGTTCGATCACCACGCCGCCGCGGTCGCCGTAGGGCGTCTGGATCACGCGGTCTTCGGCGTCCTTTGTCGTGACTTCGCCGTCCTTGGCGGTGACGGTGAAGGTCACAAGCTGGCCGAGCGCCTTCATCTGCGCAACCACGGCATCGCGCGCGGCGAAGCGGTCTGTGCCGACGTATTCCGCTGGGATCAGCCCGTCGCTGACCTGCACCACTTTTGCCTCGGCATCGAACATATTGAGCATTTCCGCAGGTTTGAACCCGGCGCGTTTGCCCACTTCAAAGTCATTGAAATCATGCCCCGGCGTGATCTTCACCGCGCCGCTGCCCAGCTCCGGATCGGCGTGTTCGTCGGCAACAATCGGAATCCGCCGCCCGGTGATCGGGAGCACAACTTCCTTGCCAATCACGCTTTGATAGCGCGGATCGTCAGCATTCACCGCCACCGCCATATCGGCGAGCATGGTCTCGGGGCGCGTCGTGGCGACGACAATGTGATCGCTGCCGTCCGCCAGCTTCACCCCGTCGGCGAGCGGGTAGCGGAAGTGCCAGAAGTGGCCCTTGATCTCGCGGGTTTCCACCTCAAGATCGGAAATCGCGGTCTTGAGCTTGGGGTCCCAGTTGACCAGCCGTTTATCCCGGTAAATCAGGCCCTGATTATACAGATCGACAAATACCTTCACCACCGCCTTGGTAAAGTGCGGGTCCATGGTGAACTGTTCACGTGACCAGTCCATCGAGCAGCCGAGGCGGCGCAGCTGCTGGGTGATGGTGCCGCCGCTCTCGTGCTTCCAGTCCCAGACCTTGGCGACAAATTCCTCGCGGCTGTAATTGCTGCGCTTGTCGCCCGCTGCCTCCAGCTGGCGCTCGACCACCATCTGCGTGGCGATGCCGGCATGATCGGTGCCGACCACCCATAGCGCATCACGCCCACGCAGCCGCTCGTAGCGGATCACCACGTCCTGCAAGGTGTTGTCGAGTGCATGGCCGATATGCAAGGATCCGGTGACGTTGGGCGGCGGGTTGACCAGGGTGAACGGCTCGGCATCAGGCCGTTCGGGGCGGAACAGGCCGTTGTCTTCCCAATGGGCATACCACTTCGCCTCGATCGCGGCGGGGTCAAAAGTCTTGTCGAGCGCGGTTCCAGTCATGGTGCGGCCTTTGCCAGCGGGGGCACGAAGGTGCAACCCGCCGTGCAAATCAGAAGTTTGGGCGATCTTCACCTCAACCTTGCCGCTAATCCAATTTTCCCGCATGACGTATCCCAGATGCGCGATTGGGCTGACTTTACGAGCGAGGAACTGGACGGCGGCGCGGTGCGAATCGCCTTTTCCGGGCCACTGACCGTATCGACCATCGGCGTTGCCGACCGCCGTCTGCGCGAAATCGAAGCATCCGTGACCGAGATCGATCTCAGCCAGATCAGCGATATCGATACGGTCGGGGCATGGACCGTGTGGCGGGTGGCGCGCGATCATGATGCCACGATTACCGGCACCAATGACAAGGCTGATCGGCTGATTGCCGCGCTCAAAGGGGCGAGCGGCACCGCTGATATTCACCCCGGACGCCTGGGCCTGCTGGCCCGCGTGACCGAGAGTATCGGCAGTCTGGTGAGCAGCTGGGGCCAGGGCATGATCGGCATCACCGGCTTTCTTGGCGCGCTGATCGTCACCATTGGCGATGTCATCCGCCAGCCTTCGCGCATTCGCGGCACGGCGATCATTCGCCAGCTGGAACTGGTCGGCATCTCGGCGCTGGGCATTGTTGGGCTGATGAGCTTTCTGGTCGGCATCGTCATTGCCCAGCAGGGCGCGGTGCAGCTGGCGCAATTTGGCGCGGAAATGCTGACGATAAACCTCACCGGGCGCATCGCCATGCGCGAACTGGGCGTGCTGATGACCGCGATCATGGTCGCTGGGCGTTCGGGCTCAGCCTTTGCCGCGCAGATCGGCACGATGAAGCTGACTGAAGAGGTTGATGCCATGCGCACCATCGGGGTTTCGCCGATGGAGGCGCTGGTGCTGCCGCGCATTATCGCTGCGGTGATCATGATGCCGCTGCTGGGGTTCTATGCGGCACTGATGGCGATTGTCGGCGGGGCGACCATTTCGGCCTTCACGCTGGGTATTCCGTTCATGACCTTCCTCACCCGCATCCAGGAGGTCGTGCCAATCCATGATGTCTGGGTCGGCCTGGTCAAGGCACCGTTCTTTGGCCTGATCATCGCCATGACCGGCTGCTATCAGGGGATGCAGGTCAAGGCCAATGCCGAGGAAGTCGGCCTCAAGACCACGATGGCGGTGGTCCAGGCGATCTTCATGGTGATTGTCCTCGATGCGTTTTTTGCCGTGTTCTTCAGCGAAGTGGGCTGGGGATGAGCGAAGAGAAAGAGATCGCCGAAACCGAGGCGGGGGCGCTTGGCTTTACCGCGCCGCATTTTGACGGGCAGTACCCCATTGTGGTCAAGGGGCTGAAGACCAGCTTTGGCGAGCATGTGATTCACGAAAATCTCGACCTCACCGTCAACCGGGGCGAGATCATCGGTGTGGTCGGCGGATCGGGCACAGGTAAATCGGTGCTGATGCGCGCGATCATCGGCCTGCAGATACCCGATGAGGGATCGATCGAGGTGCTGGGCATGTCGATCACCGATGCCCGCGATGATGAGGATATCGATATCCGCAGCCGCTGGGGCGTGCTGTTTCAGGGCGGCGCGCTGTTTTCGACGCTGACCGTGGCGGAAAACGTCGAAGTGCCGCTCAAGCAGTTCTTCCCCGAGATCGGCGATGAGCTGCGCCACGAAATCGCCCGTTTCAAGGTGATGCTGTCGGGCCTGCCCGAAGAGGCGGCGGCGAAATATCCGGCAGAGCTATCGGGAGGCATGCGCAAGCGGGCGGGTCTGGCACGGGCGCTGGCGCTCGATCCCGAACTGCTGTTCCTTGATGAGCCCACCGCCGGGCTCGATCCCATCGGCGCAGCGGCGTTTGACCGGCTGACCAAGGAATTGCAGGAAACGCTGGGGCTTACCGTGTTCCTCATCACCCACGATCTCGATACGCTGTACGAGATCTGTGACCGGGTGGCGGTGCTGGCCGACAAGCGGGTGATCGCCGTGGGAACGATCCCGGAATTGCTCGCTACTGACCATCCGTGGATTCAGGAATATTTTAACGGACCGCGCGGGCGGGCCGCCAAAAGCAGCCAGGAGCGCGGACAGACTGCAAAAGCCAGCCAAAAATACGCAGCGCCAAATGCAAATGCAGGCGTGGACAAATCAGCAGATAGAGGGGCATAGAGCGGGCGATGGAAACACGCGCGAACCACGTCTGGGTGGGAGTAGTCACACTGGCACTGCTGGCGGTGGTTGCGGCCTTTGTTCTGTGGGTTACCCAGATCGGTCGCGGCAACCAGAATGATTATGACATCTTCTTCAAGCAATCGGTCGATGGCCTGTCGAAGGGGGCATCGGTCAGCTATGCCGGTGTTCCCGCCGGGCAGATCAGCGAAATCGAGCTGTGGCCCAAGGATCCCAGTTTCGTGCGCGTACGCATCGCGGTGGATGAAAAGATCCCGATCCTGCAAGGCACCGTGGCGACGATCCAGGGCAGCTTTACCGGGGTGTCCACGGTCCAGCTCAACGGCGGCATCAAGGGAGCCAAGGAAATCATCGAGCCGGGGCCAGAGAAAGCTCCCGTTATCCCGACCAAGCGCGGCGGTCTGGGCGAATTGCTGACCAATGCACCGTTGCTGATGGAACGCATCGCCACCCTGACCGAGCGGTTGACCTTGCTGATGTCAGACAAGAATCAGACCTCGATCCAGAATATCCTCGCCAATACTGACAAGTTCACCGGCGATATGGCGCAGGCCTCGCCGCAGATGAAGTCCATGCTCGCTGAAGTGCAGGTGACGATGAAACAGGCGACAGCAACGCTGGCCTCGTTCGAGAAGGTCGCCGGTTCCGCCAATGAAGTGCTGGGCAGCGATGGCCAGGCTCTGGCCAGGCAATTGCGAGAGGCGATCGGTTCGGTCAAGAAAGCGGCGGATGAATTGCAGGGCACACTGGGCGAGGCCAAGCCAGCTATGCGCCAGCTGTCCAGTTCCACTCTGCCGCAAGCCGAAGCCGCGATCCGCGATCTTCGCGCCACCACCAAGGCGCTGCGGGTTGTCACCGAAAAAATTGACGAACAAGGCGCAGGTGCGCTGCTCGGCGGGCCGAAGCTGCCCGAGTATAAGCCATGATTTGGGGACATGTGATGAGCAACTGGCGGAGGAACTGGTGGAAGGCCGCCGCACCCACCGCTCTGGCACTAATGCTTTCGGGCTGCCTCGGTCTGGGCGGAGGCAAGCCGCCACCCACGCTACTGCGGCTGACAGCGGCCAAGAGCGTGCCTGCCGGCACCGCACTGAGCGGCAAGGCCACCGATGCGATCATGGTGCTCGATCCGCAGACCGACCGCAGCCTCGCCGTCACGCGGGTTGCGGTGCAGGTCGATGACAGCAACGTCGCCTATCTCAAAGGGGTGCAATGGGTAGAACGCCCAGCGCATCTGTTCGGCGCGCTGCTGGCTGAGACGATCCGCGCTGACGGCAAACATCTGGTGTTCTCAGCGGATGAGGCCGTAAGCCTGGGCGGCACCAGATTGAGCGGACGCCTGCTCGATTTCGGCTATGACGCGCGCAGCCAGTCCGTCGTCGTGCGCTATGATGCACTGTGGACGAGCGCGACTGGCTCCATCACCACCAAGCGGTTCGAAGCCGTGGTGCCCGGCATTGCAGCCAAGGCGGAATTCGTCGGCCCGGCGCTCAACAAGGCGGCCAATCAGGTGGCCGCGCAAGTTGCGGACTGGGTTGGGTAGACCCAAAACCGACCACATTTTCACCTTCTTTCGTCATTGCCAGGAGCATAGCGACGAAGCAATCCAGAGTCAGGCGCAGGACGCTCTGGATTGTTTCGCTTCGCTCGCAATGACGAAGTGATTTATTATAATTTAATCAGCGTGTTACACTGGGAATAATGCTATCAAGCCCTAACGCTGGGCTGCCAGATAGGCGATGATCGCCTTGCGCTGCGCGGGATCGCTTACCGCGATGACCATGCGGGTGCCAGGAACCATCTTTGTGGGGGCAGCAAGGTAGGTATCGAGCTTGGCCGCATTCCACACGATGTTCGATGCCTTGAGCGCCGGGCTATAGGTCTTGAATGGAGTCGACCCAGCCTTGCGGCCGACCACACCGCGCAGGTTTGGCGCAAGCGGACCCGGAGCGCCGCCTGGGGTCAGGGCGTGGCAAGCCTGACACCGCTGTTTGAACGACTGGTCTCCGGCTGGAGGCGGCGCAGCAGTGGCGCTGGCAGCCAGCGCGGCTAGGCCCGCTGCGGTGATGATCGCGGAAAGCGGAAGAATGGTGCGCAGGTTCATCAATCGACTTCCTATCATCTCACGACCAGCTGAGATCAGCCTTGCGGATCGGGGTACGCCGCACACGCTTGCCGATAGCTGAATAAATCGCGTTGCCAAGCGCTGCCTGAACCGGGCCGACTGGCGCTTCGCCGATGATTTCCAGCCGGTCATGGCCGGAAAGCGCGCCAAAATGGACATTGATCGGCGGCACATCAGCCATGCGTCCGATAGCATATTCATCAAAATTGCCTTCGATGATGGCACCGTCCCTGATGCTGAGCTCCTCATTGAGCGCGACATTGAGCCCGTACAGCGTTGCCCCTTCGACCTGCGCGCGCACCGCATCCTGGTTGGCAATGCGGCCGCAATCGAAAGCGGTGTCGATCTGCTTGACCGTCAATTGACCTGCGGGCGTGATGCCCACGCGAACCACAGCTGCGACCACCGTGCCGTTCTTGCGGACATTGGCGACCGGCCAGCAGGATATGGCAATGCCAAGCCCTTCGCCTTTGGGCAGTTTTGCGCCCCATCCGGATTTTTCAGCAGCGATCCGCAGACAATCGCTCCAGCTTTTGTCCCAGCTTGCCAGCAGTTTGAGCCGGTATTCGAGCGGATCAATCGCGGCGGCACCTGCGCATTCGTCGATGAAGGTTTCGACGATAAAGGCGTGGCTGTTGTAGCACGGCGCCCGGAATGCGCCGTTGAGCACGTTAACCGGCAGCGCCGATGTGGTCAGTCGCAGATTGGGGATCACCCCGCTGTTGAAATAGGGCTGATCGGAAAACCCGAGCGGCAGCTGGAATGAGGGGCGCGAGCCGACATAACCGACATCGCCGGTCAGGGCTTGCGGCAGTCCGGTAATATCATCGAGCACGGCGCGCATCTTGGTGAATATCGGCGTGCGATAGCGGCCCTGACGGAAGCATTCCTCACGGCTCCAGATGACTTTCACCGGCTTGCCTGGATATTGACGTGCCACGGCGAGCGCCATGCGCAGATCATCACCCTGACCGCGCCGGCCAAAGGCTCCGCCCATGAAGGTCTGATGCATTGTGACCTTGCCCGGCGGCAGTCCGGTTTCATCGACCGCCACCCAGAAGGCCTGCGCCATATCCTGCGTATTGGTCCAGACCTCGGCGCTGTCAGCGGTGACCAGAGCAGTGGTATTCAGCGGTTCGAGCGCGGCATTTTCGGCATAGGGCGTGCCGTAGTCACCCTCGACTACGCGTTTGCCAGTGGCAGCGGCAACATTGCCGGTTTTTTTGATGTCGCGGCCCGGACCCTTGTCGCGCAGCGCCTTGGCGGCAGTGAAGATGGCTTCGGCGTCCTGCCACTTGGCACCAGTGCCCATGTCCCATTCGACGGGCAGGGCATCCAGTGCCGTTTTCGCCTGCCAGTAATGGTCGGCAATCACCGCGACGCCCGACTGGCACAGGCTGTCACCAAAGCCGAAGGTGCTTTGCGGCTTGACCGGGCTGCCGGGGGTTCTGGCCGGATCGACGACAACCACCGCGCGGACGCCGGGAAGTTTCATCACCGCGCTGGCATCATGGCTTTTAAGCTTGCCGCCATGCACCGGACATTGCAGCAGCGCGGCGTGGACCATGCCGGGCAGCTTGACATCAAGGCCATAGACCGCCTTGCCGCTGGCGATCTCGGGGATATTGAGTTTGGGCGGGCTGAGCTTGCCAAGCAGGGTCCATTCGCCTTGCGGTTTCAGCGCCGGCTCCTTGGCCAGGACGATTTTCGCCGCCTCTGCCGCCACCTGACCATAGCGCAGCTTCCTGCCCGAGGCATGGCTGAGCACACTGTTCGCAGCGGTAATCTCGCTTGCCGGAACCCCCCAGCGCGCCGCAGCCGCAGCCTTCAATCGCTCGCGCGCCGAAGCACCCAGTTGCAGCGTGGTTTTCAGGCGCTGTTTGCCGGTCGAATGACCGCTGAAGAATGACAGGAAGCCGGTCTGGTACGATCCCTTCTCGTCAAAATCGCGGCGGACCGAGGCGAAGGCGACGCGCACTTTTGGCCAGTCGCAGTGCAATTCCTCGGCAACATTCATCGCCGCCTGGCTCATCGCACCATTGCCGCATTCGGGCGTCGGCACCCGCACCGTCACGGTGTCATCGGGCGCGATCTCGATCCATGCGGAAAACTCGGCTCCCGCTGCGGCATCTGGTCCCCATGGCGCAGCGGGCGCAGCCTCGGCACTGGATAGGCCAAGCGCCATGCCGCCGCCGACCACGGCGGTGCTGATCAGGAAGCTGCGGCGATTGATGGACATATCATTCATGCCGCCACTCCTGCGGCGCGCTTGATCGCCGCCTTGACGCGCGGATAGGTGCCGCAGCGGCACAGGTTGGTGATTGCCTCGTCGATGTCAGCATCAGAAGGCTTGGGCTTCTTCTTGAGCAGGTCAGCCGCTGCCATCAGCATCCCCGCCTGACAATAACCGCATTGCGGCACGTTAAGCTCGTGCCACAGCGCCTGCAACTTCGCCCCGCCCTTGGCCGCGAGTCCTTCAATGGTGGTGACATTGGCTCCGGCCAGACCGGCCAGCGGCACCTGACAGCTGCGCACCGCCTCGCCATTCAGATGGACTGTGCAAGCCCCGCATTGCGCCACGCCGCAGCCGTATTTGGTGCCGGTCATCCCCAGATGATCGCGCAATACCCACAGCAGCGGCGTGTTGCCATCGGCATCGACGCTGTGCGCCTTGCCGTTAATGCGGAGCGTGATCCGGCTCACTTGCCCTTGTCCCCGCCCTTGGCTTGCTTCTCAAGTTCAAGCCGGGATTGCGCGCGGATATACTGGCGCAGGCCTTCGATGGTCGATTTTCCGAAAATGCCAAAGCCCGGCATGCCTTTGCTGATCAGCGCGCCATCATGAACCACGGTGTAAAAGGCATCAGGATCAAGCGTGATAGCGGATTCACGCAGGTCTGGCCCCGGCCCGCCCGCGCCGATTGCCGCCTTACCGTGGCATGCTCCGCAGGCGAGGAACAATGACCGGCCAAGCGCAATGGCCTTGGGATCAAGTTTCTCTTCGGGATTGTCCTGAACATTGACCGCCATTGTCGGTGGATCGGAGGGTGGCAGCACTGCCTTGCCGCCCAATGTAAAAGTCAGCAGTCGGCGCGGCATGGCATATTTCCAGCCGACAACCGCCGGTCCGCCCAGCGCCGCCACCGAGCCGCCATAACCTGCCAGAATGGACACATACTGCTTGCCGCCAGCCGACCACACCGTTGGCGCGGCGATGATGCCCATGCCGGCATAGGACTTCCACAGCAGCGCGCCGTTCCTGGCGTCATAGGCGCGGAACCAGCCGTCGGCAGTGCCTTGAAAAACGATGCCGCCAGCCGTCGCCGCCGTGCCGCCGTTGAACATCGTGTCCTGCGGCACCTTCCAGCGCGCCTTTTGCGCTACCGGATCCCAGGCGATCAGCGTGCCCTTGCCGTCGCCGGGTTCAGGCGGAGCAGTGCCGATCACCAGCCCGCCGACTTTCAGTTCATCGGGTGCCGGATTACCTTTGTAATAGCGCGTGCCCATCTGCATCGTCGGCACATAGACCAGCCCGGTCTGCGGGCTGTAGGCCATCCGCATCCAGCTGTGCGCGCCGCCGCCAAAAGGATAGATCACCGATGATCCGCTTTCATAGCGGATGCCCTGTTTCTCAACCGGGCGGCCGGTCTTGACGTCAATCCGCTCCGCCCAGTTCTGCTTGGCGATCTGCCCGGCAGAGATCAGCTTGCCACTCTGGCGATCAAGCACATAGAAAAAGCCGTTCTTGGGCACCTGCATCAGCACCTTGCGCTGCTTGCCGCCGATCTTGAGGCTGGTCAGCGTCATCTGCTGGGTGGAATCGAAGTCCCAGGCATCGCGCGGGTTGACCTGATAGTGCCAGATATACTTGCCACTATCGGCATCAAGCGCGACGATGGAGGCGGTGTAAAGATTGTCTCCGCCGCCGGGGCTGCGCAATTCGGGATCATAATCATAGGCATTGGCCGTGCCGACATAGACGCGGTTCAGTTCGGCATCGAAGGTCATCGAATCCCACGGCCCGCCGCCGCCGCCGTTCTTTTTCCAGAACGGGCCGTTCCATGTCTTGGCGGCGGCTTCCATCGCCGCATCACCCTTGTTCGCCTCGGGACTGGCGGGGACGACATAGAATTTCCACGCCTGCTTGCCGGTTTCCTGATCCCAGGCCGAAACATAGCCGCGCATGCCAAAATCAGCTCCGCCCTGACCGATGATCACCTTGCCGCGGAAGGTGCGCGGGGCGCCGGTGATAGTTTGCCCGCCTTTGGGGTCAGTGGTTTCCGCCTCCCACAGCTTCTGTCCGGTTTTGGCATCGATGGCGAACAGGCGGCCGTCGAGCGCGGCAGAGAAGATCTTGCCGCCCGCATAGGCAACGCCGCGATTGGCACCGAAGCCGTAGTTCATCTTGACCGGGTTGTGCTCCCAGATCTTCGGTTCGAACTTCCACAACAGCGCGCCGCTGACCCCGTTTACCGCATAGACATCGCCGTAGGAGCCGGTGAAATAGAGTACGCCGTCCACCACCACCGGCGCGGCCTGCAACGATGTTTCGCCCGGCAATTCGAGCTGCCAGGCAAGCCCGAGGCGGCTGGCATTGGCGGGGGTGACTTGGCTCAGCGTGCTGAAGCCGGTCTCGTTGGAATCACCGTTGACGTTGTGCCATTCCGCGCCGCTGCCAATCGGGACAGGCGGCGAGGCCGGAGCTGATGCACCGGCGAGCAACGCAGCCCCTGAAAACACGGCAATTGCTGCCATTGCACCCCATTTTGTGCCTGTCGCACGCATCATTCTCTCCCGGCTGGTGTCCGGCACTTATGATACACGGTAAATCATAAATCAACTGGTCTTGCTGATTGTATGGTAAGGTGCGCCGGGGTCAATCGCGGCATTGCGAGGCCGCAGGCCGAAGCAATCCAGAGAGGTTGCGCGGTACGCTCTGGATTGCTTGCGCTTCGCTCGCAATGACGAAGGGTTGTTTATGATTCAATCGCTGGGCCCCTTGAGACAGAGCGCGAAACCGGGCAGGAAGACCATCTTCGAAAAACCGCAAGCGGAAGCTCATATGAATGGCGCTGAATCCCTCGTCTCGACTTTGGTCGGACAGGGCGTGAATGTCTGTTTTGCCAATCCCGGCACCTCGGAAATGCATTTCCTCGCCGCGCTGGAAAACCCGGCGATGAAATCGGTGCTGTGCCTGTTTGAAGGCGTCGCAACCGGAGCGGCGGATGGCTATTTCCGCATGGCAGAGACCCCGGCGGCAACCTTGCTGCACCTTGGCCCCGGCCTCGCCAATGGCCTTGCCAATATCCACAATGCCAAGCGGGCCAGCTCGGGGATCGTCAACATTGTCGGCGAACATGCCAGCGCCCACCTCAAATATGATGCACCGCTGACCTCCGACATCGAAGGTCTGGCGCGGCCCTTGAGCCATTGGGTGCGGCGGACCGACAGTGCGATGACGCTGGCGGGAGACGCTGCCCGCGCCGTCTCAGCTGCACGGCAAGGCCAGATCGCCACGCTGATCCTGCCGGGAGACACCTCATGGGGTGATGCCGGTGAGCCAGCGCAGTTCCCCATCGAACTGCCTGTCCGCACCGCGCCGCCCGCTGCCCGCGTCGATCATGTCGCGCGGATGATCCGGCAGGCCGATGGCCCGGTGCTGCTGCTGCTGGCTGACAAGTGCTGCCGGGGTCGCGGCCCCGAACTGGCGGGCCGCATCGCCACCGCCACCGGCTGCCGCATCGCCACCCACTTTTTCACCAACCGTATCGAGCGCGGCGCGGGGCGGGTGACGCTTGAGCGTATTCCCTATTTCGTCCCCGCCGCGATAGATTTCCTCAAGGATTTCCGCCACATCGTTACTGTCGAGACCGGCGAGCCGATTGCCTTCTTTTCCTATCCCGGCAGCCCCAGCAAGTTGCAGAATCCCGAATGCCAGATCCACAGCCTTGCCGAAAAGGGCGAGGATGGCGTCGCGGCAATGGACATGCTGCTCGATGCGCTGGGTGCAACGGGCGCGCAGGCGCAGTTTCAGGCGCGGATCGAAACACCGGTGCCGCATGGCCCGCTCGATCCGGTGAGCATTGCCCATGCGCTCGCCGCCGCCATCCCCGAACACTGCATCCTCGTCGATGAATCGATCACTACCGGGCGCGCTTCGATGGGGCTGACCGAAGGTGCGCTGCCGCATGATACGCTGCAGAACATGGGTGGCTCGATCGGCTTTGGCACGCCGGTCGCCACGGGGGCCGCGATTGCCTGCCCGGATCGGCGGGTGATCAACCTCGAAGGCGATGGCAGCGCGATGTACACCATCCAGTCGTTGTGGACCCAGGCGCGCGAGGGATTGAACGTGACCACGGTGATCTTCGCCAACCGCTCGTACCAGATCCTCAAAAGCGAATATGCCGCGATGGGCTTTGGTGCGCCGGGGCGCCAGGCGCTGGAGATGATGGAGATCGACAAGCCGGTGATTGACTGGGTGGCCATGGCCAAAAGCATGGGTGTTCCCGGCGTCAGCGTCACTACGGCTGAGGACTTTCACCACGCACTGGCGAATTCGGTGCGCGAGGCAGGGCCGCAGTTGATCGAGGTTGTGCTTTAGGCTGTAGTGCAGCTCGAGATTCAACAGGGACGATTTCATGGCACTGGCGCAGACAATCCGGGACCGGCTGACTTTGCCGGCTTTCTGCGCGCCGATGTTCCTGTGCAGCACACCCGCGCTGGCCATCGCCTGCTGCAAGGCGGGCATCGTCGGTTCGCTCACCGCCAACCATTGCCGCGATCTGGCCGAGTTCGAGGTGCACTTACGCGAAGTGCGCGAGGCGCTGGCGCGCTTTGAAGGTGAGCATCCCGCGCGCGTGATCGGGCCGCTGGCTGCCAATGTCTCGCCCAACAAAAGCGCCCGCGAATTTGCTGAAAATCTGGCGCTGTGCCGCCAGTATGGCGTTGATATCATCGTCACGTCAGTGGGCGATCCCACTGCCAACGCGCCCTTGGTGCGCGATCACGGTATGCTGCATTACCACGATGCGACGACGATCCGCTTTGCCGAAAAGGCCGCCGCCGCCGGTGTTGATGGCATCGTCTGCATCGGCGCGGGCGGCGGCGGGCACACCGGCACGATCAGCCACCTCGCCTTCATCCCCAAGGTACGCGCAATGTTCGGCGGCACGATCATCATGGCGGGCGCGGTCAGCAACGGCGCATCGATCCGCGCGGCCGAAGTGATGGGGGCTGACCTTGCCTATCTCGGCACGCGCTTCATCGCCACGCGCGAAAGCGGCGCACCGGATGCCTACAAGGCGATGCTGGTCGCCGGCGGCGTGGCCGATGTGGTCTATACCGCCGGGGTCAACGGGCATCCGGCAAGCTGGCTCAAGGCCTCGCTGCGTGAGGCCGGGCTTGATCCCGACAACCTGTTCATCCCCCAGGGCCGCAGCACCGATCACCTGCCCGAGGGCAAGACCCCCTGGCGCAATATCTGGAGCGGCGGACAGGGCATCGGCCTGATCGATGATATTCCCGGCGCAGAGGAACTGGTGGCCCGGTTGCAGGCGGAATATGTCGCGGCCTGCGCGGTGCCCGATATGGCCGCAGCGGCAGGGGCGGCGCTGACCGCCAGTGCGATCCATCCATGCTTGCGCGGCTGACGGATCGCGGCTTAGGTTGGATGCCAGACCACCCGAGGCAAGGATGCCAGCCATGAGCGATGATAGTTCCGCCGCAATCCGTGACACGCGCAAGGACTGGAGCACCGAACACCGCGAAATGTATCTAAAATCGGGCGGCGCTGAAGGCCACATCATGGATATCACTGCGGTCGGCGGGCCGCGCCTTGGCACCCATCTGCTGCTCAAATATACCGGGCGCAAGAGCGGCAAGGTGTTCATCACGCCGCTGTGCTATGGCGTGGTTGGCGGTGAAGTGGTGATCGTCGCTTCCAAGGGCGGGGCCGACCAGCACCCCGAATGGTATCTCAACCTGATCGCTGCGGGCGAGGTCGATTTCCAGATCGCAACGCAGGCGTTCCATGCGATATTGCGGGTTCCAGATGGCACCGAGCATGACAAGGTCTGGGCGCATATGGCTGAATTTTATCCATTCTACACCAATTATCAGGCCGCCACCGCGCGCCGGATTCCACTGGTGCTGCTGAAGGCAATCGACATTGTTCCGGTTTTCACGGAAAGCGAAGCCACCGGTATGCGGCAGCTTTGATCGCCCCATTGTCATTCGTTACAATAGAAACTAATATTGTTTCCCTGGAGTGAAAGGGAACTGATGACGCCGCAAATTCAGTTCTGGGACCGGCTCGACGACGCCAAGTATCGCGATGAGACCAAAGCCGTGGCCGAACTGCTGGCGCTCGCACCCTTGAGCGAAGCTGATCGCCATCAGGTCGGCACCGAAGCAGCGGCACTGGTCGTCGGCGCGCGCGCTCATGCCGGACGGCAACGGCTGATGGAGGGTTTCCTCGCCGAATATTCGCTCGATACCGATGAAGGCCTGGCGCTGATGGGTCTGGCCGAGTCACTGCTGCGTACCCCCGATGCTGAGACACGCGATGCCCTGATTTCCGAGCGGATCCTTTCGGGCGATTGGGCCGCGCACGCCGGAAAGTCTGACAGCCTGCTGGTCGAGGCAGCCACCAGAGGTCTGGTGCTGTCGCGCTCTATCCTTTCGGCAGAGGCTGATGCAGCGCAGATAACCGGTGCCGTCCACCGCCTCGCCCGCCGCATGGGTGAACCGGTGATCCGCCGCGCGGTGGCTACCGCTGTCGGCATCATGGGCAACCAGTTTGTGCTGGGGCGCACCATCACCGAAGGGCTCGAGCGCGCCGCGAAAGAGGATGTTCTGTGCTCGTTCGACATGCTTGGCGAAGGCGCGCGCACCGCCGATGATGCCGCGCGGTATGAGCGCATCTATGCCGATGCCATCGCTGCTGTCGGCGCGGCGCGCGGCGATGCCTCGCCCGAACAGGGCCACGGCATATCGGTGAAACTCTCGGCGCTGTGCCCGCGCTATGCCGCCGTGCAGGAGACGCGGGTGTGGCATGAGCTTTATCCCCGCATCAAGCGCCTCGCCATTCTGGCCGCAGCGCATAATCTCAATATGTCGATCGATGCCGAAGAGGCGGACCGGCTGGTGCTCTCGCTCAAACTGGTCGAGCAGCTGGCCTTTGAGGCAGAGCTGGGCGACTGGAGCGGTCTGGGCGTGGTGGTTCAGGCCTATCAGAAGCGGGCTATGGCAGTGCTCGATGGCCTGGCTGACCTTTCGCGGCGCTCAGGCCGCCGGATCATGGTGCGCCTCGTCAAGGGTGCCTATTGGGACAGCGAGATCAAGCGCGCGCAGGTCGCCGGGAGGCCCGGTTATCCGGTGTTCACCACCAAGGCGGCGACCGACGTCAACTTCCTCGCCTGCGCGCGCCGGTTGATCGCTGCCAGCCCGCTGCTCTATCCGCAATTCGCCACGCATAACGCCCATTCGCTCGCTGCGGTGCGGCTGATGGCGCGGCATGCCGGGGTCGCCATCGAGCACCAGCGGCTGCACGGCATGGGCGAGGCGCTCTATGCCGCAGCCGGGCGCGAAGCGCTTATTATCGATGCC
This sequence comes from Novosphingobium sp., assembly GCA_031429135.1. Lineage (GTDB taxonomy): Bacteria > Pseudomonadota > Alphaproteobacteria > Sphingomonadales > Sphingomonadaceae > Novosphingobium. The sequence continues at coordinate 1,806 of JANOYZ010000152.1, read as the reverse complement.
GGACGTGAGACGGGCGAAATCCGCCTGCGCGCCTATGCGCCGATCGGCGGGCATGATGAGCTGCTGCCCTATCTGGTGCGCCGCCTGCTGGAAAACGGGGCCAATTCCAGCTTCGTCCACGATCTGCTCGATGATGAGGTGCCGCCCGAGGTGCTGGTCGGCGATCCGGTGGCCAAGCTTGCCGCCGCGCCGGGGCCGCACCCGCGCATTGCCCTGCCGCGCGATATCTACGGGGCCGAGCGGCGCAATTCGCTGGGGATCGACCTGTCGGTTACCGCCGAACGCGCGCGGCTGGCCGCAGCGGTGGCGGCGCTCGAGGCAAATTACCCCGCTCCCCCTGCCGATGCCACCTCCGGCCATATTGATCGCGCCGCTGCCCATGCCTTGCTCGCCCAGCCAGCCTGGGATGCGCGGGGCGGAGCCGGTCGCGCGCCAGTGCTGCGCGCCATGGCTGACGCACTCGAAGCCCATATCGACCCGCTGATTGCCCTGCTGGCGCGCGAGGCGGGCAAGACACTTGAGGATGGCATTGCCGAACTACGCGAGGCGGCTGACTTCTGCCGCTATTACGCGGCGCTGGCGGAAAAGCAGTTCTGCGGCCTCACCCCGCTACCCGGGCCAGTGGGCGAAACCAACGCGCTGGAACTGCGCGGGCGCGGCACGTTCGTGTGCATATCCCCGTGGAATTTTCCGCTCGCCATCTTCACCGGGCAGATCGCCGCCGCGCTCGCCGCAGGCAATGCCGTGCTTGCCAAGCCCGCCGAGCAGACCCCGCGCATTGCGGCCGAGGCGGTGCGGCTGTTCCATAAAGCCGGGCTGCCCGCCGATCTGCTGGCGCTGCTGCCGGGTGATGGCGGCACGGTCGGCCCCTTGCTCACTGCGCACCCCGGCATTGATGGCGTCGCCTTTACCGGCGGCACCGATACCGCCTGGTCGATCAACCGCGCGCTTGCCGCGCGCGCCCAGGAGTTTCGGGGCCCGATCATCCCGCTGATCGCCGAGACCGGCGGGCTCAACGGCATGTTCGCCGATACCACCGCGCTGAAAGAGCAACTGGTCGACGATGCGATTGTCTCCGCCTTCGGCTCGGCAGGCCAGCGCTGTTCGGGCCTGCGGATGCTCTATCTGCCGCAAGAGAGCGCCGACGCGGTGATCACCACGCTGATCGGCGCGATGGACGCGCTGGTGCTGGGCGATCCGGCACTGCCAGAAACTGACATCGGCCCGGTAATCGATGCGGCGGCGAAACAGGCGCTGGAAAGCCATGTCGCGAGGCTGGAAAGTGAGGCGGTCATTCTGCACCGGCTGGCGGCTCCTGCACAGGAAGGCCACTTCTTCGGCCCCGTCCTCGCCGAAGTCCCCAGCCCCGATTTCCTCGAACACGAAGTCTTCGGGCCGATCCTGCATGTCTATCGCTATGCCCCCGATGAACTGGACCTCGTTGCCAGCCGCCTCGCCGCACGCGGCTATGGCCTGACGCTGGGCATCCACAGCCGCCTCGATAGCTTCGCCGCCCGCATCCGGGCGCTGGTTCCGGCGGGCAATGTCTATGTCAACCGCTCGATCACCGGCGCAGTCGTCGGTGTGCAGCCCTTCGGCGGCGAGGGACTATCCGGCACCGGGCCCAAGGCGGGCGGGCCGCATGCGCTGCTGCGCTATGCGGTGGAACGCGCGGTCAGCGTGAATATCGCCGCGCAGGGCGGCGATCCGGCGCTGCTGGGGTTGTGATTATTGCCGCCTGTCCTGATCGCATCAGGCCCTAGTCGAACAGCTCTTCGAGAAACGACTTGCGGCGTTTTTTGTGCG
>JANOYZ010000151.1:0-4092 GCA_031429135.1 Novosphingobium sp. | reverse complement strand
AATCCTGCGCGCCGAGGGTGAGAAGCAGGCGCAGATCCTCTCCGCCGAGGGACGCAAGGAAGCCGCCTTCCGCGACGCCGAGGCGCGCGAACGCTTGGCCGGTGCCGAAGCCGAGGCAACCCGCGTGGTGTCCGAAGCGATTGCCACTTCGGGAACGCAGGCGCTAAATTACTTCATCGCCCAGAAATATACCGAGGCGGTTTCGCAATTCGCCACTTCGCCCAACGCCAAGACTATCCTGTTTCCGATCGAGGCGACGCAGCTGATTGGCACGCTCGGCGGCATTGGCGAACTGGTGAAGGATGCGCTGGCACCGGGCGACAAGAATTCTGGCAAGGATGCTGGCAAAACGGGAGGCAAAGGTTGATGGACTGGCTCAGCAGCCTTGATCCGCACTGGTCCTGGTTCGCGATAGGGCTGGTGCTGGCCGCCGCAGAAATGGCGATACCCGGCGTTTTCCTCATCTGGCTGGCCGGTGCGGCGCTGATCACCGGTATGCTGACCTGGGTGGTGCCGATCAGTCTGCCGGTGCAAATTGTCATATTTTCTGTGCTGTCGATCGCCTCGGTGTTCACCGGCAAACGCTATCTGCGTGATAATCCTATCGCAGCGGCGGACCCGCTGATGAATGATCGTGGCGCGCGGCTGATCGGTGAAGTGGTGGTCGTCACCCATGCGATTGACAGTGGAACCGGGCGGGTGAAGCAGGGCGATAGCGAATGGCTGGTCAAGGGGCCGGACGCAGAACCCGGCACGAAAATGCGCGTCAGCGGCCATGATGGCGCAGTTCTCATTGTCGAACACCTGCACTGATCCCATATAGCGGTTCAGGAGAATCTCATGACCGGAAAGCTCAATCTCACCGAAGAAGAATGGCGCGCGCGGCTGACGCTTGAACAATACGAAATCATGCGTCTGGCGGGCACCGAGCGGGCCTTTACCGGCGAATATGAAGGCAACAAGGCCAGCGGCATGTATTTGTGCGCGGGCTGCGGGACGCCGCTGTTTGCTTCGGGTGCCAAGTATAATTCAGGCTCTGGCTGGCCGAGCTATACCGCTCCAGTGGCAGATGAGGCCGTGGAAGAACTGACTGACACCGCGCATGGCATGGTCCGCACCGAAGTGCGCTGCGCCAGGTGCGAAGGCCATCTCGGGCACGTTTTCCCCGATGGACCGGGTGATAACGGCCTGCGGTATTGCATCAACAGCGCCTCGCTGAAGTTCGAGCCAAACGAATAATCCGCCATTTCGCGGCAAATGCCCATTAACCCTGCGTTTCAAATCGCCTAGTATTGAAGACTTGAGGAGCCGCGCGCAGGCGTCGGACGGGAAGGGGTTGTACCACCACCATGGCACAGAATGCCACACGGCGCCGTTTCACGGGAAACTCCGGATCGGTGCCACCTTCTCCGCCCACCAAAGGCACAAAGAAGAAACGCGGGCTGTTCAAGCGCCTGATGATCTGGGGCTTTGCCCTGTTTCTGCTGGTGGTGCTGTTCTTCGGAGTGGCCGTGGCGGTGACGATGCAGAGCCTGCCCACTTATGGCGAGCTTCAGGAAAGCCGCGAGGGGCAGATGATCGTCGTCCGCGCGCGCGATGGCACGGAACTGTTCAACATGGGCCCCAGTTATGGCAAATGGATGCCAGAATCTGAAGTGCCACAAGTGATGAAGGATGCCATGGTCTCGGTTGAGGACCGGCGCTTTTTCGATCACTTCGGGGTCGATCCCATCGGCGTCGTCCGCTCGCTGTTCGTGCGTGTGGAAAGCGGCAAGTGGCGGCAGGGCGGATCGACGATCACCCAGCAGCTGGCGCGCAACCTGTTCCTCAACAACAACCGCACTTTCACGCGCAAGATGTATGAGGCGGTCTATGCCGTGGCGCTGGAGGTGCGGTTCTCGAAGCAGCAAATCCTCGAGCTTTACCTCAACAAGGTCTACTTCGGCGGCGGCGCTTATGGGGTTGATTCGGCCAGTCGCAAGTTTTTCGGCCACTCTGCCAGTGAGCTCAATCTGCCTGAATCGGCGATCATTGCCGGGCTGGTCAAAGCCCCGTCGCACTATTCGCCAACCGCTGACCAGAATGCTGCGGTCGAGCGCGCGGCAGTCGTGTTGCAGACGATGCAGGGGGCGGGAAAGATTACCGCTGCCGAGGCCGCTGCGGCCGATCTCAAGAATATCCGCTTCGCGCCGGAAAGCGGTCAGAACGCGATGCGCTATTTCACCGATTGGGCGCTGCCACAGATCGATTTTCTCGTGCCCGAAAACACCGATCCGATAGAAGTGTGGACGACGCTTGATGTCGGCATGCAGAACTCTGCGGCTGCGTCGGTCAAAGCCAATTCCCCGGCAGGTGCGCAAGGCGCGCTGGTCAGCATGGACCGTGATGGCGCGATCCTCGCCATGGTTGGCGGCACCGATTACGTCACCTCCAATTACAACCGCGCCACGCTTGCGGTTCGCCAGCCGGGTTCAGCTTTCAAGCTGTTCGTCTATCTTGCCGCGCTGGAGGCGGGCTACAAACCCGATGATGCGGTGGTTGACGAGCCGGTGACCATCGAAGGCTGGAGCCCGCGCAATTCGGGCGGGACATATGCCGGCAAGATCGATGTGCGCACGGCCTTCGCCTATTCGAAGAACACCGTCGCCGCACAGCTTGGCAACGAGGTCGGCTTTGGCACGGTGGCCGGCATGGCTCGGCGCTTTGGCATTACTACTCCGGTCAACACCAATCCGTCGATGGTGCTGGGATCATCCGATGTCCGCCTGATCGATATGACCCGCGCCTTTGCGGCGGTTTCGGCCCGGGGCATGGCGATCGAGCCCTATGGCATTTCCAAGATCGCCACCACCGATGGCCGGGTGCTCTATCAGCGCACAGCATCGGCTGCCAAACAGCTGGTGCCGCAATATGTTGCGGCGGGAATCACCGATCTGCTTCAGACCGCCGTCAACATCGGCACTGGCAAGGCGGCGCAGATCGGCCGTCCGGTAGCGGGCAAGACCGGCACCACCTCATCGAACAAGGACGGCTGGTTTCTGGGCTTTTCCAGTGGCATTACCACGGGCGTATGGATGGGCCGCGATGATGCCAAGCCGGTCCATGGCTTGCAGGGCGGCACCGCCCCGGCGCGCGCCTTTGCCCAATTCATGCGCTATGCCGTCGCCAAACGCCCGGTCGAGCAGTTCGAAACCCAGCTCAAGCTGCCATCATGGCAATTGGAGCCCGATGACGAGATGATCATCGCCAATCCCAGCGACTATTCCTTCGTCGATGAACAGGGCAACCTGATCGAGCCGCAGCAAGGCCCGAATGCGCGCGGCGATATGGGTGGCGGAAGGGTCGAGGATGGCGGTCTGCCGCCACGTCAGGATGAACCACCGGCGGCTGCGGGCGATGATTTTCTCAATCAGGCGACGGGGGACAGGCAGGGCGGAAACGCAGTGCGAGTGCAGCGCGGTCCGGGGCGGACGAATAGCGGTAATTAACCGCCCTACCGCCCTTGCCCCGGCACCCACAGCACATCATCGGCGCCGCCGCCATTGAGCGCGCGGGCAAGGACGAAAAGATAGTCTGACAACCGGTTGACATAGGCCAGCGCCGCCGGATTGACCGGATCGCTATCGCTCAGCGCCACCATCGCTCGTTCAGCGTACCGCACTGATGCCCGGGCGATATGCACCCGCGCCGCACCTTCGCTGCCGCCGGGAAGGATGAAGCTGGTCAGCGGAGTGAGCCAGCCGGTGAGGGCATCAATGGCTTGCTCCAGCCATTCGGCCTGGGCGGGAACCATACGCAACACCATTTCAGAAGGGGCGAAGTCGTCGCCCGGTGTGGCAAGGTCTGCGCCAAGGTCGAACAGATCGTTCTGGATGCGGAAAATCGCCGGCGCGCTTGCCGTTTCGCGCAGTACGACGAGTGCCAGACCAATGGCGCTGTTCGCCTCGTCCACCGCGCCGATGGCTTCCATCCGCGCGGCGTGTTTTGCCACGCGTGATCCATCGACGAGGCCGGTGGTGCCATCATCGCCGGTGCGCGTGTAGATTTTGTTGAGCTTGACCAAAGCTTACTTGCTGCCAATCGCCAGCAGCA
>JANOYZ010000150.1:0-6643 GCA_031429135.1 Novosphingobium sp. | reverse complement strand
GCCCCGGCCAAGAACACCGCACCGGTGGTGGCAAGAAACAGCAACTTGCCACCGAAGCCGGGATACTGATCGAGATAAATCGCGCCGCGCGCCGTGCCACCCAGCGCAAGCGCATAGATGATCAGGTAGGCCTCGACCGGGGTCTTGATCACAAACAGCCGGGCAATCTTGCGCAACATCAGCGTCCTCACGTTTCAGCAGTTAACACAGCAACGATCATGCCAGTCCCTGATTTGCGGGACTGATGCTGGTTAACATCGGTTTAGATGTAAAGCTTACCGACAAAGTAAGATTCAGCCAAGCTCGGTCAGATCAAGCGTTTCAACAAGTTCTGTGCGGGCTGCGATAACTGCGCGAGTGAGGGAAGGTAAGCCAAGCTCGGTCGGTGCGATGGTTTCGGGCCATAAGGCGGCGATGCTCTGCTCGATCAGGTTAGCCTTGGCAGGTGTGAGTAAAAAACGCTGATCGACGGTCAGTGGATCAGCAACCACGCGCAGACGCAAGCAGGCAGGGCCGCCGCCATTGGCCATGGACTGGCGAACATCGACGGGAAGCACCTGCCTGATCGGCCCATTACTGGCGAGCAGGCCTTCAAGATATCCGCTGACCGCAGCATTATCGCGGGCATCAGTTGGCACGATGAGTGCCATGCCGCCGCCGGGCAGACTGACGAGCTGGGCGTTGAACAGGTAGCTCGAAATCGCAGCTTCCAGACTGATCTGTGCGGCTGGAACGACAATGATCTCTGCCTCGGGCAGCCGCTCACGGATCGCCGAATAGGCCATCACCGGTTCGGCAAAGGCTTGTTCGTGGCAAAACAGCACCAGCTCATTGGCGACCGCGACAACGTCATTGTGAAACGCCCCGGCAGCAATCGCCTCGGGGTTTTGCTCGATAAACAGCACTCGCTCGGGCGCTAACCCATGACCGTGCGCGACAGCCCGGCTGGCTTGTTCGTTCTGGCGTGCCGGAAAGTGGCCGCCTGACCGCCCATAAACGAACAGCTCCAACCCCGGCTGGTCGTGGCTGGCGCTCATTCGCATGTGATTGGCCGCACCCTCGTCACCGAAGCAAGGCGGGACGGGGGAGTGATGCACAAAATGGTCTGGATCGGCGAAGGCCAGCGCCAACTGGCGCGCGGTATCGGGCCACTCGTGCGAACGGTGCGGCATAGTGATGAGGTTGGCCGGGGTCAGGTGACAGCGACCGTCGTCGGTATCGGGGGCGGGCGATACGGTCGCAGCGTTCGCCGTCCACATCGACGAGGCGGACCATGCGGCAGCGATCAGTCCGTTATCGGTTGCTGTTGAAGCATTCAGCGCCCTAAGGAAGCCCATGTTGGGGCGAAGCAGGGGCAGCAGGAAGCCCTGCGTCAAGCCCAGTGCCATATTGTGCCGCATCTTGGCCAGTCCCTGCAGCGCCGCCTCACGGGGGTGCGAAACCTGACCAGCATGCGCCGTCGCGGCGCGATTGCCGAGGCTGAGCCCCGCATAGTTATGACTCGGGCCGATGATGCCATCAAAATTGATCTCGACCAGCGGCATCAGCGAGCGACTGACCAGATGCTGTCGCCGGTCTGGACGCGCAAATTTTCAGCCGACACCGAATCGATGCTGATGCCGCCATCGGCTTGGTCAATCCGGGCATAGCAGCAGCGGAACTGCGCGAGCTGACCGAAGGCTGCCAGAACCGGGGCTTCGCAGGCGTCATCAATCGCCACGATCCGATTTTCAGCGGCATTGCGGATGGCTTCGACCTTGTCAGTTTTGGCGGTCATCGTCGGGCCGCCATCGAAAATGTCGATATAGCCTTCATAGGCGAAACCTTCCGCCTCCAGCATCCGCATCGCGGCCCGGCCTGATGGGTGCGGCAGGCCGATGGCGCTGCGCGCGCTCTCGCCCAGCATGGCAATATAGACCGGGTGCTTGGGCATCAGATTGGCGATGAACTGGTTGCCGTTGATCGCGTTGAAATAGTCAGCTTCCTGAAAGTTCATGCCAAAGAAGCGCCCGGCTACGCCGTCCCAGAACGGCGATCCGCCGCGCTCGTCGATCACCCCGCGCAGTTCGGCGAGGATCTTGTCGCCAAAACGGTCGCGGTGCATGGCAATGAACAGATAACGACTGCGAGCCAGCAACATGCCGAGACCGCCGGCGCGTTCGGATGGATGAAGGAACAGCCCGCCAACTTCGCTTGCCCCCTCCAGATCGGTGACAAGGCTGAGCATCTCGGCACGGAAGGTGCGGTCAAGCTCCCTGGAGTGCTGGGTGAGCGTGGTCATGCGGTAGGAATAGAATGGCCATGTCTGGCCAACCCGGCTGAACATTTGCGCCGTGCCGCGCACTTCGCGAGTCTCGGCATTTTCAAGGCAGAGCACGAACAGATCATCGCCGACAGTGCCATCGCTGCGCGAATAGGCGAGGCCAGAGCGTTCCAGCTTGGCTTTCAGTGCTTTGCGATCAGGCGGCAGGTTGGTGAAGCCGCCACCGGTCAGCTTGGCCATCTCGTACAACGGTTGCAGATCACTGGGCGCGGCGGCGCGGATTAGAAAGCTCATGCCCCAGATCTTTCGGCAAGATGCCCTTCAGCAAGGCGGTGGAGGACCAGCGCGGACAGCGCAGCGCGTTCAGCGAGCGAGGCGACGATGAGATATTCGTCGGGCGAGTGGATCGCCCCGCCGCGCACCCCCAGTGTGTCCACTACAGGCACACCGCAGGCCGCGATATTGTTGCCATCGCAGACACCGCCTGATCGCTGCCAGTGTATCGGCTGGCCAAGCGCAGCACCGCATTCCCGGACCAGATTGAACAGGCGTTCTGCGCGGGCATCCATCGGTTTTGGCGGACGGCTCATCCCGCCGTGCCTGTGGATCATAACCTCATGCTCCCGCTCGATCATGGCGATCAGGCGGGCAAGCTGTGTCTCGAATTCGCTGGCGATCTCGGCGCTGTCCGGGCGGATGTTAAAACGCAGGACAGCCATATCCGGCACAACATTAACCGCCGAACCACCATCAATGCGCGAAGGGTTGATGCTGAGCCCCTCACGCTTCAGTCCCGTCAGACCAAGAGCAAGCCCCGCTGCGGCAACAAGGGCATTGCGTCCGTCCTCGGGATTGCGTCCGGCGTGCGCAGACCTGCCACTGACGACCAGACTGTAATTCCCGCTGCCGGCGCGTTCTCCGGCCAGCGTCCCATCGGGGAGGGCGGAAGGCTCATAGGTCAGGGCGGTGTGCTTGCCGGCCGCCAGCTGCGCAATCAGCGGCGCAGAAGACGGACTGCCGACTTCCTCATCGGAATTGATCAGCACATCATATCCCAGCCGAGCGGCACCGGGGCTCGCTTCAAATACTGACAATGCAGCCAGCATGACCGCGATGCCGCCTTTCATGTCGGCAACTCCGGGGCCATTCAATGTGTTTTTATCAAGCCAGTTCAAAGTCTTGAAATGGTGATCCTCTGGGAAAACGGTGTCCATGTGGCCGGTAAGCAGGATCCGGCGTGGGGCATCGGGGCGAACCCGCAGGACCAGATGCTTGCCGAATGTGCCGCTGGTTTCCTCACCGTTCACGGCGATGGCGGTAACGGGTGCGGGGGCTTCGAGGGTCAGTTTCCCCGGCAGGACCGCGAAGGCATCAGCCAGCAATGCGGCCATGGACGCCAGCCCGGCAAGGTTGCCGGTTCCGCTGTTTATCGCGCTCCAGCACATGACCTGCGCCAGCATGGCGTCAGCAGTGATAGGCGCGATCAAGGCAGCCTCGGATGGGGAAAGCTGTTTCATCAGCAACCATCTGTAGCGCGCCAGCGGCAAGGCTCCAAGCCCCTGCGCCAGACCTTTTTGGGGCGCAGCGGCTTTTCAGGATTTTTAAGTGTTTACCGCTAGTATTTCTTGGCGTCTGCTAAAGGGAACGTGATGCAGCTGAAGCAAAGGATCGAGGATCGCCACAAGGTGCTTATCCGCTGCCGCCTGCATGGCAGCGGCTTTGATAAGGACGCCTGTATTCTCGACGCCTCTTCACGAGGGGTCTTGTTGACTCTGGCGCGACCGCCCAAATATGGTGAAATGATAGAGATTTACGTCAATGGTCACGCGCTGCTTGGTTCTGTTGAATGGACCAATGGTCGGCGCATGGGGATGAAGCTTCACGAGCGTATCAATGTTCTGGCATTCATCACCGGTGAATCAGGTTCGCTGGCGCTTAAGCGTGGGGCATATGGCAAGGTCAAGCGATCTGCGGCGATGCAGTATGACTGGAATCAGGTGCTGGCGCGTCAGGGACAGTTTGCTGCGATGCTCGGTGCGATTGGCGTGGCCGGATATTTTCTCGTCTCTTATCTGACGCAGGGGCTTGGTTCGCTGGGAGACGTATCGGAACTGCTGGCACGGCATTGATCGCAATCAGGACAATATACGGGCGATTTCAATGAATTCACCCACCGAGAGCGTCTCGGCCCGGCGCTCGGAATCGATGCCCAGTGCTGCCAGTGCGGCCAGCGCGCCGGGCAGTCCCTTGACACTTTGACGCAGCATCTTGCGGCGTTGGCCGAAGGCGGCCTCGGTCACCCGTTCGAGCATCCGCGCAGCAACGCCTTCGGGCATTTCTTCAGGAATTACATGAATAATTGCCGACATCACCTTGGGCGACGGGGTGAAAGCACTGCGGTGAACCTTCATCGCCAGCTTGGCCTTGCAACGCCACTGCGACAGCACTGCAAGCCGTCCGAAAGCCGATCCTCCGGGCACTGCAACGATCCTTTCGGCAACTTCCTGCTGAAACATCAGTGTCAGTGACGACCAGCGCGGTGGCCAGGCCTGTCCTGAAAGCCAGCCGATGAACAAGGCGGTGCCAACATTGTAGGGCAGGTTGGCGACAACGGCATAGGGTTCAGCGAACAGATCGGCCGGATCGATCTTCATCGCATCACCTTCGATGACGCGGAGCTGATCGGGGAAGGCTTCGGCGAGTTCAGCCAGCGCGGGAAGACAGCGGCGATCCATTTCCACGGCGGTAACTTTTGCACCAGCCCGCAGCAAGGCGCGGGTCAGCCCGCCGGGGCCAGGACCGATTTCGAGCACGGGCTTGCCCAAAAGCTCGCCGGGTATGGCGGCGATCCGCTTGAGCAATTGCTCGTCAAGCAGGAAGTTCTGCCCGAGCGCCTTGGTGGCGATCAGGCCGTGGCGGGCGATGACCTCACGCAGCGGGGGCAGGTTCATCGCGCTGCCCGCCGACTGGCGCAATTACCCGCCATGCGGATCGCGGCAATGGTTGCGCCGGGATTGGCCTTGCCGGTTCCGGCGATGGCAAAGGCGGTGCCGTGATCGGGCGAAGTGCGGATGATCGGCAGGCCGAGTGTGACGTTGACGCCTTCGTCGAAATCCAGCGCCTTGACCGGGATGAGTGCCTGATCGTGATACATGCACAGCGCGACATCGAATGTGCTGCGAGCGTGCGGGGCAAAAAGTGCATCGGCGGGGTGCGGGCCGCTGGCGTCAATCCCGGCGGCTTGCAGCGCCGCGATGGCTGGGGCGATGATGTGCAGTTCCTCGTCGCCAAAGCGGCCGTCCTCACCGGCATGGGGATTGAGCGCGGCGATGGCCAGGCGCGGCCGGGTTATGCCAAAATCCCGGATCAGCGCCGCCGCCACGATCTGCGCCCGTCGCTCGATCATTGCTGAGGAGAGCAGTGAAGCCACGGCTGAGAGCGCAACATGGACGGTGAGCGGAACCGTGCGCAATTGCGGCCCAGACAGCATCATAACAGCATCTTCCGGTGCAATGCCGCAGGCAGCTGCCACGAATTCGGTCTGGCCGGGGTGCGTGAAGCCCACTTCAGCAAGCCGTGATTTTGCGATGGGGCCAGTGACCAGCCCGGCAGAATCGCCGGTCACCGTCAGCCGGGCGGCCTGGGTGAGCGATTGCAAGGCCAGCTCAGCACCAGTGCGATCTGGCTGACCGGGCAGGTAGCTGCCATCCAGCGTGGCAAGCACCGGCAGGCCATCACCGAAACAGGCGGCGGCCTCTGCCGCGTTGCTGATCTGAACGATGGGCACAGTCAGTCCGCGAAGCTTGGCGGCCTTGGCCAGCAGGCCAGCCCCGCCCACCGCAAAAAAAGCTGGCAGCGCGGCGGTTTCGCGGCTTAGCCAGGCCTCAAGCAACAGTTCGGGACCAACACCGGCGGGATCACCGAGAGATACGGCGAGCGCCCGCATTTGGCCTGATGAGCCTAAATCAGTTATATTCGATAACCGCGTCACGGCGAAGATCGCGCAAGTAAGCCTGCGCGCGCTTGTTCACGCGATCATCTTCCATCTGCGTCATCATCTGATCAAAGCTGGGGCCGGCATCGATCTTCGGATCATCACGCCCGCACAGCATCAGGATACGGACACCGTCCTTGACCGTCCCGAAGGGCGGGGAGGATTCGCCGATGGAAAGGGCCAGCAGAGCCTCTTGCAACTGTGCAGGCAGATCGCGCACCTTGACCTGATCATTGGCGACAACCTGGGCGCCGACTTGAGCCGCTACGGCATCAACCGCGCCGCAACCCTTGGCGCTTTTGATGGCGGTGGCGAATTCACCGGCACGAGCAGTGGCATCGGCTTCGGTAGCTGTCGCCGGAAAGTCGATTGAGATCTGCTTGAGC
>JANOYZ010000149.1:0-1728 GCA_031429135.1 Novosphingobium sp. | reverse complement strand
CGGCGGAACTGGCGGCGGGCAATCCAGCGCTGGCGGCGTTCGTGACCGAGTGCAAGCGAACCGGCACCGCGGCGGAGGCGGTCGAAACGGCGGAAAAGCTCGGCTTCGACACCGGACTGTCGGTCGTGCATCCGTTTGACGGCGGCATCCAACTTCCTGTGTTCGTGGCCAATTTCGTGCTGATGGACTATGGGACCGGCGCGATCTTCGGCTGCCCGGCGCATGACCAGCGCGATCTCGATTTCGCGCGCAAATATGGCTTGCCCGTCACCCGCGTTGTCGCCGATGGTGACAAGACTGACCCGGTTTTCGAGGGCAATGAGGCCTATACCGGCCCCGGAAAACTGGTGAACTCGCGCTTCCTCGATGGTATGGATGTGGTCGCTGCCAAGGCCGAGGTTATTTCCCGTGCCGAGGCAGGCAATTGGGGCCACGGCACCACCGTCTGGCGGCTGCGCGACTGGGGGGTTTCGCGCCAGCGTTACTGGGGCACGCCGATCCCGTTCATCCACTGCGAGATTTGCGGCGTGGTGCCGGTGCCCAAGAAGCAGCTTCCGGTCGTGCTGCCCGACGATGTCGATTTCGCCACCCCCGGCAATCCCTTGCAGCGCCATCCGACGTGGAAGCACGTCCCCTGCCCGCAATGCGGCCATGCGGCCATGCGCGAAACCGATACGCTTGATACTTTCGTCGATTCGTCGTGGTATTTCCTGCGTTTTGCCAGCCAGCCCGATGACCAGCCGTTTGATGCCGATGTGCTCAAAAAGTGGCTGCCGGTCGAACAATATATCGGCGGGATCGAACATGCGATCCTCCACCTGCTCTACGCCCGCTTCTGGACCCGCGCGTTGCAGCGCATCGGCAAGATCGATTTCGCCGAGCCTTTCGCCAGCCTGTTCACGCAGGGCATGGTGACGCATGAGACTTATTCGCGGGCCGATCCGGTGAACGGCCAACCAATCTATTTCAGCCCCGCCGAGGTTGAGAAGCGGGTGTCCGTTCGAACTGAACAAGCGCCCGCTGACTTACAACGCAGCAATGCGGACTTGAGCCCCGATGTAACTGTGGCTCTTACCGGGCAAGGGATCACCGTCTCGCAAGGCAGCGTCATGTTGGCGTTCAAGCGCGGAACTGATGAAAAACTCGATACCGGCCGCGTCATCAAGATGTCCAAGTCCAAGAAGAACGTGGTCGATCCCGACGACATCATCGCCCAATATGGCGCCGACGCGGTGCGTTGGTTCATGCTTTCGGACAGCCCGCCCGAGCGTGATCTGCCGTGGTCCGAGGCCGGGATCGAAGGCTGCGCGCGGTTCGTCCAGCGGCTGTGGCGGCTGTTCGGGCAGTATGATGCCGAGGCCACTGGCGCGGACAAGCCGCTTGACCGGAGGCGCGATCAGGCGGTCCACGCGGCCACTGCGGACATCGCCGCACTCGGCTTCAACAAGGCGGTCGCGCGGATTTACGACCTCGCCAATGCCATCGACAAGGCCCAGCCCAGCGCCAGCCGCTCCGCCGCTATCCGCACGCTTTTGTTGCTGGCGTCGCCAATGATGCCGCACCTTGCCGAAGAAGCCTGGGCGATGATCGGTGAATCGGGCCTGATTGCGCAGGCCGCATGGCCACAGGTCGATCCCGCGCTGCTGGTCGAGGACGAGGTGACTATCGCCATTCAGGTGCTCGGCAAGCTGCGCGATACCATCACTGTTGCCAAAGGACTGCCGCGTG
>JANOYZ010000148.1:0-41064 GCA_031429135.1 Novosphingobium sp. | reverse complement strand
AGCACGCCGAAGAAGGCTGGGAAATCGGCGGCGATGGTGTGCTTGAGGTTTTGCAGGATGGTTTCGGCTTCTTGCGCTCGCCGTCAGCAAACTATCTGCCCGGTCCGGACGACATTTATGTCAGCCCTGAAATCCTGCGGCAGTTTTCCTTGCGTACCGGCGACACGATCGAGGGCTCGATGGCGGCACCGAAAGAGGGTGAGCGCTATTTCTGCATGACCAAAGTCACCAAGATCAATTTTGATGACCCCGAAAAGGCGCGTCACAAAGTTCACTTTGATAACCTGACGCCGCTGTACCCAGATGAGCGGTTCAAGATGGAGGTTGAGGATCCGACGATCAAGGATTGTTCCGCCCGGATCATCGACCTTGTCGCCCCCATCGGCAAAGGCCAGCGCGGCCTGATCGTGGCACCCCCGCGTACCGGAAAAACCGTGCTTTTGCAGAACATTGCCCATTCCATCGCGATAAATCACCCGGAATGCTATCTGATCGTGCTGCTGATCGACGAACGGCCCGAGGAAGTCACCGACATGCAGCGGTCTGTGAAGGGTGAGGTTGTCTCTTCGACCTTTGACGAACCCGCCACCCGCCACGTCGCCGTTGCCGAAATGGTCATCGAAAAGGCCAAGCGTCTGGTCGAACACAAGCGCGATGTGGTGATCTTGCTCGATTCCATCACCCGCCTCGGTCGCGCCTTCAACACCGTCGTGCCCTCGTCCGGCAAGGTTCTGACCGGCGGTGTGGACGCGAACGCCCTGCAGCGGCCCAAGCGGTTCTTCGGTGCGGCCCGGAATATCGAGGAGGGTGGTTCCCTGACCATCATCGCCACCGCGCTGATCGACACCGGCAGCCGCATGGACGAGGTGATTTTTGAAGAATTCAAGGGCACCGGCAACTCGGAAATCGTGCTGGATCGCAAGGTTTCCGACAAACGCATCTTCCCTGCGCTCGATGTCGGCAAGTCCGGTACCCGCAAGGAAGAGCTGCTGGTTCCCAAGGATCAGCTCAGCAAGATGTGGGTGCTGCGCCGCATCCTGATGCAGATGGGCACGATCGACGCGATGGAATTCCTGCTCGACAAGATGAAGGATTCCAAGTCCAACGAAGACTTCTTCGCCACGATGAACCAGTAGTTCCGCCATGGCTGGCTCCCTTGATCCGCATGAGGCGATTTCAGGGGGCTTGGCGGCATTGCAGGCGCGCAACCCGGCGCTTGCTGCTGAACTGCTGCGCGAAGCTTCCAGCAACGTCCCAGCCATTGAAATGCCGTGGGTGGCGCTCAGCAATGCCGAGATGGCGCTGGGCAGGCTTGATGCGGCTGAGGCCGCGATTGACCGGGCCTTGCAGCTCAAGAGCCGCGAAGTTGGCGCGCTGCTGCTCAAAGGGCTGCTGCGTGAACGGCAGGACGATTCGCGCGGTGCTACCAGCTTTTATCAGATGGCATCAAACCAGGCGGCGATTGGCGGAGAAACCCCGCCTCCGCTCGCCGATCTGATGGCGCATGGTGAACGGTTTATCGCCTCGGCGCAGGGTGATTACGCTGCGCATCTGCGCGACGTGGTGGGTGATGTGCTTTCGCCGACCATGCGTCAGGCAATTGATCTGCTGACCGGCAAAAGCCAGGTCTATCTGCAGCAACCCTCGGTGTTCTATTACCCTGGCCTGCCGCAGAAGTGGTTTTACGACACCGCCGATTTTCCCTGGCTTGAACCGATGCTCGCGCTGGTGCCGCAGATGCAGACCGAATGGGCTGCGGGGCATGATGCTGGGTTCGAGCCCTATGTTACCGCGCGCAGCGACCGGCCCGCGCCCAACAATCCGCTGCTGGGAAAGATGGACTGGTCGGCGCTCTATTTCTGGCGCGATGGCTCTGAGGTTGAGGAAAACGCTGCCTCTTGCCCGACAACGATGGCGGCGCTGGCCCATGCCCCCATGCCGCATGTGCCCGGCCGTGCGCCGAATGCCTTGTGGTCACGGCTGCTGCCGGGAGCCCATATCACGCCGCACCACGGCATGCTCAACACCCGGCTGATCTGTCACATCCCGATCCGCAATGCAGCCCATTGCAGCCTGCGCGTCGGAAATGAGACCCGCAGATGGGAAGACGGTAAGGCGCTGATATTCGATGATTCCATCGAACACGATGCGCGCAACGACGGTGATGAGGAGCGCGTGATCCTGCTCTTTGAAATCTGGCGTCCCGAAGTTCCGCAAGAAGACCGCGCCGCGATCGCCCGGATCTTCCAGGCGATCGACAGCTTCGGAATTAACTAGGCGAGATTAGCCGCGAAGAACTTTTCGGTCCGGCCATCGGCAATCTGTGCGGCGACATGGTTGCGCCGAACGCCATCCTCTGCGGCAAAGCCGTGGTCGAGTCCCTCATAGTCGTGGATCGTAACGTGGGCGTTATCATCCAGCGCGGCATGTATGGCCTGCTGCGCCTCGGGCGGGACAAAACCATCGGCGGTGGGTACGTGCAGCATCAGCGGTCTGGCGATGGCGTGACTTTCATTCAGCATCTGATCGATGCCGACACCGTAATAGCCGACCGAGGCATCGACATCGGTGCGCGTGGCGGCCTGATAGGCGACCTTGCCGCCCATGCAGTAACCGACGAGGCCGACCTTGCTGACGCCTTGCTCGCGGCGGATCCAGTGGATCGCCGCCTCGACATCCTGAATGCCCAGATCAAAATCATGCGCCATCATATGGCGGATGGCCTGCTGAAACTCCTCGGGAATATCGGAATCGAGATCGATTCCCTCAGCCTGCCGCCAGAACACTTCGGGCGCGACTGCCAGATAGCCTTGTTCCGCCCAGGTATCGGCTTTCTTGCGGATGCCCGGATTCACCCCGAACACTTCCTGAATGACGATGATCGCCCCGCGCGGCTCTCCTGAGGGGCGGGCGATATAGGCGGGGAAACTGCCTTTCCCATCAAAGGTAGTGATACGGACTGTGTCACCCATGGCGAGTCGCTCCTGTGAAATGGCTTCGCTCCTCCTTTGCCGTGCATGATGGACAATGCCAAGGGGTTGTGCCAGCACTTGTGCCAATGCAACGGGGCAGGAAAGGCGCGATATGAAAGTCAATCTCGAAGTCGACTGCACCCCTGAGGAAGCCCGGCGCTTTCTTGGTCTTCCCGATGTCGGCAAAGCCAACGAGGTCTATGTCGATGCTGTCGCCAAGGCGATGAAGGGTGTCGGCAATATTGATCAGTTGCAAGCCTTGGCCAAGCAGGTCGCGCCGATGGGTGAGATCGGGCTCAAGCTGTTCCAGAATTTCATGGAAAGCACCGCCAAACCGACGAAGAAGGCTGACTGACCCAGAACGTCACCGTGATGAACCATGACTGATACGATTTTCGCCCTGTCCAGCGGCTCGCCACCAGCAGCGATTGCGGTGCTGCGAGTGAGCGGCTCATCGGCTGGAATCGCCTTGCGAAAGCTCAGTGGAATAGTTCCCGAAGCCCGCCGCGCGACAGCGGCCAAACTGTGTGATGGTGCCGGCGAACTGCTCGACCGGGCGCTGGTGCTGTGGCTGCCAGGGCCGGGGACAGCGACGGGTGAAGATGTGGCCGAGCTGCACCTGCATGGCGGCCGCGCGGTTATTTCTGCCATCGAGGCGGCTCTGGCTGCCATGCCGGGTCTGCGCCGCGCTGAGCCGGGCGAGTTTACCCGCCGCGCCTTCGTCAACGGCAAGATCGATCTGGCCGAGGCTGAGGGGCTGGCCGATCTGCTCGTCGCCGAGACCGAGCTGCAACGGCGCAGCGCCATGGCCATGGCTGACGGCGCATTTTCTCGGCAGGTGGAGGGCTGGCGGCAGCGGTTGCTGATGTCATCGGCACAGCTTGAGGCCGCCCTCGATTTTTCTGATGAGGACGATGTCGCCATCCTGCCGGCGGGATTTGCGCTGCAACTGGAACTGCTGCGGAGCGAGCTTGTCATCTGGCTGACCCGTCCGCGCGCCGAAGCCCTGCGCGAGGGCTACCGGGTGGTCATCGCCGGGCCGCCAAATGTCGGAAAAAGCACTTTATTCAATGTTTTAGTTGAATCTGAAGCGGCGATCACCACGCCTATTGCCGGGACGACGCGCGATGTGCTGACGCGGCCGGTATCGCTGGCCGGCATTCCTTTTCTGTTTGCCGATACCGCAGGGTTGCACGATGCCGTTGATGATGTCGTCGAGGCGATTGGCATTGAACGCGCGATGGAAGCGCTTGACCGCGCCGACCTGGTGTTGTGGTTGGGGCCAGAGGGGCAGGGGCCTGCGGGTTGCTGGGAAGTTGCCTCGCAATGTGATCGCAAGGATGCTGTAGCCAAGCGAACACCGAGGCATCGGATCTCGGCCATGACCTCATTCGGGATTGACGCACTGCGTGTCGATCTTATCGCAACCGCCGGGGCAGCCATGCCAAAACCGGGCGAGGCTGCGCTCAATGATCGCCAGCACCGCTTGCTGGCAAATGCAGCCGAGTCGCTCAATGCTGCAGGCCGCGAGGATGATCCGCTGCTGGTGGCCGAGAACCTGCGACTGGCGCGAATATCATTCGACAGCCTGCTCGGACGCACCACCACCGAAGACATGCTCGATATGCTGTTCGGGCGCTTCTGCATCGGCAAGTGATGTTCCACGTGAAACACACACGCTTTGACCGGAAACAACTGCGCGGCTAAAGCGACCTCCATGCATTGCTTTGACATCATTATCGTCGGTGGCGGCCATGCTGGCGTGGAGGCAGCAGCCGTCGCCGCGCGGATGGGTGTGCATGTCGCGCTGGTCAGCTTTGACCTTTCCGCGATTGGCGCGATGAGCTGCAATCCGGCGATTGGCGGGCTGGGCAAAGGCCATCTGGTGCGTGAGGTTGATGCCTTTGATGGTATCATCGCCCGTGCCGCCGATGATGCGGCGATCCATTACCGTATGCTCAATCGCTCAAAGGGCAGTGCCGTGCAGGGGCCGAGGGTCCAGGCTGATCGCAAGCTGTTCAAGGCATCGGTGCAGCGCCAGCTGGGCGAGCAGGGCGACCTGACGCTGATCGAGGGTGAGGCGGCGGCGCTCAGGCTTGAGGGTGGCCGGGTCACCGGGCTGGCTCTTGCTGACGGCACGGCGCTGGCAGCACCGGCGGTGGTGCTGTGTACCGGCACATTTCTGGGCGGCACGCTGTTTCGGGGTGAAGAACGGCTTACCGGCGGACGGATTGGTGAGGCTTCGGCGCAAGTCCTCGCACAGCAGCTTCGCGGCGCCGGACTGCCCATGGCGCGGCTCAAGACCGGTACGCCTCCGCGCCTCGATGGCCGGACGATTGACTGGGCCCGGCTGGATGAGCAGCCCAGTGATGCCGAGCAATGGTGCATGTCAGCGATGAACCGCCGCCGCACTGTACCACAGATATTCTGCGCGATCACCCGCACCAATACGCGCAGTCACGATGTAATTCGCGCCAATCTGCACCGATCACCGCTGTTCTCAGGCGCCATTGGTGCCTCGGGACCGCGTTATTGCCCTTCGATCGAGGACAAGATTCACCGTTTTGCCGATCGCGACGGTCATCAGGTCTTCCTCGAGCCGGAAGGGCTGGACACCCATCTGGTCTATCCCAATGGCATCAGCACCTCGCTACCGGTCGATGTCCAGCTCGAGATGCTGCGCACCATGGCGGGGCTTGAGCGCGTCGAGATGGTGGTTCCGGGCTATGCGGTCGAGTATGATCATATTGATCCGCGCGCGCTGAGGCCGAGCCTTGAACTGCGCGATATTCCCGGGCTCTATTGTGCCGGGCAGATCAACGGCACCACCGGTTATGAAGAAGCCGCCGCGCAAGGACTGGTAGCAGGAATGCATGCCGCTGCGTGGGTGCTGGGCCGGGAGCCAGCAGCGCTGGACCGCGCCAACAGCTATATGGCGGTGATGATCGATGATCTGACGCTGCACGGGGTGACTGAGCCTTACCGCATGCTCACGGCGCGCGCAGAATACCGCTTAAGGCTGCGCGCCAACAATGCTTCGACCCGGCTGACACCTCTGGCGATCGGGGCGGGTGCCGTGCGCGATGAGCGCCGCGCGTGGTTTGCGCAGCGTTCTGTTTCACGTGAAACGCTTGATGCTGCGCTAGAGTTTGAAGTCAGCGCCGCCGACCTTGCTCGCGCTGGTCTGCCAGTTCGCATTGATACCGGCCGCCTGCCGCTTCGCGAGTGGCTGCGCTTTGGCGGGGTCGATCTGGCTGCGCTCTCGCCGTGGATTGCTGGCGGGATGCCTGATGATGCCGAGCTTGCTGGCGAGGTGGCTGAGGACGCCGCCTATGCGCCCTATCTTGTGCGGCAGGACGGCGAACTGCGTGATCTGCGCGCCTCTGAGGGTCTGCCGCTGGGGGATCACTTTGCCTATGGCGAGATTTCCGGCCTGTCACGCGAAATGGTCGAGCGACTCGAGCGGGCGCGCCCGGCAACTTTGGCGGCGGCCGGGCGGTTGCCGGGGATCACGCCCGCAGCACTCGCCGCCTTGCTGGTCCATGCCCGGCGGCGCGCGGCATGATCGCTGATGAGGCTGCGGCGCGCGCGTGGATTGCTTCCTTGCCGCAAGCCGACGCAACGGCAATCGAGCGGCTGGAGCGATTGGCAGTGCTGCTGGCAGAAGAGAACCAGCGCCAGAATCTGGTTTCCGCCGCCAGCCTTGGGGATGTCTGGCGCAGGCACATGGCGGATAGTGCGCAGCTGCTGAACCATGTACCCCGTGAAATGCATGGGCCCTGGCTTGACCTGGGCTCCGGTGCCGGTTTCCCCGGACTGGTGATCGCCTGCCTGCTTCCAGACGTTGAGGTGCTGCTGGTCGAATCGCGTAGCCGCCGAATCGATTGGCTTTCGCGCGCCGTCGAATCGCTTGGACTTGCCCATGCAAGGGTACTTGGTCAGCGGCTCGAACGCGTCGAAACATCTAAATGCCGCGTCATTTCGGCACGGGCTTTCGCGCCGCTTGAAAAATTACTCGATCTATCCGCACGTTTGTCCACAAGCGACACGATCTGGCTGTTGCCGAAAGGGCGTTCTGCACAGCAAGAATTGCAGGTGCTCTCAGGATGGAGTCATACGTTCCACGTGGAACAATCGCTGACCGATCCCGAAGGCGGGATCATTGTCGGTACGTTGGCCGGACCAGACGGAAAAGGACGCAAAGCGTGATCAAGATAGCGGTCGCCAACCAGAAGGGCGGGGTGGGCAAGACTACCACGGCGATCAACATTGCCACGGCACTTGCGGCAACTGGTTGGAAAACCTTGCTTATTGATCTTGATCCGCAAGGCAATGCCTCAACCGGAATTGGTGTACTGGCCCCTGATCGTGCGCGATCCTCCTATGATGTGCTGGTTGATGAGGTGCCGCTGGGTGAATGCATCATGCCAACACGGATTCCGGGGCTCGATCTGGTTCCGGCGACGGTCGATCTGTCTGGTGCCGAGGTCGAGCTGGTTTCGGTCGAGGATCGCTCCCACCGGCTGAGCCGCGCTTTTGCCCAGCACAGCGGCCATGACATCTGCTTTATCGATTGCCCGCCATCGCTCGGTTTGCTGACGCTGAATGCGCTGGCAGCAGCCGATACGCTGCTGGTGCCGCTGCAATGTGAATTCTTTGCGCTCGAAGGGCTGAGCCAGTTGCTCCAGACGGTCGAGCGCGTGCAACAGCGATTCAATCCCGAACTCGGAATTCTTGGCATTGCGCTGACCATGTATGATCGGCGCAACCGGCTGACCGATCAGGTGTCTGACGATGTCCGGTCATGCCTTGGCAAACTGGTGTTTGATACGGTGATCCCGCGCAATGTCCGCCTGTCCGAAGCGCCCAGCCACGGCTTGCCGGCGCTGGTCTATGATCACAATTGCACGGGCAGCCGGGCCTATATGGCGCTGGCGCGCGAATTGATCTCGCGGCTGCCAGAAGAGAGGAAGGCCGCATGAGCGACGATCCACTGGTCCGCATTTCGGTCAACCCGCCGGAGGATGCGGCTGATGCCGCGCCGGTCATCAAGCGCAAGCCATCGGTGCTGGGTCGCGGGCTTGGCGCATTGATGGGGGAATCGCGGCGCGAGGAGCCGCTGGCAGCCTCCTCGGCTGGCGGGGCTGCGACTGCTACAGGCCTGGCGCTGCTCGCCATCGCGGCGATCGAGCCGCACCCCGATCAGCCGCGCCGTCGCTTTGATGAGGCGGGGCTGGACGAGCTCGCCGCCTCGATCGCCGCGCGCGGGGTAATTCAGCCAATTATCGTCCGTCCGCTGGGTGCCGGGCGTTATCAACTGGTGGCGGGCGAACGCCGCTGGCGCGCCGCGCAGCGCGCACAACTCCATGAAATTCCTGCACTTGTCCGCGAGCTTTCCGAACGTGACGTCATGGCTTTGGCGCTGATCGAGAATTTGCAACGCGAGGATCTCAACCCCATCGAGGAAGCGCGTGCCTATCAGCGGCTTTCCGAACTGGAGGGCATGACTCAGGCCGAGATTGCCCGCCTGGTTGATAAGTCGCGCAGCCATGTCGCTAACTTCCAGCGTCTGCTGGGCCTCCCAGAACCGGTGCTAGAGCTGGTCGAAGAAGGGCGGCTTTCGATGGGCCATGCCCGTGCGCTGATCGGATCGGAACATGCTTTCGATCTGGCCTGCGCGGCGGTCGCCAAGCAAATGTCGGTGCGCGAGATCGAAAAACTGGTCCGCAAGCGTAATCGCGGTGAAGCCACGCCGCCACGCCGCGCTCGCGTCGAGCGGCAGGGCGCAGACGATGCCGATATTGCTGCCGTGCAAGGCCATCTTGAGGAATTTCTCGGCCTGCCGGTGCGGATCAGCGCCGATACTGATCCGCGCTCGGGATCGGTAACCATCCGCTACCGGACGCTCGATCAGCTAGATCTGATCTGTCAGCGGCTCACCGGCGGCGGGATATAGACCTCTTTTGCTACAGGCGGGCCAAATGAAAATCGGGCCGGAAGTTGCGCTGCGCAACTTCCGGCCCGTAAATTTTCTCAGGAACCGCATTTAATTCAAATGCTTAATTCATCGGCATCCGCTTGTCAGGTACGAGGCGAACGCGCTTATACTGCGGGGCAGGGGCGTAACGCACTGCGCGAACCTTGCGATAGACGGTGTGATAGCTGGTGACATATTCAACAGTCTCGGTTTCCTTGCAGTCCTGCTTCTGGGCAGGGACGGACATCATCATCACCGGGACCATCATCATCGGCATGGCATAGCCATAGGCCTGATGGCCATATCCTGGCCCGTATCCTGGTTGCGAGCCGGGCGCATAGGCATTGGGACCATTGCCATTCAGCATCTGTTCGCAGCGATCAGCCACGCGGTCTCGGTCTTCGGCCCTGTCGATCACAGCTCCGGCAACGGCACCAACCGCTGCACCGGCAACCGTGCCAACGGTGCGATTGCCGCGCCCGGCGATCCCCCGGCCCAGCAGTCCGCCTGCGACTCCGCCGATAAGCGCACCGCCCACGCCGTTATCACCATAACGCTGACGGCAGTCGGCAAGCCAGCGATCGCGCTGCTGGGCATAATCGCCGTTCTGTGCTGGGTAGCCCTGGACGGAATTCGCTGGTGCATAGCCGCTGGGCGGCATCGACGGGCGATGATCATGCGCAAACGCGGTCGACGTAACCGCAATCGTCGCGGCAATGGCAGCAAGGCTGGAAATGGCGCGAATAGGCATGGGCTGAACCCCCTCAAGTCATCCGGAAGGACGCCGAGTCCCGCCTGTTAACCTGGAATTTAGCATCGTATCCCGCAGAAAACCAAGTGGACTATGCGATGACTTCAACCGCTGTCCCGAAATGGTTCACTTGAGTGTGGTCAGATTACCGCTGCAATGCGCGTAGCCAGTGCGCTGATGCCCGCAGCATCCTCCTCATCGAAACGTGCTGGCAGCGGGCTGTCGAGGTCGATCACCGCGATGACCAGGCCTGCCCGGAGCACTGGCACGACCAGTTCCGAGCGGCTGGCTCCGTCGCAGGCAATATGGCCGGGAAAGGCATGAACATCAGGAACAAGCTGCACTTTTCCGCTCGCCAGGGCCGCGCCGCAAACGCCTTGACCGTGGGCAATGCGGATGCAGGCCGGTTTTCCGATGAACGGGCCGAGCACCAGCTCGCCATTCAGATTGCGATAGAAACCGGCCCAGTTGAGGTCTGGCACAGATTGCCAGATCAGCGCCGCGATGTTCGCCATATTGGCCACGCCATCGGGTTCATTATCGGTCAGGGCCTGCGCCGCAGAAACCAGTTCGCGGTAAAGTTCAGCCTTGGGAGCGGCGGGATCTGGAGTAAAATCATACATCCGACTGTCCTAGCGCGCCAAACGGTTGTCGCAAGGCCCGGTATTGCCTATCCATGGCACCATGCGGATCATCAGAAAACTTCTCGTCGCCCTTGGGGTCTTCATCCTCGTACTTTTCGTGCTGGGGCTGTGGTTTGCTCGCGGCCACCCGACTGACAAGCCGATCTCGGCCACCGAGGGCATGGATGTGGCGCTGGTCAAACCCAAGCCAGAGACATTTCCGACGATTGCCATCGCCAGTGCGGTCGGCTGGGCTGCGGGCGAAGCGCCCAAACCCGCGCCGGGTCTGGTGGTAAACCGTTTTGCTGAGGGGCTTAGCCATCCGCGCACCATGCTGACCCTGCCCAATGGCGATGTGCTGGTTACCGAAACCGATCATCCACCCTCTACCGGCAATAGCGGCGGCGGCGTGATGGGGGCGATCCAGCGGTTTTTCTGGCGGCGCGCCGGGGCCGGCACCGCTTCGCCCAATACCATCGCGTTGCTGCGCGATGGCGATGGCAATGGCAGTGCCGAACAGCGCTTCACCTTGCGCAAGCAAGACCTCGATTCGCCATCCGGCATGGCATTTGGCGAGGGCAAACTCTATGTCGCCAACCACAACGCCGTGCTCGCCTTTGATTACAAGCCGGGCGATACGGCGGTGACCGGTGAAGCCAAAAAGATCGCCGATCTGCCCGCCAGCGGCAATCACTGGATGCGAAATCTGCTGCTGAGTGAAGACGGCAAGATGCTCTATGTGGCGATTGGATCGGCTTCCAACATCGGCGAAAACGGCATGGATATCGAAAAAGGCCGCGCCGCGATTTATGAAATCACCCTGGCCAATGGCCGGATGCGGCAATTCGCCGGCGGCTTGCGCAATCCCAACGGCATGGACTGGAACCCCGCCACTGGCGAATTGTGGACAGTGGTCAATGAGCGCGATCAGCTTGGCGGCGATCTCGTCCCCGATTACCTTAGCAATGTGCCGATTGGCGTGAACTATGGCTGGCCGTGGTATTACTGGAAAGACAAGCTGGATGAGCGCGTCGACGCGCCGATCCCGGAATTTCTCGGCGAATATGTCCGCCGGCCCGAATTTGCCCTGGGAGCACACACCGCCCCGCTGGGCTTGCGTTTTGCCGCCAAGGGCAACCGCATGGGTGATCAATTCGCCAGCGGTGCCTTCATCGCCCGCCATGGCTCGTGGAACCGCAAGCCGCCATCAGGTTATGACGTGGTCTTCGTGAAGTTCGATGCCAATGGCAATCCGCTGGGCATGCCGGTTCCGGTACTCACCGGCTTTCTGACGGACAAAGGAACAACCCGTGGCCGCCCGGTGTGGATCAGCTTTGATCAGGGCGGGGCCCTGTTGGTGAGTGACGACACTGCCGGGATTATCTGGCGGGTGATGGCACCGGGCGCAGCAGCTTCAGCAGGCACCAAGGCTTTGCAGACCGGCAACATTCCGCCGCGGCGTTCGCTGGATGGCGCGCTCGATGCGCAATTCAGGCGGCAGGCGGAAGATCTGCGCGGGAATTAGCAGCAGGGCTTATACCAAGCAGCGTTAAATCTGAATCATCGACCCCTGAATCCGTCTATGCGAGCTTGTCGAAGCACTTTCCTTCTTTTTGGGGTGGCGCGGGCCACGAAGAAAGAAGCAGCCCTTCGACAAGCTCAGGGAAGGCGGATTGTTTGGTTCAGATCGCCCGTCCGGCACGGCCTGCCAGTTCGGTGATATAGTGCCAGGCCACCCGCCCGGATCGTGCGCCCCGGCGGCGTGACCATTCGAGCGCGTCGCCCGATTCGAAGCTGAGGTCATATTCTTCGGCGTAACCGGCGATGATCGCCAGATAGTCATCCTGATCGCAGGCGTGGAAGCCGATCGACAGGCCAAAGCGGTCAGCCAGCGCCAGTTGATCATCGACGACATCGCGCCGGTTGATGGGATCGTCCTGCTCGCTCATGTGGCGGGCGACGATAGCGCGGCGATTGGCGGTGACGGCAAGTCGGACATTGGCGGGCCGCGCTTCTACACCGCCCTCGAGCCATGACCGTAACTGGCGCGGGCCGGTGCTGTCGCCGTCCTCGAAGCCAAGATCATCGATATAGACGAAGAAGCGGCGCTGCGCCGCGCCCAGTTCGGCAAACAGCGCGGTCAGGCCGGGGAGCGCATCGGGCGCAACTTGCACCAGTGCAATGGCTCCGGCGTGGTCTTCCTGAGCCGCCACCACGGCCGAGCGCAGCAGTGCAGACTTGCCCATGCCGCGCGAGCCCCACAGCAGCATGTCATGCGCGGCATGGCCCTCGGCATGGCGGGCGACATTGCTGACGACGGCTTCCTTTTGCTGATCAATCCCGCGCAGCAGCGGCAGGCGCGGGGCAATCAGGCTGGAAACGCCGCGCGCTGCCCGCCCGTCCCACAGATAGGCGGGGTGGGTCAGCCAATCGGCAGTGTTGCGCGCCGCAGGGGCAAGGCGGTCAAGTGCCTCGGCAATGCGACCCAGCAAGTCATGGCTGCGATCGCTCATGCAGTCAGTGCCTCGGCATCCAGCGCGTAAAGCAGCGAAGCGCCGGCAGTAGCAGCAGCTTTCAGCCCCATGGCCTCGGGCACCAGATGCTCAAGGAAATAGCGCGCGATCACCGGCTTGGTCTGCGCGATGGAGCCTCCCTCAGCAGCAGCAGCGCGGGATTGCCGCAGCAGTTGCCAGCCTGCCACGGCAGTGGCGCACATGGTGAGGAAGGGGACGCTCCCGGCCAGCCTGTCATCAAGCGAAGCATCATGCACCATCCATGCGCCAATGCCCGCGCAATCATTGGCGAGCGCGACAAGTGCGGGTGTATCGGCAGAATCGCGGGCGATATTCTCCATCAGGGCGGCCAGCACCCCGCCCCCAATACCGTTTGTAACGCCCATCCCCAGCTTGCGGGTGACAAGATCAGCGGCCTGAATGCCGTTGGTGCCTTCATAGATCGGCGCAATGCGGGCGTTGCGGTAATGCTGGGCCGCACCGGTTTCCTCGATGAAGCCCATGCCGCCGTGGATCTGCACACCCAGACTGGTGACCTCACAGCCGATATCGGTGTTCCACGCCTTGGTCAGCGGCACCAGCAGATCGGCGCGGGACTTCGCGGTCTCGTCGCCCAATGTGCCGCGATCAACCAGCCCGCAATTGTAATAGAGCAGCGCCCGCGCGCCTTCGGTCAGCGCCCGCATCCGCAGCAGCATCCGCCGCACATCGGGGTGCTCGATGATGGCCACGGAGTGCTTGTCAGGTGATCCGGCGCGGGCCGACTGGATTCGGTCGCGAGCATAGCCGCTGGCCTGTTGCAGCGCGGCTTGTGCCACCTGCACTCCTTGCGCGCCGACATTGATCCGTGCTGAATTCATCATGGTGAACATGCATTTCAGGCCTTCATTCTCGGCCCCGATCAGTTCACCGATGCATTCGTCATGATCGCCATAGGACATCACGCAAGTGGGAGAGGCGTGGATGCCCAGCTTGTGTTCAAGGCTGACCGCTTGGCAATCATTGCTCGCGCCCGCAGTGCCATCGGCATTCACATGAAAGCGCGGAACGATGAACAGTGAGATGCCGCGCGATCCGGCCGGTGCTCCCGGTGTGCGCGCCAGCACGAGGTGGACGATGTTGCCGGCCAGCTCATGCTCGCCCCAGGTGATGAAGATCTTGGTGCCCTTGATGCGATATTTGCCCGCAAAAGGCCCATCGGTGATGAGCGTTGCCGAGGTGCGCAGCGCGCCGACATCGCTGCCCGCTTGCGGCTCGGTGAGGTTCATCGTGCCGGGCCATTCACCGCTGACCAGCTTGGCGAGATAGACCGCCTTCTGCGCGTCGCTGCCATGCTTTTCCAGCGCCTCGATCGCGCCGACAGTGAGCATCGGCAGCAGCGTAAAGCCCATATTCGCCGCGCCCAGGTTTTCGAGCACACAGACGGAGAGCGAAAAAGGCAGACCCTGTCCGCCAAATTGTTCCGGTGCCGAAATGGCATTCCAGCCCTGCGCGACATAGGCCTGATAGGCCTCGGCATAGCCAGCAGGCAGGCGCACTTTGCCATCGATGAGCCGCGCACCCTCGGTATCGCCAATCCGGTTGAGCGGGGCGAATTCGCCCGCCGCGAACTGGCCGATACCATCAACGATGGCTTCGACCATATCGGCGCTGGCGGTGGCAAAGCGAGGGCTGAGCGCGAGCTCCTCGATCCCGGCGCTGATCTTCAACGCAAAAACCTGTTCGGCAGTGGGCGGGGTATAGGTCATGGTTTTCCTTGGCTTGGCTACGGTCTGCACTATAGCGCGCTGGCATGAGCGACAAGTGCGCCTCGAATATCCGGCAGGTTGACGCTACGGCACTGGCCGAAGCCGTGGCGCTGCTGCGCGCCGGTGAGCTTGTCGCGCTGCCAACCGAGACGGTTTACGGCCTTGCCGCAAGGGCTGACAGCGAATCGGCGGTGGCGAAGATCTATCACGCCAAAGGCCGCCCCGATTTCAACCCGCTGATCGTCCATGTGGCTTCGCTGGAAGCGGCCGAAAATATTGCCCAGTTTGATGATCGTGCGCGGGCTTTGGCGGCTGCCTTCTGGCCGGGGGCACTGACGCTGGTCTTGCCGCTCAAGGAGGGAGCGGGCATTGCTCCGGCGGTGACCGCTGGTTTGCCGACGATTGCCCTGCGCTGTCCGGCGCATCCGGTGATGCGGACGGTGCTGGCTGAGCTGGGTGCTCCGCTCGCCGCGCCTTCGGCCAACCGCAGCGGCGGGGTCAGCCCGAGCACGGCGGCGCATGTCGCGGCGAGTCTTGGCGCTGCCGTGCAGCTCATCCTTGATGGCGGCGCGGCGGCGCAGGGGATCGAATCGACCATTATTGCCATTCGGGTCTCTGGGCGGACCGCTGGCTGGTCCATGCTCCGTCCGGGGCCGGTTACTTCGCAACAAGTCACTGAAATTGTTGGTGAAGAGAGTGACGTCACGGCGTCAAATGGCGTTGTCGAAGCCCCCGGCCAGCTTGCCAGCCACTATGCTCCGGGCAAGCCAGTGCGGCTGGGTGCGCTGACGGCTCAGGCCGATGAATTCCACATCGGCTTCGGCTCGGTTGCCGGCGCGGTAACGCTTTCGGCCAGCGGCGATCTGGCTGAGGCAGCGTCGCGGCTTTACACCTGCTTGCACCTCGCCGCTGCCGCAAAGCAGACGCGCGTAGCCATTGCACCGGTCCCGCATGAGGGAATAGGAGTGGCAATCAACGACCGCCTGACGCGTGCGGCGGCCTGACGCGGTTTATTTCTCGCCGTCTTTGGTTTTCTGCGCCTCGCCGCTTTCGCAGACCAGCTTGCCCGATCCCATGGCGGTGACCTTGCAGGTCGCCCGGCCTTTCACCGTTACCTGGCCTGAGCCCATGATCGTTGCCGAAACATCGCCGTCCGAGCTAAAGCTGGCACTGCCCGAACCCATGATCGTCACTTTGACATGATCGGCGCGCAGCGCGGAGAGATCGGCACTACCGGAACCCGGAATCGTCAGATCAAGGTTTTTTACCGCACCGTTACCGTGCATTGAGCCCGAACCGACCAGACTGAGCTTGAACGAATCGCCCGAGATTGCGCCGGCACTGACATCGCCCGATCCCGCAACAGTAACCTTGGCATTGCTTGCCAGCCTGGCCGCGTCGATCGAACCTGATCCGGCAAGCGTCAGGTCTTGCGGGGCTGGCATGGTGACATTGACCGTCACGACCGTGCCATTTTTCCAGCCCTTGAGGCGCAAAATACCCAAAGTTCCGTCCTTGAGCGTGAAGCGCAGCTGCTCCGCGCCCGCCGCATCGCCATCGACGGTGATCGCCAGCTTGTCGCCCTCGCTCAGTTTCACATGATCGGGTCCTGCCAGCACCAGTTTGCTGGGCGGCGTACCCGACATATCGAGTTCGGAGAGCTTTTCGCCATCGCCGCCATCAATTGCAACCTTTGAGTCGCAGCCGGAAAGCGCGGCGGCGAGCGCGATAGCGGCAATGGGAGCGATCCCCTTGCACATATTAGCGAATTTCATGACTGAAGTCTTCCTGCAGTGTGTATTGATGAACTAATACAGCAACACGGATGGATTGGCAAGTGCCAAGCGAAAGGGCCGCGTCCTTGCGGATGCGGCCCTTTCGGAGAACTTCAGCCGGGATGCTGGCGGATCAGACCGCAGCGACTACCGCTGCGGCTGCCGCTGCTGCAGCCGCAGCAGCCTCGTAATATTTCGGCGCATGCTCATTGAGGATCGCGAGGATCTTCTTGAGCGCGGCGGGTTCGTCAGTCTTTTCCATCGCCGCCAGTTCGCGGGCAAGGCGCGATGATGCGGCCTCGAAGATCTGGCGTTCGGAATAGGACTGCTCGGGCTGATCATCGGCGCGGAACAGATCGCGGGTCACTTCGGCGATTGACACCAGGTCACCCGAATTGATCTTGGCTTCGTATTCCTGAGCGCGGCGCGACCACATGGTGCGCTTTACCTTGGGCTTGCCAGTCAGCGTATCGAGTGCCTCACGCAGAGTCTTGTCAGACGACAGCTTGCGCATGCCGATTGCCTCAACCTTGTTCATCGGAACGCGCAGAGTCATCCGCTCTTTTTCAAAGCGAAGCACGTAAAGTTCCAGAGTCATCCCGGCAATTTCCTGCTCTTGCAGTTCAATCACCCGGCCGACACCGTGCTTGGGGTAAACGACGTAATCACCAACATCAAAGGCGTTTGCCTTGGCCGACATGTATCGTCCTTTCGCCTGAAAGGGGAATGCTGCGAGCACGGGACTATCGCTTGTATAGGCCGCCAATGGCGACGCGGACGAATGCCCCATCAACCCGGTGCTGCAATCCTGCCTTTCAAGATTCAACTTTGCCGCGAGGCGGATGCCCCGGCAGTCGCAGCATCATATAGCACGACTGTAACAAAATTGCCAGAGGGGTGAGTCGCAATGGCGAACAGCCAGCTGGCATGGCACCACTGTCTCGACAGTAAGTCAGTAAATACAGTGGCTTACTGGATTTTAGCCATGGGCATCATCCGGCAGGCAAGATCAATCGCCTTCACCGGGTTCGGCAGAGAAATATTTCTCGAACTTGCCTTCTTCACCCTTGTGCTCATCGGCATCATCGGGCGAGTCCTTCTTGGTGGTGAGATTGGGCCATTCGGCCGAAAATTTGGTGTTGAGCTCAAGCCACTGCTCCAGCCCGCTTTCGGTATCGGGGAGGATCGCTTCGGCCGGGCACTCAGGTTCGCAGACGCCGCAGTCGATGCATTCGCTGGGATTGATCACCAGCATGTTCTCGCCCTCATAGAAGCAGTCGACGGGGCAGACCTCGACGCAGTCCATGTACTTGCACTTGATGCAGGCGTCGGTAACGACATAGGTCATGTTGGCAAATCCCCTTCGATGGCCGGTCTTTGGCTATCATGCCAATCTTGGTAAGCAGGTATGAGATTTGGGGACTGCTCGTCAAGCACCCGATAACAGCTTTGCGCAATCGTCCGGATCCTGGCACAAAGCAGCTGCCCTAGGGGCTTAATAGGTTCTGACCCTAATTCTCTTCAGTCCGATGCTTTGGCCGCAAGAGATCGGCCAGGCCTGCAAAAGCACCTGGCTCGGGTTCCGACCGCCGCCGTGCTTCTCGCTGATGCTGAAATTTCTTCGAACGGGTTACCTCGTCCTTGCGCGCCTGCGTGAGCGGCGGCACCCATGTCCAGAATGTCGGAGTGGCCGGACCGAATTCACCTTCGGCCAGCTTGCGACCGGGGCGCGGTTTGAAACCGCCATCGATGAGCAGGCGGAAAACGCTATCGGAGACCAGGCCCATCGAAAGGGCGCGGGTTTCGTCGATGGTAAATGGCCGACGCCCCACTCTGGTGCGCTGATCGTGGGCTGCAACCAGCACCCGCTCGACCAGATCGACGCGCAGTGCCTGCTGGCCGGCCTGACGATAGCCATGCGGCGAGATCCTGTTGTTGCGTGCAACTGATGCCGGGGTACAATCCGGGACAGCGGCCTTGATCTGACCGCGCACCAGGAAAAGCTCATGCAGCACTGCCTGAGCAGCAGGGCGAATCATGCGGGGCAGGAACAAGTCCAGTCCGCCGATCTTGACACCAAGCCGTTTGAGCTCGACGCGCTGCTCTGGATGCAATGATTCAATACCAGAGCCGGCGCGCAGGGTAACGCCGCCGCCGTCGACCATCTTGATCAGCAACGCGCGCAGTTCAGGGCCGGCGGCTTCATCACGGCTGGAAGTATCGAGCCGGGAAAGATGTTTCAGCGCCTGCAGCCGTTGCTCCAGCCATGCCGTAAGGGCTACCTTGAGCAGGCCGCGCTCCGATGGCGGAATTGCTCCCAGCGCCTGATCAAGCGCCAGAACTGGTGCCAGCAAGGTCCGTCCCGGGCTCAGCCGCGCGAGACGTTCTGCGCCCAGCATGATTGCGGCATGGCTCAGCTGCAAAACCGCAGTGCCGGCTGCAATCTCGTCCGCCAGATTGATGGCGCGTTCAGCCAGAATATGCGGGAGATGCTTTTCGGCAGCGGCGAACAGCAATTTGTGATCATCATGGTGCGCCTGGGGATCAACCTTGAATAAAAAGCCTTCCAGCTTTCCGATGGGCTCACCGTCGACCAAAATATTATCCCCCCGGATCGCAACGGGCAAGAGCGCCGCATCTACCCCCGCTCCTTTCATCAGAATAGTTACTCTTCGGTTTACAAAGCGTTCGGTCAACCGGGAATGCAGTGCGTCTGACAGCCGTGCCTCAACCGCACGGGCGCGGGCTGCCATCTCATCGCGGGCCACAACCCAGTCAGGGCGCTGAGCGATATAGGCCCAGCTGCGGATTGCTGCGATGCGCCCCTGCAAGGTATCAATATCGCCCGAGGGATTATCCAGCTCGGCGATTCGGGCGGCGATGAAATCATTGGCGATGGCGCCATGGCGCAGATCTTCCCAAAGCCGCGCGACAAAGCGCGAATGAGCCTCGGCCCCCTGCTGGCGAAAATCGGGCAGCATGCATGCCTCGCGAAACCGGGCGACTGCGCCGCGCCCGCTGACGCTGGCGGCGAGCTCGGGATCTTCGGCAAGGCGGCGCATCACCGCAAGGTCAATCGCCTCTGGCGCAGGGGCAAGTTCTGGTCGTTCGGGCGGTTCGGAGAGATCATCGATCAGCAGTTCAAGGCTATCGAGCCGGGGATCGCTTGCCCGCCAGAAAATGCGTGTCAGCGGCGGGAAGCGATGCTCTTCGATGGCATATATTTCCTCGGCGGAAAATTCGGCATCATGGCCTTTCGAGCCTGAAAGCGTACCGAAAGTGCCATCGCGCTGGTGACGGCCCGCGCGTCCGGCGATCTGCGCCATTTCGGAACTTGTCAGCCGCCGCTGGCGCTGGCCGTCAAATTTGGACAGCCCGGCAAAGGCGACATGACTGACATCAAGGTTGAGCCCCATACCGATGGCATCGGTGGCGACCAGATAATCAACCTCACCCGATTGATAGAGCGCCACCTGCTTGTTGCGGGTTTCGGGCGAAAGCGCCCCCATTACCACCGCCGCCCCGCCCCTGAAACGCCGCAGCAGCTCGGCCACGGCATAGACCTGCTCGGCGCTGAAGGCGACAATCGCGCTGCGCGGCGGAATGCGCGAAAGCTTGCGCGCACCGGCGTGGCTGAGCGTGGAAAAACGCGGGCGGCTGATAATCTCGGCTTCGGGCAGCAGGGCGCGGACCATCGGCTGCATCGTCGCGGAACCAAGCAGCATGGTCTCCTCACGCCCGCGCGCATGGAGCAAGCGGTCAGTGAAAATATGCCCGCGCTCGCGATCAGCGCAGAGCTGCACTTCGTCGATTGCCATGAAGGCAATGTCTGCATGGACAGGCATGGCCTCCACCGTACACAGCAGCCAGCGCGCGCCTTTAGGCTCGATCCGCTCCTCGCCGGTGATCAGCGCGACATTGGCTACGCCTTTGATCGCGCAGACCCGCTCGTAAACCTCGCGCGCCAGCAAGCGCAGCGGAAAGCCGATCGCGCCTGAGGAATGGGCGCAGAGCCGCTCGATCGCGAGATGAGTCTTGCCGGTATTGGTCGGGCCCAGCACCGCCACCAGCTTGCTGTCAGAACTGTGCTTGGGCTGGGCGGGACGGCGAATGGTCATCGAATGGGTGAATGTGGCAGCGCACCCGTCCCGCGACAAGCGGCCTGCGCGATTTTCCCACGCCCTAAAACGTCCATATTAGGCCAAGATTAACCCTTCGGGTGCAGGAGCATAAGCCAGAAACGGGGTTGGATGCCGCTGATCGGCAGTCCGGCGATGGAGGGCATGTGTTCCAGCAGGGCGATACCGGCGCGATTGATAGTGCTGCTGGAGATCCGGGCGGATCGGCCTGCGCTGCCGCGCGTTTGTCGCCGGGTCTTGTCGCTGCCACAACCGCTCATGGTGCGTGGTTCCGCAAGCTTGCCAGACTGCGCTGCGCTCTTTCGCGGCTGGACTGGTCGGCAATAGATTGGGCGCCTGACCTCGCCGAGGAAATCGGTAGCCGCCGCTGGCTGCGCGGCGTGGCAACATTTTTCGGGCTGCTGCTGGTGGCCCTCGCCCTTCTGCCGGGCTTCGAGCTCAAGGCAGCGCCTGCGATGCAGACCGACAATCCGGTACGTGACGAATTTCGCAGCCAGATGATCATGCCGCTCGGCTTGGGCGGAGACAGCGGGCGGCGCATGGCGGCAAGCAATAAGGTGCGTCCTGCCAGCATCGCTTCAGAGCGCAGCCGGGTTCAGCTTACCGCAGTATTCACCGCAGGTGACAGCTTTGCCGGTATGCTCCAGCGCGCCGGGGTGGCACCGCAGGACGCCGCCCAGGCCAGCGAGCTGGTTGCCTCGCAAGTGCCGCTCGGTCAGCTTCAGCCCGGAACGCAGATTGCGCTGGTGCTGGGCGACCGTTCGGCACCCGATCAGCCACGCGGGTTGCAGAGCCTTGATTTCAAGGCCCGGCTCGACCTTTCACTCGAAGTGAAGCGCAGCGGCAGCGAACTGGCAGTCACCGCGCAAACCCTGGCGATTGATACCAGCCCGCTGCGCATTCGCGGGCTTGTCGGCCCCAGCCTCTATCGTTCAGCGCGCGCTGCCGGTGCGCCCGCCGCAGCCTTGCAGCAATACCTTCAGGCGCTCGATTCGCACATCAGCCTTGAAGGCGATATCCAGCCCGGTGACACCTTTGACCTCATCCTCTCCCCCAGGCGCGCCAGCAGCGGGACGGGCCTGTCAGGCGAAGTGCTGTATGCTTCGCTCAATCGCGGGGACACCCCGGTGGTTGAACTGATGCGCTGGGGCAGCAGCGGGCAGATGCTCTCCGCCGATGCGATCACTCGTCCCGTAACCCAGACCAGCACAGTTTCGACGGGCGGCTTCCTGCCGGTCAGCGGCCGGATCACCTCTGGCTTTGGTTTCCGCCGCCATCCGATCCTGGGTTATGCCAGGATGCATGCCGGGGTTGATATCGGTGCCGGCTGGGGCTCGCCCATCCATGCGACAGCAGCTGGCTTGGTCTCCTTTGCCGGACGCCATGGCGGACACGGCAATTATGTCCGGCTTGATCATGGCGGCGGACTTGGCACTGGCTATGGCCATATGAGCCGCATTGCTGTCTTTCCGGGGGAGCGGATCAATGCCGGGCAGGTTATCGGCTATGTCGGATCTACCGGACTGTCGACCGGCCCGCACCTCCATTATGAAATGTACCGCAGCGGCCGCACGGTAAATCCGGTTGGCGGCGCATATGCAGCGACCACCAGCACAGTGGTGCAGCAGATCGATCCGCAACAGATCGCCGCCTTCAAGGCCAGGCTGGCCAAGCTTAAGGCCATCCGTTCCGGTGCCTCGCCGGGAGCCATGGCGATGGCGCGGCCTTCGCGCGTGGCTTTGCGCTGAATCATTGAAGCTTGCGCAGTTTTCCGGCAGGACTGCGCGCCATGACCACTCCCGCCTATCCCGCCACCCGCTTGCGCCGATCGCGTTCCACCAGTTGGAGCCGGACGCTCAACCGCGAGATTTTGCTCAGCCCGGCAGACCTGATCTGGCCGCTGTTCGTCACCGATGGCACGGGGGTGGAAGAGCCGATAGGGTCACTTCCCGGCGTTTCGCGGTGGTCGGTCGATCAGATAGCCGTGCGGGCTAAAGAGGCGGTGTCGCTCGGTATCCCCTGTCTGGCGCTGTTTCCCAATACGCAAGCCGAACGCCGCGATCCGCTGGGCAAGGAAGCCCTGAACCCCGATAATCTCATGTGCCGCGCGATCCGCGATGCCTGCGGCGATAGCATCGGCGTGCTGACCGATGTGGCGCTCGATCCTTATACCAGCCACGGACAAGATGGTCTGATCGATGCAGCGGGCTATGTGCTCAACGATGCCACGGCCGAGGTGCTGACCGGGCAAAGCCTCAATCAGGCGGGGGCCGGTGCGGACATTATCGCGCCCTCTGACATGATGGATGGCCGCGTTGGCCTGATCCGGGTGGCGCTGGAGGGCGCGGGCCACCACAATGTCCAGATCATGAGCTATGCCGCCAAATATGCCTCGGCCTTCTATGGCCCGTTCCGCGATGCGGTGGGCTCCGGCGGATTGCTCAAGGGTGACAAGAAAACCTATCAGATGGACCCGGCCAACGGCGAAGAGGCGCTGCGCGAAGTGGCGATGGACATTGCCGAGGGCGCGGACAGCGTGATGATCAAGCCGGGGCTGCCCTATCTCGATATCATTGTCCGGGTGAAGCAGCGTTTCGAACTGCCGGTCTTCGCCTATCAGGTCAGCGGCGAATATGCGATGATCGAGGCGGCGGTGGCAGCCGGCGCGGGCGAGCGTGATGCGCTGGTGCTTGAAACCTTGACGTCATTCAAACGCGCGGGTTGTTCGGGTGTGCTGACCTATCATGCCGCCCATGCCGCACGGCTGCTCGGCGCGTGATTTTTACAGGATTTCCGCAATGATCGTCAGCCCGCCCGGAACCTCCATCTCCGCCTTCAACGGAAAAGTTCCGCGGATTCATTCTTCGGCGTTCATTGCGCCGGGATGCCGGATCATCGGCGATGTCGAGATCGGACCAGACTCCTCGATCTGGTATAATTGCGTGATCCGGGGCGATGCCAACCGCATCATCATCGGCGCGCGCAGCAATATTCAGGATGGCAGCGTGATCCATTGCGACAGCCCCAATCCCAAGCGGCCCGCAGGCCTGCCGACGATCATCGGCGATGATGTGCTGCTGGGCCACATGGTGATGGTCCATGGCACGATACTCGAAGACCGCGCCTTTGTCGGCATCGGCTCGATTGTCATGGATGGCTGCCGCATCGAAACGGACGCCATGCTGGCAGCAGGAGCGATGCTGACGCAGGGCAAGGTGATCCCTTCGCGCCAGCTGTGGGGCGGTCGCCCGGCGCAGTTCATGCGCGATCTGAACGATGCGCAGATCGCCGAGATGCAGCGCGGCGTGCAGGGCTATGTCCTCAACGCGCGAGCCCATGCGGTTGCTTTGGCGGGGGAGCTCGGCGAAACCTAGCGCACGATGTGATCAAGCTTGATCGTAGCATGCTATAAGAGTCTTTGTTTTCGCGCGATTTATTGCGAAAAAACCGGTTCCCACTTAATCGCATCACGCTTTAGTCCAGTAACACCGGCAGCGCCGAAGGCCCGCGCTGTTCCAGCCCGCCGGTGATGAACGGCACCTCCGCATCGGGATCCAGCCGCAGGTTCGGAAAGGCATCGAGCAGGGCGGATATCCCGGCGTACATCTCCTGCTTGGCGACATTGAGGCCAAGGCAGCGGTGCTGGCCAATGCCGAAGCCCAGATGGTTTTGCACTGGGCGGAACAGGTCAAACTGTTCGGGCCGGTCCCAACGCGCTGGATCGCGATTGGCGGCATTGAGCCAGACCTCGATCACCGAGCCTTCGGGCAGGGCCACGCCTTCCAGCTCGGTATCCTGGGTGACAACACGGCAGAACAGCCCGGAATTGGCGGTCCACCGCGCCGATTCCTCTATCGCCGCATCCAGCAATCCGCGCTCCTGACGCACTTCTGCAAGCTGATCGGGATTGGTCAGCAGGCCGAGCAGGGCAATACCCATCTGCCGCCATGAAGTTCCGCCGCCGGCAATCATGATCAGCCGGGCGTTGAGCATCACCTCGCGGTCGCTCAGCGCGCGCGGCTCCTCACCAGGCAGAGCGAGCTCGGCATCGATCAGCCGGGTAATGACATCGTCCTGCGGCGCGGTGCGGCGCTGGGCGATCAGGGCCAGCAGCATGTCCTCGACCTGCTGAGCGGCGGCGCGCTGTTCATCGGGGGCGACCCGCCCGACCCCGCCGCTCTTCATCCAGGCGAGGCGAAATTCGAGCGCCGCCTCGCCGTCCAGCCCGATCGCCGTGGTGATAGTGTGGACCGGAATGCGCGCGCAGAAATCGAGGTTGAGATCGGCATGGCTGCGAGTCTTCAAGCTCGCCACCAACCGCGCCACCGCCTCATCGATCCAGCGCCTGCGCCACCAGCCCTCGGCATTGTGCTTGAGGAAAATCGGTTGCAACGCCCGACGAAAGGCGCGGTGTTCGCCGCCGTCCATTTCCAGCACACCCATGGTCTTTTCGCCCGTGGGATTGGGATGATGCACGATGCTGGAGGAAAAGCGTTTTGAATCGCGCAGCACCGTCTCGCAGGCAGTGAATGACAGGGCGCAGTATTTGGCCTTTCCCTCGGCCAGCGCGTGGCGCTTGTGCGCGGGCAGGCCCAGCAGTTCGCGCAAAGGTCCGGCATGGACCGGCGCCTTGGTGCGGAGCACGGCGATGGCATTGCTTTGATCTTCTGCGACATAATTGCGCATCGCTTCCGCCTCACGGCGCACATCATAAAGCTCGGCGTAGAGCGGATCGTCGGATAGCAGCAGGTCGCTCAACATTGCCTCCCGGTAATTCGATATTACGAATTGATAATCGCCATACGGAACATTTCTCAAATCAGGAAGCGAGTCAATCCGTCCGCAGCAGCAGCGCCCCATAGCCATAGCCGCCGTTGCACACGACGCTGACTTTCGCGCCCGCCACCTGCCTCCCGCCGCCGCAGCCCCACAGCTGGGTGCAGGCCTCAAAGGTATGGCCATAGCCGTGGAAACGCCCGCCGGATAATTGCCCGCCGCCGGTGTTCATCGGCAGCTCGCCATCCAGCGCGATCCGCGCGCCTCCCGCCATGAAGCTTGCCGCCTCCCCGGGCTTCACCATTTGCAGCGCCTCCAGCCACAGCCAGGTGTGGATCGAAAAACCATCATAGATCTGCGCGCAATCGACATCGCGTGGCGTGAGATCGGTGCGCTGCCACAGCATCTCGCCGGCGCGGGTGGCCGGAAGCGTGGTGAAATCACCGGTGTGGATGCCCTGCCCCAGCCCGCCAAGCGCCATGCCCATCGCCTCGATATGGATCGGCGGGTTGCGCAAATCCTTCACCGTATCGCGCGCTGAAATGATCAATGCAGTCGCGCCATCGATATGGGTGTCGCAATCGTAAAGCCTGAGCGGGGTGGAGATCATCCGCGAAGCCAGATAGTCGTCGATGGTCAGCGGTTCTTTATAGATTGCGTTGGGATTATGCGCTGCATTGCGCCTGGCGTTGACTGCCACCCAGCCAAGCTGCTCCGGTCCCGCGCCATATTTGTCAAAATAGGCCTGGGCATAAAGCGCCCACATATTGACCGGCGACACCGCGCCAAACGGCACCGTCCAGGCATTGTTGCCATCGACCCGGGCGTGGCTGCCAGCCAGCAAAGTCGAGGCCCGCGATTTCATCCGCGCCTGCGCCTGCGCCACCGTGCGGAAGACGAGCACATGGCGGCACAGCCCCGCAGCGATGGCCATCACCGCCTGAAAGATGGCGCTCATATGGCCGGGGCCTTCGTGCGTCGATGAGCCGATCCACCTGGCGTCAATCCCCAGCGCAAACATCGCTTCGCCGACCCCGACCGGCGAAATACCGCCGCCCTCGGCAGTTTTGGGCGGATAATTGGTGATGCCATCAATGTCATCGAGCGTCAGCCCCGCATCAGCAACAGCCTTGGTCACCGCGTCAATCGTCAGTTCGATGGGGCTGAGCGGTGAAGGCCGTCCCACCTCTGACTGGCCGATGCCGGTGATACAGCACTGCTTTTCGGGCAAGCCTTCAAACATGGTCAGGCTCCCTCAGGCACGAACAGCGGCAACCACACATCCTCATGGTTTTCAAAGGTGGCCACCACGCGCATGCCGCTACGGGCGGCCTCTGGCGGGCAGATCACATTGCTGAAAACATAGAGCTCAGCCTGTTCGTCCAGTTCGATAACGGCGAAGACGAAGGGTTCTTCCAACCCCGGTTGCCAGGCCTGATGATTGACCGAATAGCTCAGCACCTTGCCGCTTCCGGAAACCGGCTGCGGGGCCAGATCGGCGGAATGACACCTGGAACAACGCGGTAGCGGCGGGTGCTGCCAGTGGCCGCAGGTGCCGCAACGCAGGATATGCAGCACACCCTGAGCGCCGCTGGTCCAGAAATAGCCGGAGAGATCATCCAGGACCGGCAATTTGCGCGGAACGGTCAAAAAACCACGCCTTTCACCTTGAGATCGATGATCGCCTCCTCATCATAGCCCATCGCTGTGAGCAGTTCATCACTATGCGCGCCAACATCGGGCGATATCCCGACCGGCAATGCCGCACCATCAAACTGCACCGGCACACTGACAATCGGCAGATCCAGCCCGGCGGTGCAGCGCACCGTCTGGACATAGTCGTTGGCGATGGACTGCGGATCGGCATGCAGCTCGCCGACATGCTGAACCACATCCCACTGGCCATCCTGCTGCGCCAGGATCACCCGCCATTCGGCCAGGGTTTTC
The DNA here is from genome assembly GCA_031429135.1 of Novosphingobium sp. GTDB lineage: Bacteria > Pseudomonadota > Alphaproteobacteria > Sphingomonadales > Sphingomonadaceae > Novosphingobium. The sequence goes on along the minus strand of JANOYZ010000148.1, from coordinate 13,843 downwards.
GAGGCGAACAGCGGCACCAGTTCACCCAGGCACGCCTCGGTATTGACCCGACGGGCGGCGGCATCGACAAAGCGCGGATCTCCCGCCAGTCCTTGGCGCCCAGCCACTTCGCAGAATCGCGCCCAGTATTTGTCTGCCTGCAACATGCACAGCGCCAGAAAGCGGCCATCGCTGGTCCTGTAATTATAGGACAGGACATTGTTCGGGCGGCTGCGCGGCGGGCGCTCAAAGCTGTTGATCCCTTCCATCGTCGTCTGGGCAATCGCGCGCTGCATCGACCACATCGCCGCATTGAGCAGCGAAACATCGACGCTCGATGCCTCTCCGGTCAGCGCCCGCTTGGCGATGGCGGCGCAAATGCCGCCAGCCAGCATTGATCCACTCAGCGTATCGCCAAAGGCCGGTCCGGGCGGGCCAACAGGTGCCTCGGCATTGGGCTCGGTGAGCGAGGATGAAACGCCGCCCCTCGCCCAGAACGAAATGGCATCATAGCCGCCCTTCTCGCATTCCGGACCATGCCGTCCAAGCGCAGAGCCGCTGGCGTAGATCAGCTTGGGGAAGCGTGAGCGCAGGCTCTGTTCGTCGATTTCCATCTGGCGGCGGGCAGGCGGCAGCAGATTGGTGAGGAAAACATCGGCATCTTCGAGCAGCCTGATCAGCACGGCGCGGCCTTCGGCCTGCTTGAGATCGAGCGTGATCGAGCGTTTGCCCCGGTTGTAGCACTCCCAAGAAAGCTCGATGGCCGAGGGGCCGCCGGTGCCGGTCCGCAGCCCCCGGATCGGATCGCCAGTGACCGGCTCCACCTTGATCACCGTCGCCCCCATATCCGATAGCATCGCGCCAGCGACGGGCACAAAGGCATACATGGCGACCTCGACGATCTTGATTCCATCAAGCGGACCAGCCTTCACTTGCACTGCCATCGCTCTTCCCTTCGGCAAGAATATTGTATTGTGCTGAGCCTATAGGCCGCAGATAATCGGTCAAGACGTTCCACCAATGCGATTGTCCTTTCGCCATTGCGAACCGTCCGGATTGTGGCCAAACCGGGAATTATCATGGGTAAGGATGCGATCATGGCCACTGTTGACGTTCCCAATACGCTGGAACAGGCGCGCGATCCCGCATGGTTGTCCGGCGCGCTCGGGCTTTCGATCAAGAGCACCGAGACCATTGAGGTGATCCGCACAGTCGCCACAAAAGTCCGCTTCGTCGCGCACCCGGCTGATGGCAGCGCGCCGCTGGCGCTGTGCCTCAAGGGGTTGCTTGATGTCGATGAGATGTCCGCGCGCGGCGGGCCAACGATGGTCAGGGAGGCGGATTTCTATCACAAGATCGCCGCGCAAGTCGCGGTGCGGGTGCCGACATGCGTGCGCACGATAATCGACCGCGAAGCCCGGCAGGCGGCGGTCATCATGCGCGACCTTATCGCGGACGGCGCGCAGTTCTGCTCGGCGCTGCAGCCGTTCACTGCCGATGACGCCGCCAGCAGTCTTGAACAGCTTGCCGCGCTCCATGCCGGCCACGCCCTGATCGCCGACCACCCATGGCTCAGCCACCGCATCAGCGAATTCGCGCAGTCAAAGCATATGTCAGCGGATCAGCTGCAAGCCCTGCTTGATGATCCGCGCGGGCTTACGCTGCCAACCGCCACGCGCAACGCCTCACGGTTGCTCGCTGCTCTAACACCGCTGGCTGAACGCGACCGGGCGCGTCGGCAGTTTTTGGTTCACGGCGATGCCCATGCCGGGAATATTTTCCGCACCGCTGAGGGCACCGGGCTGATTGATTGGCAACTGCTGCAAGCAGGCGGCTGGGCGCTCGATATCGCCTATCACATCGTTGCCGTCCTGCCGGTGGATCTGGCTGAACGCGAAGAGCGGGCGCTGTTACGTTTCTATCTGGAACTGATGCGTGCAGCTGGCTCCGCCATGCCCGATGACGAAACCGCCTGGCACGAATACCGTGAGGCCTGTGTCTATGGCTATTTTCTGTGGGGCATCACCCGCCGCGTCGATCCGCCGATTATCCATGAGTTTACCGCAAGACTGGGTGCGGCGGTAACGCGGCATGACAGTTTCGGATTGCTCGGGGTCTAATCATCACCCTGTATCTGCACCGCCATGATATTAGCTGACTTCGAGCGATCCAGCGTTGGATCAAACGGACGCATCTGTTGCAGCTTTGCTGAGACCGCTGCCATATCATCAGTCTCGATCTCATAGGCAGCGACAGTGGGCCAAAGCTGGTCAACGCCGGGTACATTGCCGTGCAGTATCTTGTAACGCCGCGCGGTCTTGACCTCGGGGATCGCCTTGAAATCGGGCAGATGTACATCTTCATACCAGGCGTTGAGAGTCTCCTCATCGCCCTCGCCACCGGTCGGGCCATTGAGGGCGAGTATCAGATATCGGGCCATGGCCATGCTCCCCATTTGATGCGATTGACGGCTTAACGAGGCTTGCATAAACTGCGAACACAAATTCGACAATGTGAATTACTTTGGGCGAATTATAGGGAGGCTCAACTGGAACACGCCGGCTTCATCAACGGGCGCTTTGTAGCTGGCGAGGGCGCTGTTTTCACCGTCGAAAACCCATCGGACGAAAGCGTTGTCGCCGAGATTCAAGGGCTTTCCTTCGCACAAGTGAGTGATGCCATCGCCGCCGCCCGTGCCGCTTTCGACAAGGGCGAATGGAGCGGAATGACACGCGAAGTCCGTGCCGAGATCATGCGCCGCTATGCCGCAGAGCTCGCCAGACATGCCGATCGTCTGACGGAACTCGCCATGCTGGAGGCCGGCTGCCCGGTCTCGTCCTCGGTGATGGTCGCACAGGTTGCAACCCCGCTGCGCCACGCTGCCGAGATCGTCGATGTCTATCTTGCCCTGCCCGAAATCGAGGATAATCCGCTGCCCATGCACGAGCGGCTGGGGATGATGGGCCATGCCATGCAATCGGTGCGCCGCTACACGCCGATGGGCGTGGTCAGCGCCATTGCCGCCTATAATGTGCCACTGTTCACCGCGCTGTGGAAGGTGATCCCGGCGCTGATCACCGGCAACACCGTGGTGCTGCGGCCCAATCCGCTGACACCGATCTCTTCGATGATTTTCGCCAAGGCCGCCATTGAGGCCGGGCTGCCTGCTGGCGTGCTCAATATCGTGATCGAGGGCGGGCTTGAAGGCGGCCAGCTGATGAGCAGCGATCCGCGTGTCGATATGGTTTCCTTCACCGGTTCCTGCGCGGTTGGCGCCAGAATCGCCGGACAGGCCGCGCCGACGCTCAAGCAGCTGGTGCTCGAACTCGGCGGTAAGTCAGCGCAGATATTCCTGCCCGATTCGATCGACAAGGCCCCGATGCACGCACGCATCGTCTGCGTCAGCCATGCCGGACAAGGCTGCGCACTTGGCACACGGCTGCTGGTGCCCGAGGAGAGTAAAGCCGAAGTGCTGGCCAAGGCGGCAGAGCTGCTGGCAGCCATAAAGGTCGGCCCGGCCAATGATCCGGCGACCGATACCGGTCCGGTAATCAACGCCGCTGCCGTTGCGCGCTGCGAGCGGATCGTCGCCGATGCCGTGGCCGCTGGCGGCAGAATCGTGTTTGGCGGCAAGCGCCCGGCGCACCTGACCAAGGGGCATTATTTTGAGCCGACGCTGCTCGACCTGCCAGACAATGCCAACCCCGCCGCGCAGGAGGAAGTGTTCGGGCCGGTGGTCGCCGTTATCGGCTACCGCGATCTCGATCATGCCATTGCCATGGCCAACGATTCCCGGTTCGGTCTGTCGGGCTGGGTCCACGGCGCTGACAAGCGCACCGCGCTGCAAGCCGGCCAGGCGATGCGCAGCGGCACGGTCAACGTCAACAACGGCGTGACCAGCGCCTGGGCATCGATGGGCGGCATCAAGATGAGCGGACAGGGGCGCGAACGCGGCCCCGAAGGCCTGCGCGCTTTCCAGCACCTTTCCGTGCTCAACTTTTCATAAAGGTATCGGGCGATGAGCACTATGATGCGTCAGGTCGTGCTGGCCAGCCACGCCAAAGGCAATCCCGCGGAAGCCAACTTCCGGGTTGAAGAAGTGCCGGTTCCAGTCCCCGGCGCGGGCGAGGTGCTGGTGAAAAACCTGTGGCTCAGCCTCGATCCGCTGATCCGCTTTGCCATGGATGAGGTGCGGATAACCGGCGCGGCCCATCTCAGCATCGGCGATGTCATGTATGGCGGCGCGGTTTCGCAGATCGTTGCCTCGAACCATCCCGATTATGCCGTGGGTAACTATGTCGAAGGCCGCACCGGCTGGCGTGAATATGCCGCGCTCGATCCGCTCAAGACCGATCCGGTGCGCGGGGCCTTACGCAAGCTCGATCCCGCGCTCGCCCCGCTGGAAACCGCCCTCGGTGTGCTCGGCATGCCCGGACAGACGGCTCATGCCTGCATGATCGGCATTGGCCGCGTCGCAGCGGGCGAGACGGTGGTGATCAGCGCGGCTGGCGGCGCGGTCGGCACGATTGCCGGGCAGATCGGCAAGCTCAAAGTCGCGCGCGTGGTCGGCATCGCTGGCGGACCGGCCAAATGCGCCGCCGTGCGCGCGCTCGGCTTCGATGCTTGCGTTGATTACCAGGCGGCGGATTTTGCCGAGCAACTGAAGGCGGCGGTTCCCGGCGGGATCGATGTCTATGTCGATAACGTCGGCGGGGATGTCACGCTCGCCGTCATGCCTTTGCTCAAATACCGCGCTCGCATGCCGGTCTGCGGTTTCATCGCCTATTATGGCCTGGGAATGGAGGGGCCGGGGCCGGATCACCTGCCCGGATTTTTCCGCATGATCATGTCAAAAGGGCTCGAACTGCGCGGCTTTGGCGGGCAGTTCATCGCCGGTGATGCGGCGATTGCCGAGCTGGCAGGCTGGCAGGCCGAGGGCCGGATCACCTATCCGGTGACTGTGGTCGACGGCCTCGACAAGGCTGCCGCTGCATTTTGCGAGAGCTTCACCACTGGCAACAGCCATATCGGCAAAGTGCTGGTGAGGATTGCCGAGCCGTGAGGCACTGAGAATCAGCGCAGCCCGGCGAGCGCCTTCTGGCGGCGCCGCTGCACCGAACTGCCGAGACCGATTGCCTCGCGATATTTGGCCACGGTGCGCCTTGCGAGATCAAATCCCTTGGCCTTGAGCAGATCGACCAGCGTATCATCGGAGAGAATGGCATTGGCTGCTTCAGCATCAATCAACTGCTTGATTGCCGCCTTCACCGTCTCCGCCGAAACCGCCCCCTCGCCATCCGATGAGGCCACGCCCGAGGTGAAGAAGTACTTCAGCTCGTAAGTGCCACGGTCGCAAAGCAGGTATTTGTTTGATGTGACCCGGCTGACGGTCGATTCATGCATTGTGATCGCTTCGGCAACGGTGCGCAGCGTCAGCGGCTTGAGCTGCGCAACACCGTGGCGGAAAAACCCTTCCTGCTGCTTCACCATCTCGGCGGCAACTTTCAGGATCGTCCGCTGGCGTTGGTCCAGCGCCTTGACCAGCCAATTCGCGTCAGCCAGTTTTTCCGAAAGCCAGCCGCGCGCCGCCTTGTCATCGCAGGCGCTTCTCATTTCGACATAATATGTGCGGTTGATGATCAGGCGCGGCAGGGTTGCCTGATTGAGCACAATGTCAAAGCCATCATAGATCCCTTTGGCATCGCTGCGCGGAGTTATCAGGATGTCAGGCACCACCGGTTCACCGCCGCCGCGCGCGAATTTCAGGCCCGGCTTGGGGTCATAGCCGCGCAGCTCGACCAGCATCTCGGCGAAGTCTTCGTCATCCACCCCGCACATGCGTTTCAGCCGTGCCAGCTCGCCGCGAGCCAGCAGATCGAGATTATCGAGCAGCCGCGCCATGCACGGATCATGGCGATCAGCCTCTTTGGCCTGCAACACCAGACATTCGGACAGGCTGCGCGCGCCAATCCCGGTGGGGTCAAGCGTCTGCACCAGCGCAAGGCCTGCCTCGGCCTCGGCCAGCGGCAGCCCAAGTTCCTCGGCCACTTCACGCAAGGACATCGGCAGATAGCCCGCCTCATCTAGCCGGTCGATAATGGCGCGGGCGGTGAACGCAAGCCGCGCGTCCTGTGTGGCAGTGCCAATCTGGCTTTCGAGATGCTCGGCCAGCGTCGGCTCATAATCGCCGCGCTCATCAATATCGGGGCCTTCCTCGCCACCAAAGCTGGACACCGCCCCGCCCCAGTCACCAGTATCACGATCAAGATCGAGTGTTCCGGGATCGACATCCAGCGGTTTGTCCTCACCCCCCCGCCCCTCGCCGATCAGCTGATCTACCGGCGAGCTTTCGAGCGTCGTGCGGCGCATGTCCTCGGGGGTTTCCAGCAGGGCATCGGCTGCTGTGGTAACCTCAAGCAGCGGATTGGCATCAAGCGCCTCGCCAATAAAGGTCTCAACCTCAAGGTTGGACAGCGCCAGCAGCTTGATCGCCTGCTGCAACTGCGGCGTCATCACCAGAGACTGGCTCTGTCTCAGGTCTAGGCGGGGGCCAAGAGCCATCTGTTACAGCCTCAACCTCTGTGCGTGTCCTTCGACAAGCTCAGGACGAGCGGGCTTTTTTGATATTCCCGGAATAAAGTCCCGCTCATGCTGAGCTTGTCGAAGCATATTCGCTTCCGCTAACCCGACTCACAGCGTGAAATCGTTGCCGAGGTAGAGGATCTTGACATTCTCATCCTCGACCATCTTTTCCGGGGTGCCGGCAAACAGCACCTGCCCGCCATAGATGACGCAGGTCTTGTCAACGATATCGAGTGTTTCGCGGACATTGTGATCGGTGATCAGCACCCCGATACCGCGCGTCGCCAGATCCTTCACCAGATCGCGAATGTCAGTGATCGAAAGCGGATCAATCCCGGCAAATGGTTCATCGAGCAGCATGATAGAGGGCTTGGCGGCCAGCGCACGGGCAATCTCGCAGCGCCGACGTTCACCGCCTGACAGTGCCATGGCGGCGCTGGAGCGCAGACGCGCAAGGCCGAATTCATCGAGCAGCCGCTCCAGCTCCTCGCCCCGCGTATCGGCATCCGGCTCATTGAGTTCGAGCACCGCAGCGATGTTCTGTTCGACCGTAAGCCCGCGGAAAATCGAGGTTTCCTGAGGCAGATAACCCAGACCCAGGATCGCCCGGCGATACATCGGCAGCCTGGTGACATCGATACCGTCCATCAGGATGCGGCCCGAATCGGGGCGCACCAGCCCCATGATCGAATAGAAGCAGGTCGTCTTGCCCGCGCCATTGGGGCCGAGCAGGCCCAGCACCTCGCCTTTGCCCACCGACAGGGAAATATCGGATAGCACCGCGCGTTTGTCATAGCTTTTGGCGATGGAAATCACCTCAAGCCCGTTGCCGTTGCCAGAACCCGAATCCCCGGAGTCTGCGGTTTTGATCGTCTGCATGTCGTTCATCACCACCCGGTTTAGGGTGCAAGCCGGGCTTCTTCAACCCGCGTTGATACGGTGATGGAGCAATTTGGCAGGATTCCTGCATGGCGCAGGATAGGACACACGATGAAATGATGGTTAACCGCGCTTGATTGTGCGCCAGAATGGTGTTCTATTTCACACGGGATAAGGAAAACGAAAGGATCGGGCGCATGGTCGAGATATTCCGACCGGCCAAGCTGTCGGAAAAAGCGGGGCGATCTGCGCGTCCGCTCGATTGGCGCAAACGCATGAGCGATCACATCGCCTATGCCCTGCTGGTCTATACCGGCTTGCAGATTTTCGTCACCATGGGCGCCTTGAAGGGGGAGCGCGCTTCGCTGCTGCCCTATCTGGCGCTGATTGTGCTGGTCATGGCGATCATTCCGGCCTGCCGCCGTTTCGAGACGCGCTGGAACCGGCTTTCTGACGAACAGAGCGCCGATCCGGACTATACCCGCTATTACAAGCGCGACCGGCTGCTGCTGTGGCTGCTCGCCATTGGCCTGCCTTTTGCACTCACCGCAATCTTCAAGCTTCTCGGCCTGCTGTTCACTTCGCACTGATTGTCTGAAAGCCAGAACCGTCACGATTGATTTGGGCCTGACGCGCGGCTAAGCCGCCGCCATGCTTGATCCCAACACCGCACAAAGCCGCGCCCAGTCGCTCGTCGAACGCGCGCGCCGTGCTGGCGCTGACGCTGCCGATGCCGTCTATTCCGGTGACAGTTCCGAAAGCATCCAGGTGCGGCTTGGCAAGCTGGAGGACGTCGAACGCTCAGAGAATGAGCATATTGGCCTGCGTGTCTTTGTCGGCAGATCATCCGCCTCCATTGGCTCAAGCGATCTGGGCGATGCCGCGCTTGATGAACTGGCGGCGCGCGCTGTCGCCATGGCCCGCTCGGCACCAGAGGATCAATATGCCGGTCTGGCCCCCGAGGAGTTGCTGACGCGCGCGTTCCCCAGCGATCTCGATCTTGTCGATCCCGCCGAACCCAGCCCGGCGCATCTGCGCGCGCTGGCCGAAGCAGCCGAGGATGCCGCACGGGCGATTCCGGGCGTGACCAACAGTGAAGGCGCTGGTGCCAGCTGTGGACGCGGCACTTTCGCGCTCGCTACCAGCCACGGTTTTGCCGGCGCTTATGAAAGCACCAGCCACGGCCTGTCCGCCAGCGTCATCGCCGGTGAAGGCAGCACCATGCAGCGCGACTATGCCTGGCGTTCGGCTCATCACGGCAGCGATCTGCCAGCGCCTGAGGCAATCGGCAGGCAGGCGGGGACGCGCGCAGTGGCGCGGCTGAACCCCAAAAGCCTGAGCAGCGGGCAAATGTCGGTGGTGTTCGATCCGCGCGTTGGCGGCAGCCTGATCGGCCATCTGCTCGGGGCGATTTCCGGCTCGGCGATTGCCCGGCGATCAAGTTTCTTGCTGGACAAGGACGACGCGCAGATCTTTGATTCTGCGATCACGATCATTGATAATCCGCTGCGCAAACGCGGCCCGGGTTCGCGTCCATTTGATGGCGAGGGACTCGCCACCCGCCAGCGCAGCCTGGTGCAAAATGGCAGACTTACCGGCTGGCTGATGGACAGTGCCGCCGCGCGCCAGCTGGGTTCGGCTCCCACCGGCCATGCCTCACGCGGGCATGGCGGCGCTCCGGGTGTCGGCGCCAGCAATGTCCATCTTGCCCCCGGCAGCGTCAGCCCTGCCGCACTGATGGCCGACATCGCTGATGGCGTTTACATCACCGAACTGATCGGCATGGGGGTCAATTCGGTGACGGGTGATTACAGCCGGGGCGCGGCAGGCTTCCGCATTGTGAAGGGCGAACTGGCCGGACCGGTGGCGGAATTCACTATTGCCGGCAATCTGATCGATATGTTCGCCGCGCTCAGCGCCGCCAATGACCTCGAATGGTACCGCGGCATCAACGTGCCGACGCTGAGGGTTGATGGCATGATGGTTGCGGGGGAGTGAGGCGGCTACCTCATACTCATGAGCCGATTTAGCCCTTCGCCGCTTTCGCCCGTTCGATAGCATCGATGACGATCTGCCGCGCTTCCTCGGCATTGCCCCACTTGCCGACGCGCACCCACTTTTCAGCCTCTAGATCCTTGTAGTGCTTGAAGAAATGCTCGATCTGCTGGAGCACGATCGAGGGCAGATCCTGCCGCTCGCCGACATCGGAATAATAAGGGAAGGTGGTGTCCACCGGCACACATATCAGCTTTTCGTCGCCGCCGGCCTCATCTTCAAGGTTAAGTACGCCGATTGGGCGCGCACGTACAACGCAGCCCGCAATGAACGGCGAACGCGCGATGACCAGCGCATCCAGCGGATCACCATCGGGCGAAAGTGTGTGCGGCACGAAGCCATAATTGGCCGGATAACGCATCGGCGTGTGCAGGATGCGATCGACGAACAGCGCGCCCGATGCCTTGTCGAATTCATACTTCACCGGCTCGCCGCCGCTCGGTACTTCGATGATGACGTTGAGGCTCTCGGGCGGATTATCGCCGATGGGAATCAGATCAATGTTCATGGCCAGCGCCCCTAACCTCGCCCATGCTGCACTGCAACAGGAAAGCGGTGGATCGACACTATCCGCCAAGTGCGTTGATTATGAAGGCGATGACGCCGATGTTGAAGATGAATGACAGCAAACACTGGAGCAGCACAATTCGCCGGACAGCGCCGCGGGTGACATCAACATCAGAGGCGGCAAAGCTCATCCCGGCGGTGAAAGAGAAATAGAGGAAGTCCCAGTAATCGGGATCCTGTGTGCCCTTGAACACGAAGCCGGCACGATGGCCGCCATCATCATCGCCGACCGCATAATGTGCATGGGCATAGTGGAGCGCAAACACCAGATTGGTGAAAGTCCAGGCCAGCGTCAGAGTGAAAATCAACTTGGCGGCAGCCCAGATATCGCCCGCTCTGGCTGCTGGAAGCTCGGCGGCGATTCCCCCCAGAATCGCGAGCATGACCACGGCGGTGACCAGCAGCACCATCGCCCGGCCGGCATTGTTTTGCGCCGAATGCAGCCGCATCTGCGCTGCGGTGTGATCACGACGCAGCGGCCACAGCGAGAGAACGAAGATCACCGCCGCCAGGTTGAAGCCGATCACCAGGGCGTTGCCCCAGTTTGCGCTATCAAGCCACAACGTCCAGCCAAAGGTGCCGAGCAGAACAGCCAGAAACAGCACGAAGCGCGGCGGAGCAAACTTTGCCCCGATTCCCCACAGTGGCCCAGCTGGTACGGCGCTGGACGAGTGGCTGGCCGAGGAGCGAGGAGTGGTCATCTGGCGTCCTTACTTTTTCTTTGCGGTAATCTTGGCCTTTGGCGGAACGGGAACCACCCGGCGCGGGCTGAGCAGCAGGTCCAGCCTGGTGGGCGCCTTGTCCGGTGCCGCCCGTTCCAGCCACGGATAGCGCAAGCCCCCATGGTAGGCGACCGGCACGGTCATGAACTTGTCGCCGCGCTGGATCAGCAGCTGGATCGGCTCCTTGCCGCCCTTCGCCGCTGTGATCGCCGCCTTGATCGCGTCGGCATCATAGGCAATGCCGTTCACCGCCACGAGCTTGGCTCCCGGCACGATCCCGGCGTTGAAGGCCGGGCTGTCCCAGGTCGTGTCGGTCACTGCGCCTTCCTTGCCGATCACCACGCCCAGCGAATGGGATAGCCCGGTGGTCTTGGCATCGGCCGAGCGCGCCTTGTCAAAGGCGTTGGGCTCGTCCTTCCAGATCAGACGGTAACCGCCCCTTTCAATCCCGCCGAGCGGAACCGGCTGGCCTGGCTGACGCAGGCGCTGGTCAAGGAAGGCCGCCCAATCATAAGCATGAACCCCGTTCAGCGCGCTCACGACATCGCCGAATTCGTAGGTCAGCTGCCCCCAATCGCCATCGCGCACTCCGAAGAAGGCATGGGCGAAATCATCGAGGCCTTTTTTGCCGGCAGTGCCCTCGCGGATGATCTGGTCGGCCTCGATCCACACCAGCATCGATTCGCGGTAGTAATCGGCGCTGCGGGTGATCGAATCATAGCTTTTCGTTCCTGTCTTCGAGGTGATCGGCTCAAACGTCGTATCCTGCACCGAGCGCCACTTGCGGCCCGGTTGATTGCTGTAACCGCCCGCCGCGCTGGCGATCATGTCAAGCACGGTCTGCTTGGTCTGCACCCCCGATCTGGCCGCCAGCACCGTGCCCCAGAACTGGGTCTGACCTTCATAGACCCACAGCAGATCGCCCTGCATCGGCTGGCGATAATCCGGCGTCCACAGCCGCGCCGGACGGCGGAACTTGCCGTCCCAGCTGTGCGCATATTCGTGCGGGATGACATTGCGATCCCAATCGAATTCGTCCCACGCGATCCAGTTCTTCGGCTCCATCTGGTTTTCGCTCGAGCGGTGATGCTCCAGCCCGATGCCGCCCATGCGATCAGTCAGCGCCAGCAGGAAATTGTAGCGATCGAAATGACTGCTGCCGAAAGCGAGAATGCCTTCCTCGGCCAGTGCGCGATAGGTGGCGAGATGCACCGGCTTGATCGCCAGCTGCTCGGGCTTGTCAGCGACAACATCGATCCGGACATTGTGGCCCAGATCCCAGCTCTTGGCGTGTATTCCGGCAAAGATCGGCGAATCAACTAGCGTTTCATAGTCGGTTTCGGCCCAGCTGATCTTGCCTGAAGCTGAACTCTGCCCGTTCAGCGCGGTATAGACCGTCCAGCCGGCGGGAAAGGTGACCACCGGCTTTACCCTGATCTGGCGCACATAATGCCCGGCGGGATAGAGGCTCATTTTCTCCCACTGCAGATTGAGCATCTCGCGCGTCATGGTGACGCGGCCATCGGAATTGCTGAGCGGCGAACTGTGGATGAATTTCGCCACCACCGCGCGCGCTCCAGCGGGAACATCGACGTGGAAGGCATAGACCTCCGCCGCGTCACGACGCCAGGTCAGCTCCTTTCCGCCGGCGAAGAAATGAATATCGACCACCTCCTCGATCGGCCCGCGCGGGGCATGATTGCCCGGCAGCCATTCGGGATAGAGCAGCGTCAGTCGCGCGGTGCCTGCCGCCACGGGAATTGTCTGGGTGACGCGCCATGCGCTGCGGGTAACGTCAGTGGCATCGATATCGAGCGCCATGGTGCCGCCGGGATAGGGCAGGTCTTTGGCATCGGGCACGGTTTGAACCAGCGGCACGGCAAGCGGCGCAGATTTGGCCATGTCCTGGGCCTGGAGCGGGGTTGCAATGAGGATGGCGGAGAGGAGCGGAAGCCCACTGAGGATTTTCATCATAGATGGGGTTTCTGCCGACATGTGGTCTCTTCTGCAACCACCCGTTTGACGAGCGGCTTTTCGTGGGCGCTCGAAAAGGCTAAGCGCGCGGCCTATGAGCATTGAGACCCCACAAGCTATTCGCGGCACCCAGGACATTTTCGGCCCCGACGCCGAGGCTTTCGCCTTTGTCGTCGAGACTTTCGAGCGGGTGAGGAAGCTCTACCGCTTTCGCCGGATCGAAATGCCGGTGTTCGAAAAGACCGAGGTGTTCAGCCGGAGCATCGGCGAGACCACCGATGTCGTGTCAAAGGAGATGTACTCCTTCGATGATCGCGGCGGCGAATCGCTCACCCTGCGCCCCGAATTCACCGCCGGCATCGCGCGGGCCTATATCACCAACGGCTGGCAGCAGCACGCACCGCTGAAGGTGGCCACTCACGGGCCGCTGTTTCGCTATGAACGCCCGCAGAAGGGCCGTTACCGCCAGTTCCACCAGCTCGACGCCGAAATCATCGGCGCGGGCGAGCCGCAGGCGGACGTCGAGCTGCTGGTGATGGCCGATCAGCTGCTGAAAGAGCTGGGCATCGATCACGGCGTGACGCTGATGCTCAATACTCTGGGCGATGGTGCCAGCCGTGAGGCGTGGCGCGCGGCTTTGGTCGATTACTTCCGCGCGGTGAAGGGCGAACTCAGCGAGGATTCGCAGGAACGGCTGGAAAAGAACCCGCTGCGGATTCTCGACAGCAAAGACCCGCGCGACAAGGTGTTTCTGGCTGATGCTCCGCAGATCGATGACTATCTGAGCGCCGAGGCGCAGGATTTCTTCGGTAAGGTGACGTCTGGTTTGGATGCAGCTGGTGTGGAATGGACCAGAGCCCCGGCGCTTGTCCGAGGTCTAGATTACTATCGCCACACCGCGTTCGAATTCGTCACCGACCGGCTGGGCGCACAAGGCACCGTGCTCGGCGGTGGGCGCTATGATGGGCTGATCGAGACGCTTGGCGGCGCGCATACGCCTGCGGTTGGCTGGGCGGCGGGGATTGAGCGGCTGGCGATGCTGGTGGGGGAGAGGGATATGGCCCCGCTGGAATGCGCTATCGTCG
>JANOYZ010000147.1:0-9168 GCA_031429135.1 Novosphingobium sp. | reverse complement strand
TGAAGGCGCCCTTCTCATGGCCAAACAGTTCGCTTTCCAGCAGGTTTTCGGGGATCGCGGCGCAGTTGATCGCCACAAACGCGCCGGCCACCCGGTCGCCCGCCTCATGCAGCCCGCGCGCCAGCAGTTCCTTGCCGGTGCCGCTGGCTCCCAGCAGCATGACCGAGACATTGGTATTGGCGACGCGCTCGATGGTGCGGGCTACGCGGACCATTTCTGGCGCAGCGGTGATGAGCTTGCCGAGTACACGATTATCATCACCCGCGCGCGCGGCAAGCACCCGGTTTTCCGCTTCGATCAGATGGAGCTGATAGCCTCGGCGTACGATCAGACCGATGGCATCAATATCGATCGGCTTCTGATAGAAATCATAGGCCCCACGCCCGATCGCCTGCAACGCACTTTCCCGTGCGCCGTGGCCAGAGGCGACGATCACCTTGGTGTCAGGCTTCAGCGCCATGATCTCATCGAGCACAGCAAAGCCTTCGCTGGTACCATCGGGATCAGGCGGCAAGCCAAGATCAAGCGTGACGACAGCAGGCGCATGGACGCGCAACGCAGCTAATGCCGATGCGCGGTCACCGGCGATGATCACCTCGAAATCACCATAGGCCCATTTCAGCTGGGCCTGGAGCCCGGCATCGTCCTCGATGACAAGAAGCTTGGGTTTACCCTCGATATTCATGCGGACCAGTGGCTCTTCTGTTGATAGGTTGAAATGAGCTCTGCCGCGCTCGACAGCGGCAGGTGAATGATGAATCGTGTGCCAAGATCTTCGCGGCTTTCGACATCGAGCCGCCCCTTCATCGCGCGGATCAGCTCGCGCGCCTCGAATGCGCCGATGCCAAAACCGCCCTGCTTCGATGAAACAAACGGTTTAAACAGGCGCGAGCGGACGAATTCGGGAGTCATGCCCGCGCCTGAATCGACGATTTCGATGCGCACGTGCAGCCCGTTGCCGGTCTGGCTGAGGAAGACAGGCGTTCCGCCCTTACCATTGCCAGAGGCTCCGGGGTAACTGGCATCCACCGCGTTCTGCACAAGGTGGATCAGTGCTTGCTCAAGCGCATCGCGATTGGCGATGATCACGCCGCCTTCATTTTCCGTAATCACCACCTGATGATTGCTGGAAAATTGCGCCGCCACCTGACTGATCAGTTCACCCACATCAAATTCGCTCATGGCATCATATCCAGCTGAACGATAACGCGAGAGGCGGGCAATCAAGGCGTTGAGTTTGTCAGCCGAATTGCGCAAAGTCACCAGCATATAGGCGCGGAACTCAGGGTTTTCGGCATGATGCTCTGCATTGCGAGCCAGCAGGCTGAACTGGCTGGCCAGGTTTTTGATGTCATGCATGACAAAAGCAATGCGGCGGTTGAATTCATCGAAACGTGCCGCTTCGGCCAGCGCATCCTGCCCGGTGTGTTCTGCGATCGTCGTGGCAAGCTGCTGACCAACGACGCGAAGCAGATCAAAATCCTCCCAATCAAGCTGGCGGACATGCGCAGGGCGCGCCAGCACCACCAGACCGACCAGCCGCTCATGGTGCCGCAGCGGGACGAGCGCCCAGGCTTGCGACTTATCCAGCAGCCACTGCGGTATAGCATCCGCCTCTTCCTTATGTGCCTTGCCGCCACGCAGGGCATCTAGGTCAATCACATAGCCGGACTGCTCAAAGAATCGCACGACTTCAAATCCCAAAGCAGAGCCGGGGACATCGGGTGACGGCCATTGCCAGCGTCCGGCAAGCACCAGATCGCCATGATCACCAGGCGTCAGCAGCAAACCTGCCGGGCTGTCTGTGATCTGGGCAATGGCCTGAACTGCGCGTTCTTCGAGCGGCGGCGCATGCTCACCAGCGCGGCCAATCGTCTGGGCAAAGCGCAGCCATTCGGAGCGATAGTCATAACGGTGCCGGAACAGATGCTTGACCAGAGTTACCTTCAACCAGCCGCGCACCCGTCGAGACGGCAGCGCCAGAAGCCCAAGGGTTGAGGCCACAATCAGCACGCCAAACTGTAGCAACTGCGCATAATCGCCGCCGACAAAGCTGATCCATCGCGCCAGAATCATCATGCCGATGAGATACAAAGCGATGCCCGCCAAAGAAACAAACTGAAATGCAACCGCGCGTGACGGGCTGAAATGCAACTCATCGCGCCGTTTGGCGAGGGCCGGGATAAACATGGTCACGGCAATAGCGAGCACGACCCCGCGCAGTGCCGCAAGCCCAACCGGCCAACTCTGATCGAGATAGCCGACCGTGTAGAGATTGAGATCGAAAAGCCAGATCAGGGAGATTGCCGCCGCTGGCCAGCGCAGCGTCAGTCGTGCCTGCTGCGATGCGCCGCTGAACAGGTTGTGCAGCAGCACCAATCCGCCAATCACCAGCATCAGACGGAAGCTGACGTAGATCATATAAATCGCGTCATGAGCGAAAACGCCGGCCAGGCTGCGGTGCAGCAAGACCATCATGATCGCCTGGATGATCTCCAGGGCGGCAAGCACTGCAATCATCGGACGGACCGGTTTCATCAGTGTGTGGCGACCATCGACACGAAACAGGCGCCAGACAACCAACAGCAGCGCCAGGTTCCGGATGGACTCTACCAGAGCCGCCGCCGCACTTTCCGAGCCGGTTGCGGCCACCGTGATTGCCCAACCTGCACTCAATGCCAGCGCGACCGCCAGCGGCAATCCGGCTTCGCCCAGCCGTTCGCGCCGACCGAGCAGCCACACGCCCAGCGTTGCTGCACTGCAAGCCGCAGCAAGGTGGGTGATCCCGGCAAATATCTCCCAGAAATTCATCGCCAGCTCACCGCGCGCCTTCGTGCCACAGCACGACACGCAGCGTCTGCAACAGGATTAGCAAATCGAGGAACGGGGTGTAATTCTTGGCGTAATAGAGATCATATTCCAGTTTGTGGCGCGAATCTTCAATCGACGCGCCATAGGGATAATTGATCTGCGCCCAGCCGGTAATGCCGGGCTTCACCATGT
This sequence comes from Novosphingobium sp., assembly GCA_031429135.1. GTDB lineage: Bacteria > Pseudomonadota > Alphaproteobacteria > Sphingomonadales > Sphingomonadaceae > Novosphingobium. The sequence continues at coordinate 6,165 of JANOYZ010000147.1, read as the reverse complement.
GGCGCTCGGCGAAGTAGGGCAGCTTTTCCTCAAGTCCGGAAACAAATTCGGGCCGCTCCGGACGCGGACCGACAAAGCTCATCTCGCCTTTCAGCACGCTCCAGGTCTGCGGCAGCTCGTCAATCCGTACCTTGCGGATGAAGCGACCGATACGCGTTGTGCGCGGATCGTCCTTGATCGCCCATTGCGCGCCTGCGGCCTCGGCATCAGTGCGTATGGAACGCAGCTTGATGACATTGAAAGGCTCGCCAAACAGTCCGACGCGCTGCTGGCGAAAAAAGGCTGGACCTTTGCTGTCCAGCTTCACAAGAATTGCAAAAATCACGATCACCGGTGCGGTAAGGAACAGCAACAGCGCACTGGCGATTACATCAAACACGCGCTTGGCCACGCTGGAAACCGCCCGTCCCGACGAGAAGCCATCGGAAAAGATCAGCCAGCTGGGATTGACCGTGTCCAGATCGACGCGGCCCGTCTCACGCTCGATGAAGCTGGAGAAATCGTTGACATGGACGCCGGCAGTCTTGATCCGCAGCAGATCCTGCAAAGGCAAGGAATTGCGCCGTTCTTCGAGCGCCAGCACGACTTCACTGACTCCAAGGTTTTCGACAAAACGCTTGAGGTTGTGGATGGCGCTGCGGTTGATCGCTTCTTCGACGACCGGCTGGCTATCGCTCATGCCGACATAACCGACGATGACAAAACCGGCCTCGGCCCTGTCGCCCAGTTTACGCAGGCGATCCGCACGTTTGCCTGATCCCAGAACCAGAACCCGGCGGCGGAATGCCTGGGCACCCAGTATGCCGCCAACGACAACCCGGTTGGTAATCAGGAAAACAATCGCCAGCGCCATTGCATAGGCCAGGGTCGAGCGCCAGAAATGCGCTCCACCGATCACCCAGTCAGCGAAGGACAAGGCGATCACCCCAAGCGAAATAGCCACAAGCAATCGGGCCGAGGCATAACGCAATGATCGCAGCGATTCCGCGCCATAGACACCCACCGCAATCATCACGGTGATCATGATCCCGGCAAAACCCGCCAGCATATCAAGCCGGTCAGAGGTTGACCCGATAGCCATACCGATCTGCCCGGCACGAAAGCGCCAGGCTAATTCGCCAGCCAATGCCAGCAGTGCCAGATCAAACAGACCCAGCAGAATCACCGCGTGCGGGATGTAATGTTTGAAAAGTCTGACCATGGACCTGCGGCGGTTGCATCCGAAAATTCGGACAATTGCCACCGTGCTAAACCCAAGGTGTAAAATGTCGGTAAATCTGACAGAATTAGCGATATGAGGAAATGGCTGAATTGAGCCAATCGTGTCGCAGTGGAAGGCGGCTTTGTCGGTATTGTTTACAGAGAACCGCTAATTTGACTCCCTGATCTGCCCTGTTTGGCAAGCGGCGCATCAATCCGGTCTTAACCATAGTGGCTTTGTGATGGTTAACCGGGCGCAGACTATATGCTTTTGCCATGAGTCGTGTTGACAGCCTGATCAAGGTGCCACCCAGGATGTACCGCCACTTCGCTGTGGTTACGGTGTTGCTGACGCTGTGCATCGCCATTTTTGCTGATGGAGAGAATCGCGAAGCGATCAGCGCAGAGATCAGATCGCAGAACCAGCTCGCTGAGATGAGACAGGCAGATGCGGTGAAATTCGGCAGCCGCAAGTTGGGCGGCGTCGATGCATCAGGCCGTGTAAAGAGATCGGGCGGCGGAGGATTCGGTGCAGAGACATCAGAGATGGCCTCTGCTTCCGGTACCGACACGCAGGGGGCGGATATTGGCATTGCCCGATCAGATTTGAACGGCCAGTCTTTCGGCGCTCAGAATTATGACTTAGGTATCATTAATCAGCCGATGACTGTGGGCAATCACAAAAGTGTGGTTCGCACAGGCGTGATCATAAGAAAGCCCAATCCGAAGGACAAGAAGCCGGATAAGGCGCAGCGCGATGCCCTTGAAGCAGCCGGGATCGAGCGGGCCGGATCTCCTGCCACCGCCGATTGATTACGCGCGTAATCGCTTTAAAAACATTCCCGCGATAAAAAGCCCCGCGTATCACCGCTGAACAGCGCGGCATGCCCATAGTTTGGATGGTCGATGACCAGCATTGCCGTGCCTTCTCCGCCCTTCCACGCAGCTACAGCAGCGGGTGAGAAATCGAAATGGAAGAAATGCACGGCGCTGGCCTTGCCGTCGCTTTCGCGTGTGCGCACAACATCGCCTTCGGCCCGCGCGCGAATGACCTCGCCACCGATCTGGATCGATATGTGATCTTCAACCCCCCCGATTGAGCGCAGAAAAATATCGCGGCGAACGGGATCAGGAACCTCGAACAGCACTGTCGCGGTGAGTTCACTGCCTTTGGGCACCATCGGATCATAGGCAGCGAGTTCATCGGGCAGCTGTTCGGCCCCGCCCTTTTCAATCCGCAGCATCTCCTGAATTTGCAGCCACATCGAATCCCAGGTTTCGAATATGGCAGTCGCATTAGGTCCGATAGCAACGCGCGTCAGCTGCTTGCGCAGGATCGCTTCCTGCTTTTTGTCAGCGCGGATGAGTTCGTATTGCTCCATCGGAATAATGTCATCGGCGGTGATACGGCGTTTGTCGCGGGACATAATGTTCACAATCCATAAGCTTTGGCGAGGACTTCGATCGGGTGACCAATGCGGTCAGGCGGGGTGTTGCCATTGGCTGCAATCACCTGTTTCAGATGAGGTCCGGCAAGCGGACATTCGCTGACGATGACATCGGGATTGCTCTTCACCAGATTGCGCGCAGCCGGTTTGCCAACCTTCACCGCACGATCAAAATTCTGCTTGAACAGCCCCCACTTGCCGCCGTGGCCCGAACAACGCTCGGTCAGCTGCGGCGTGGCTCCGGGGATGAGTTTCAGCATCTCCATCGCCTTGGCCCCCATGTTTTGTGCCCGGGCATGGCAGGCGAAATGGACGGCGATGCTGGCGGGCATCTCGGGGATGGGTGCAAGACCCTTGTCCTTGGACAAAGCGACGACATATTCTGATACGTCGAACGTGTGCTTTGACAGGACTTTGACCGCCGCATTGCCAGGCTCGATCAAGGGCCACTCGAACTTGAGCATCAGCGCGCAGCTGGTGGTGAGCGGGACCACATCCCAGCCTTGCTCGACCAGCGGTGCGAAATGGGCGGAAATCTTTTGTGCCGCGCTGGAAACACCCGGCAGATCGCCATTCTCGAACTTGGGCATGGCGCAGCATGCCGGGTATTCGATCCGCACTTTGACGCCGTTATGCGCCAGCACCTTGACCAGCGCCATGCCGGGGGCACCATCGTTGAAATTGTCATGGCAGCCAGCATAAATCGCCACCTTCTTGCCAAAGCCCGGACCATCGGGATTGGGCGGCGGGACGATTGCCGGTGCCTGATTGAGCAGCGGCGTCTCCATGAATGATGGCACATGCGCACGAGTATCGATGCCCAGCGTCATTTCCATCAGTGGACGGGTCAGGCTGTTGCCTGCTTTCGTCGCCCAGTTGGTAGCGTCTGCAACAATCGAGCCGAGCTTGCCATTGCGATCCATCTTGGCGAGCTCACGGTCGGCCAGCTTGGTATTACCCTTGCGATGCTCGACCGCGCGGTGGCGCAGCATCAGGTGCGGGAAATCGAGGTCGAAGCTGTGCGGCGGCACATAGGGGCACTTCGTCATGAAGCACATATCACACAGGGTGCAGGCATCGACGACGCTGGCCAGCTGCTGGACCGAAAGGTCTTCCACCTCTTCGCTCGGACTCTCATCCACCGCATCGAACAGGATGGGAAAGCTGTCACACAGATTGAAGCATCGGCGGCAGCCATGACAGATGTCGAACACCCGCCGCAACTCTGCATCGAGCGCAGATTCGTCGTACCAGGCTTCATCCTGCCACGGAATCTCGTGGCGTGTCGGTGCGCCAAGGCTGCCTTCCATGGCGGCTCTCCATTTTCAATCAGTGTGAGGTATATCCGGCCGCAGGCATTAGCCCCGGCCGGATATAGTCAGATCAGGCGTCGAGCGTGTCGAGCGTTTTCTGGAACTTGCCCGCGTGGCTTTTCTCAGCCTTGGCAAGGGTTTCGAACCAATCAGCAATCTCGTCAAAACCTTCGTCACGTGCGGTCTTGGCCATGCCCGGGTACATATCGGTGTACTCATGGGTTTCACCAGCAATCGAGGCCTTGAGGTTGTCTGCGGTGCCGCCGATCGGCAGACCTGTGGCCGGATCGCCAGTCTCTTCCAGATATTCGAGGTGGCCATGTGCGTGGCCGGTTTCGCCCTCTGCGGTCGAACGGAACACGGCGGCAACGTCGTTGTGGCCTTCGATGTCAGCCTTCTGGGCGAAATAGAGATAGCGGCGGTTAGCCTGACTTTCGCCAGCGAAGGCGGCCTTCAGGTTGGCTTCGGTTTGTGATCCTGCGAGTCCCATGATGTGCTCCTCTCGAGTGGGTTAATTCGGCGTGTGACACCTAGCGCCGCTATTCGGGGAAAGAGAAAAGGAATTTTCCCCAAGCAGTAATCGTTAAAACCGATCAAAGTGTTGCGAATAATTCGCAAAAACGCTTTTTATCGTTTGGGCATCAGGCTCATCGCAGCCAAGGTCAGCGCCTCGGCGGCGGTGGCGATAACCTGATCAGCTTCGGGAGCGAAGAACGGACTGTGAATGCCGGGAACGCTGCCGCCTTCACGCTTCGCCTTGGCAATTGCAACCGACGACGAGCCGCCCACCCAGAAAATCAGTGACTTGATCCTTTCGCTGTCGGCACGTCCGAATTCACCGAAATCCTCACCGCCCATCGAAGGTGGCATGGTTTGCACCCTCGCCGCCCCGAAATTGCCGCGCAACTTGGCCAGCATGTCCTGGGTGAAACCGGGAGTATTGTAGGTGGAGCGCGTGTAGGGATCGCGCACCTTGATTTCCGGCATCAGTTCGGGTGGCAGTCCGGCGACCATCGCTTCACCGGCGGCAACCCGCCTGATCCCTGCCAGCAGCCGCGCCCGCGTTTCGTCGCTGTAGCTGCGCACGGTGAGTTGCAACTCGGCCTTGTCAGAAATGATATTGTGCTTGGCTCCGGCATGAAACGCACCGACGGTCACCACTGCCGGGTCTTGCGGATCGTTCTCACGGCTAACCAGCGTCTGCACCCGCGTGACGAAGGCACTGGCGAGCACGATCGGATCTTTGGTCCTGTGCGGCTGAGAGCCATGCCCGCCAATGCCTTTGAACAGGATGTCGACGCTATCGACATTGGCCAATGCATAGCCGGCTGTCGCGCCGATCACGCCCGAAGGCAGCTCGGCAGTGTCATGGAATGCCAGCGTGTAGGCCGGTTTGGGGAAGCGTGTGTAGAGCCCGTCTTCAAGCATGGCCCGCGCCCCGAACCCGAGCTCTTCGGCAGGCTGAGCGACCATCACCAGAGTGCCTGACCACTCCCCCTTGCGCGCCGCCATCAGGCGGGTGACTTCGATCCAGGCGGTCATGTGGGTATCGTGCCCGCAGGCGTGCATGATGCCGGTTTCGACACCCGCAGTGGAAGTGCCGCGCTGTTTCGAGGCAAACGACAGCCCGGTCTGTTCGATCACCGGCAGGCCGTCCATATCGGCGCGCACCAGCACGACCGGCCCCGGCCCATTGCGCAGCACCGCCACGACGCCGGTTTTGCCGACCTTCTCGGTCACCACAAAACCAGCGTCACGCGCGGCCTTGGCCATGATCGCCGCTGATCGCACTTCCTGAAAGCTGAGTTCCGGATTGGCGTGGAGATCGCGGTATATCTCCATCAGGCCCGGCAGGTCAGCCTGCACCTTGGCACGGATGGTTTCGGCCTGTGCAGATGCGGTGGAAAGTATCACACTGCTGGCGAGCAAAAGGGCAAGTTTCATCATGGCGGCAAGGTTAGCCGCCCTGCCCGCTGCGGCAATACAATAATGCTTATGGTGCCTCTGGCCCGTTTCGAACGGGGTTGTCATGCTGTCCTTCATCAAGGACCTGCGAGCTCGCGGCTTGGAACTGACGCTGCAATTCGCGAAGGCGCTCTGACACGGCTTCGGCCTGTGCTCATGACCGCGCTGGTAGCCTCGCTTGGCTTTGTACCAATGGCGATCAACGTGGGCGCAGGGTCAGAGGTGCAACGCCCACTTGC
>JANOYZ010000146.1:0-8749 GCA_031429135.1 Novosphingobium sp. | reverse complement strand
ATGAGGCGCTGACGGGCGGCGCTCCAACGCGGTTGGTGGCCTTCAGCGATGATATGGATGGCCTGCGCAAGGTGCCCGACAATATTCCCAACCAAGGCCTGCTGACCGCCTATCTCGGCCATCCGCTCAGCCGCATTCCCGATCCGTTCGACAAGTACGAAAGCTTTGCGCACCACAACAACGCGATGCTGCGCGCGTTTCTCGATCGCTTCGGCTTTGACTATGAATTTGTCTCGGCAAGCGACCAATATAATTCGGGGGGCTTTGACGAGGCCTTGCGCGGGGTGCTGCGCAATTACGGCGGCATCATGGACATCATGCTGCCGACCCTGCGTGCCGAACGTGCGGCCACCTATTCACCGGTGCTGCCGATTTCCGCCAAGACGCATCAGGTGCTCCAAGTGCCGACCGAGGTTGTCGATGCCGAAGCCGGGCTGATCCGCTTCGAGGATCACGGCGACATGGTGGAGCAGTGCATTTTCGGCGGGCAGGCCAAGCTGCAATGGAAAGTCGATTGGGCGATGCGCTGGGTTGCTCTCGGCGTTGATTACGAGATGTACGGCAAGGATTTGACAGACTCGGGCACGCAAAGCGGCAAAATCGCCGCTGTGCTCGGCGGGCGGCGTCCTGAAGGGCTGATCTATGAGCTGTTCCTCGATGAAAATGGCGAGAAGATTTCCAAGTCCAAGGGCAACGGCCTGACCATCGACCAGTGGCTGACCTATGGCAGCGAGGAAAGCCTTGGCTTCTACCTGTTCCGCGAGCCGAAGAGCGCCAAGTCGCTCCATCTGGGCGTGGTGCCGCGCGCGGTCGATGAATACTGGCAGTTCCGCGAAAAGCTCAGTTCTCAGCCGATTGAACAGCAGCTGGGCAATCCGGTGTGGCACTTGCTGCGTATCAATGGGGCGGGCGAAGGGGCGGGGGACAGCCTGCCGGTGACTTACGGCCTCCTGCTCAATCTGGTCGGCGTGCTGGGAGCGAATGCAACTGAAAATCAGGTATGGGCTTACCTTCTCAACTATTCCGAGAAAGTGGGGGACGACCATTACCCGGTGCTCGAAAAGCTGATTCAGGCAGCAATAGCCTATAACCGCGATTTCGTCGCGCCGACCCTGCAACGCCGCAAGCCCGAGCCAAACGAAGCACTGGCGCTCGCCGCGCTGGACGAGGAACTGGCAGGCCTTGGCGATGATGCCACCGCAGAAGAAATCCAGAACCGCGTTTACGAAATCGGCAAAGACCCGCACTTCGGCTTCGAGAGCCTGCGCGATTGGTTCAAGGCGCTGTATGAGACGCTGCTGGGATCGAGCCAGGGACCGAGGATGGGCAGCTTCATCGCGCTGTATGGCGTGGCGAATACGCGGGTGCTGATTGGGGAAGCGTTGGGGGATTGAGGGCTGGGCAGCGCGTGTGCTTCGACAAGCTCAGCATGAGCGGGGCTCAGTAAAGTGACCTGATTGCTGACCCCGCTTTTCATTCCCAAACCCCGCTCATGCTGTGCTTGTCGAAGCACACGCTCCAACTTCACCTACCGCACCCCGGCAATCCACCGGTCAATCTTCGCCTCCAAAATCGGCAGCGGCAGTGCACCGCTCCCCAGCACCTGTGCATGAAACGCCCGGATGTCGAATTTCGGCCCCAGCGCGGCTTCAGCCTTCTTGCGCAGGCGTTGTATGGTCAATGCACCCAGCTTGTAGCTGAGCGCCTGTCCCGGCCAGGCGATATAGCGTTCGACCTCGGCGGTGGCGTCGGTGCGGCCCATGCCCGAATTGGCGAGCATATAGTCAATCGCCTTGTCGCGGCTCCAGCCCTTGGTATGCAGGCCGGTATCGACCACCAGCCGCATGGCGCGCAGCATCTCGTCATCGAGCGTCCCCCAGTGTTGCAGCGGGTCTTTATACAGCCCCATCGGATAACCCAGCGTCTCGGCATAGAGCGCCCAGCCTTCGACAAAAGCGGTATTGCCGCCGAAACGCTGGAACTCGGGCAGCGCGGTATCTTCCTGCGCCAGGCTGATCTGGAAGTGGTGGCCGGGGATGCCCTCATGCAGATAGAGCGTCGCCATGCCGGTCAGGAAGCGGCTGGGCAGATCATAGCTGTTGTAAAAGAACACGCCGGGGCGGCTGCCATCGGCTGAGCCCTGATTATAGCTGCCGCCGGCCTCGTATTTTTCGCGGTAGGCGGGGTAGGGCTGGATCTCCAATCTGGTCTTGGGCACGCGGGCAAAGTATTGCGGGATCTGCTTGTCGACTTGCGTGGCTATGCGCGCAAAGCCTGAGGACAGCTCCTCGCGCGTCTTGGGGTGATAGCGCGGATCGGTGCGGATATTGTTGAAAAACGCAGCTAAACTGCCGGTGAAGCCGAGCTCGGCACGTACCGAGTCCATCTCCTGCTGAATGCGCGCGACTTCTGAAAGGCCCAGCCGGTGAATTTCATCCGGCTCCATCTGCAACGAGGTGTTGTAGCGGATCATGCGTCGGTAAAGGCCGGAGCCACCCTTCATCGCTGAAAGACCAACTTCCTCGCGCGCAGCGGGCAGATATTCGTCCTTCAGGAAATTGCGCAGGCGGCGATAGGCCGGGTAAATTTCGTTGCGGATGGCCCCGTCAAACGCGGCGGTCAGTTGCGTCCGGGCAGTGGCTGAAACAGCCTTGGGGAATTGCATGACCGGCGAAGTGAATGGCGAATCCTCAGGCTTTTGCGCCAGCAGCGCGTCGATCTGGCCGATCATGTTGGTGGCAGTCAGCTTGGAATCGACCACACCGCTTTTGAGCCCTTCGCGAAAGCGCAGCACCGCCTGATCAAGGATCGGTGGAAAGGCGCGGGCGAGCGCCAGCGCAGCGCGGTAATCGGCCTCGGTCTTGTAAGGCAGCGCGCCGCCATGGGCGACAATCGAGGGAAATTCCACGTGTAATCCGCCAAAGTGGGTGAGCGGGCGAACCGCGGTCAAAGCGCGGACATCGGGCTGGAGGAATTCCACCTGCAGCCGTTTTTCACGGGCAAAGACATCATAGGAAATCTGCCGCTCGGCGCTGAGTTTGCGCCGGTCGATCCTGGCCAAGGCGGCAATGCCAAGCCGCGCCGAGGCCAGCGACTTGCGATCAAGCGCATCGGAAAAAACCTGGGCCAGCGCCGCAGGGTTCGCCCGCTCGCCGCGATAGATCGCTTGCAGAGGATTGAGCTGATCCTCGCGCCGGGCATCCTGGGCGAAGACCAGCATCAGCCGCTGATCCTCGCTCCGGCTTGCCGCTGCTACAGGCGCAGACACCGCTGCCAGTGGAGCGGTTTCAGCAAGTGCGGATGCTGGAGTCGCCATTGTCAAAAGTGAAGCCAGCAACATCTTGACTGGCATAATATTCATCCCCATCGGCGTGTCCGGTACCACTTCGTTATGATGTATTTGACCCCGCGCACCACCGGCGCACCGGCATGGAGGGTTTCGCTATTGGGGCTACCATCGGGCAGGGCGTTGTTCCACAGCAGCAGCACGCCGCGCTGTGGCGGAATGGAAACGCCGATGCGGGTGAAATCGGTGTGGCCTCCTTCCTCGACATCCCCGAGAAAAACCATCGCCGTCCAGCTGCGCTGACCGCCGCGCTCGCTCTCACCCGGCCAGTAGTCCGAGCGGGTATAGAACCAGTCCTGATGCGGTTTGAATTCCTGGCCGGGGGTATAACGCTGGCCCTGAACGGTCTCGCCAAAGCGGCCGTCAATCCCCAGCAGGTCATCGATCTTGCGCTCGATCATCCGAACGAAGCCGTCGTAGCGGTCAAGATCACCTGAATAGGAGGTGCGATATTGCAGGCCATGCCCCAGATCATAAAGTGTCGATGGCCGCGCCACTTCATCGATCCGGGTGATCATGAGCTGGCATTCCTCGGCGTTGAGGAAATCGGTGACGGCGTAAACCTCGGCCTGGTCGCACGGGAAACGATAGACGCCGGGATCCTTGGCGAGCCGCGCGCGCACCAGCTTTCCCGCGCGCGCCAGGGCGGCACGATCAGGGTTGGGGGCATCGGAAAAGGGATCGGATTGCAGGGCTGGTTCGGTCATCGCGGTTGAATTCTTGATAATCTGGCCATGCCTATAGCCCGCAGCGCCAAGGGCAAGCCAAAAGGGCTTGTTACTGGGCACAAGCTGGATAAGCTGCCGTCATCGGGCTGCTGAGTGGGAGGATATTGCATGCGCTATTCGACGGGGGCGATCATCCTGCACTGGGTGATCGCGATTCTGATCACGCTCAACTATATCGGAGCATGGTCGGCTGAAGACTTGCCCGCTGCCGAAAAGGCCTATGCTATGGCCGGGCACAAGGCCTTTGGCATCACCATCCTGGTGCTGACTGTGCTGCGCATTGTCTGGCGCCTTACCCACCGCCCGCCGCCGCTTTCCCCCACGCTCAAGACCTAGGAAGCGGGGCTGGCCAAGGCGGTCCACTCACTGTTCTACTTAGTCATGATCGCGGTGCCACTGATGGGCTGGGCCACGCATTCTGCTGCCAGCGGGGGCAAGCCGGTCAATGCCTTCGGACTCTTTGCCTATCCCGGTCTGCCGCTTGAGCAAAGCAAAGCCAATGCTGAACTGTTTGGCGAAGTGCATGAGGTTTTGGGAATCGTCATGCTGGCGCTGGTTTTGCTGCATGTGCTCGGCGCGCTGAAACATCAGTTCCTTGATCGCGATGGCGAAATGCGGCGCATGTGGTTCGGCAAGGGACAATAGGCCTGATTATAGCAAAGAGCCCCCGACCCGCATGGGCGAGGGCTCTTGCTGCCGGTCCCACTCGACCGGGAACTGTGGGGTTTACCAGAAGACGTTGTGGATCACGTCAACCACTTCGCCTGAGTAGATGTCCACCAGCAAGGCATCGTCATAATAACGGACCCAGCGGTAAGGACCATAAGCGTCGGGCAGACGATACTGCCAGGGATCATTGATCCAGTAGCTGTTGGTGAAGAACAGGCTGTCGAGGAAGAAGCCGATCGACAGGCGGCGATAGGACCAGTCGCGGTAAGGCGATTGATAGCGGCCAAGCCGGAAGACATTCCGGTTGTGGCTGCGCCAGCCGTTCCAGTCATAGCGATTATCACGCCGCCAATCGCGGTTCCAGTTGGTGTAATTACCGCTGTAGCCGTGGTGGTTTCCGCGATGGTTATTGTTCCAGCTATCGTTACGACCACCATTGTTGCGATAGCTGCCGTTGTTGTGGTTGCGGTCGGAATTGCGATAAGCGTCGCGGCCATTGCCCCAGATTGGCGACTGAGCATGGTGCTGCTGGTTGTTACGACCAGACCAGGTGTTATCGCCGGAAGTGCCGCGCTGTGACCATGTGCCGCCACGATTCCCGTCATTGCTGCGATCACCTTCGTTCCAGCCGCGCCGCTGCTGCTGAGGGACGTGTTGTGCCTGAGGTGCGGGCTGAGAACGCCCGGCCCATCCGCCCTGATTGCCACCAGACTGGCCCCAGGAACCACGAGATCTGCCGCTTCCGCCACTCCAGTCACGCGACTGCTGCGGTGCTTCTTGTGCCTGCGGGGCAGGTGTCGGAGCGGGTTGCGCACGCGCGGTCCAGCCGCCGTTGTCGCTGCCATTACCGCCGCCCTGGCCCCAGGAACCACGAGAACCACCGGAGTTGCCGCCGCGCTGGCCATCGCCATTCCAGTTGCGCTGCGGTGCGGCTTGAGGCTGAACCGGAGCTTGGACCTGAACTTGTGCCTCAGCCTGAACTTGCGGGCTGTGCTGACGCTGTTGCCAGCCGCCACCACTCTCGCTGCTGTCGCCGTGACGACCGCCGCCATCCCTGTTGCGGCCATTGTCACCGCCGCCAATGTTGCCAGCGGCTTCACCGCCGCGATTCCAGCGGCCATCGCGCTCCTGCGCCGAGGCAGTGCCCGGCATTGCGGCAAGAACCAGACCGGCAGCAAGTGCGGCCAGACCGCTCGATTTAAGAAGCTTATTACCGGCCATTGCCGTCACTCCATCCCATCGCACCACGCCATCCGCAGCGACCATGACATGAGAGTTAACCCTGATCCGCTGTCGCTGGGCTGAATGGCGCGTTCAGCTTCTCGTTCATGTTGGGGGGCAGTTTTCTCTCAATTCACCATATTTGATTGCGCCTAACTGTCGGCAACAGTATGTGTATAAATATCGGAGAAATACACATGCGCACCAATGTCGTGATTGATGATCGCTTGATGGCCGAAGCGATGGCGGCAAGCGGATCGAAGACCAAGCGAGCGGTAATCGAGGAAGCCTTGCGCCGGATGGTTGCGATCAAGCGTCAGGAAGGCATTCTCAAGTTGAAGGGAATCGGTTGGGAAGGCGATCTTGAGGCGATGCGGCTGGATTGATGATCCTTGTTGATTCAAGCGTGTGGATTGATTTCCTGCGGGCGAAAAACACGCCGCAGGTGGTAAGATTCGAGCAACTCGTCAGGCAGCAGCGGCTTTGCGTTGGCGATCTGGTGCTGGCCGAAGTTCTTCAAGGAATTCCTGCTGACCGCGACTTTTCCGAAGCGCAGGAATTGATGACGCGATTTCCCGTGCTCACTATCGGCGGTGAACAAGTCGCCCTCGAAGCCGCTCGAAACTACCGCACCCTTCGTGCCAAGGGCATCACAGTTCGCAAAACCATCGACACATTGATCGCCACGCGGTGCATCATGGATGGCCATGCGCTGCTGTTCAGTGACCGGGATTTTGATCCGTTTGTCGAGCATCTGGGGCTGGTTGATGCGATGGGTTGAATTTGGTCGATGTGGACTTAGTTGCCACTCGCCCACCTAGCGCGGCTCGCCGGAGATCGCTAACGGGAACAAGCACTGCATCGATATGAGGCCGGAGCGGGGTGGTGAACGTAGTTTCGTGTCCCCCGGATTCTGTGACTTTTAAGCTTTTTTTAAGCGCTCATGGCTATTCCCGCCAAGACGGGAAAATTGAGTTGGACAGTTCATGCGGACAATTGGCATCAGCATTTTGGTATTGGGTTTGACCGCCTGTTCGTCAGGTGAGCGCAGCTATGAAATGACCAAGGAGCAGGCTCGTGGAAAGCTCATGACTGCAAAATTCGAAAAAGGAATTTTGCCGGGATCGTCCAGTCTCACGCCGCGCGTGAAGAGAGATTTTAACGGTAACCCGGAGTGGCACGTTCTCAGCAAGGATGATGGCCACGGCAGTGGCTGGTGGTGTCCGCTTAGCATAGAGCCAGCGAGCGAGGATGGTAAGCGAGTCAAGGTCGTGAACAAATGCGATGGCCTGATGGCTACTAAGGATAATGCCAATCTGGATGAACTTGTTGATGCTACGCTGACTGGACGGAAGCCAAAGTTCGACTGAAATGGGCATGACGACCTTCCAGAGACGGATTGGACAGGCGTCTATTGTCTGCTTCATCGCTTTCGAGGTCTATGTGGCATGCCTCGGTATCGAAGTTTATTTCGGTACCAGCATTGCCGCAGCAGCAATCTTGTTTTCACTGGTATTCCGATTCGGCGTGACGTTCGTCATCGGCGCCTTCCTGTGTGCTTACTTCGTCTGGGACTGGCCGATCAGATTGGCAGCGCTGTTTTCAGCACCAGCGCTCATATTGATGTTTCCGCACCTGCTGGCCGATGCCCTCGGAATGAAGGCCAGCAAGGCATAGGTCCGGAACGGTCACGGCGGCGGCAGCAAAGCCGACGCGTCGATTTACCTCACCTCGTCAATTTCTTATACGCCAGCCTGGTCGGCCGATCCGCCGCATCGCCCAGTCTGCGGCGCTTGTCTTCCTCATAGGCCGCGAAGTTGCCTTCGAACCATTCGACGTGGCTGTCGCCTTCGAAGGCCAGAATATGCGTTGCCAGCCTGTCGAGGAAGAAACGGTCATGCGAAATCACCACCGCGCAACCCGCGAAATTCTCGATGGCTTCTTCCAGTGCGCGCAGGGTTTCCACGTCGAGGTCGTTGGTCGGCTCATCGAGCAGCAGCACGTTGCCGCCCTGCTTGAGCATCTTGGCCATATGCACCCGGTTGCGTTCGCCGCCCGAGAGCTGGCCGACCTTTTTCTGCTGGTCCTGGCCCTTGAAGTTGAACGCGCCGACATAGGCCCGCGTGCTCAGGTCCTGCTTGTTGACCTTCATGTAGTCGTGCCCGCCCGAGACTTCCTCCCACACGTTGTTGGCCGGGTTGAGGTCGTCGCGGCTCTGGTCGACGAAGCCCAGGTGCACGGTCTCGCCGATCGCGATGTTGCCTTCGTCGGGCTGCTCCTGCCCGGTGATCAGCCGGAACAGGGTGGACTTGCCGGCGCCGTTGGGGCCGATTACGCCGACGATCCCGCCCGGCGGGAGCAGGAACGAGAGGTCCTCGAACAGCAACTTGTCGCCATAGGCCTTCGACAGCCCCTTGGCCTCGATGACTTTGCCGCCGAGCCGTTCGGGCACCTGGATGACGATCTGGGCCTTGCCGATCGGGCGGTTCTCGCTCGATTCGACCAGTTGGTCGAACGCCTTGATCCGCGCCTTGGACTTGGTCTGGCGGGCTTTGGGCCCCTGCCGGATCCAGTCGAGCTCGTCGCGGATCGCCTTCTGGCGGCTCGAATCCTCGCGCTCTTCCTGGTCGAGCCGCTTGGCCTTTTTCTCCAGATAGGTCGAGTAGTTGCCCTCGTAAGGGAAGTATTTGCCGCGATCGAGTTCGAGGATCCAGTTGACCACGTTGTCGAGGAAATAGCGGTCATGGGTGATCATCAGGACGTTGCCGGGATAGGCCGACAAGTG
>JANOYZ010000145.1:0-9007 GCA_031429135.1 Novosphingobium sp. | reverse complement strand
GTTGCACCATCCTTTCCACACCATGTTCGAGGATGTGTACGAGGAATTGCCCTGGCACCTTGAGGAACAGGCCGAACAGGCAATCCGTGAAAGACGGATCAAATGGCCGGAGTGGAAAGAATCATGACGCTCGAGGAATCGCCCGTATCGCTCCATGATGCGCCGACCCGCCGCATGAATATGATCGAAGCGATCAATGATGCGCTCGACATCATGATGGCTCGTGATCCCGATGTCATCATCATGGGTGAAGACGTTGGCTACTTCGGCGGTGTGTTCCGTGCGACTGCCGGTCTCCAGAAGAAATATGGCAAAACCCGCGTTTTCGATACGCCGATCAATGAATGTGGCATCATCGGTGCGGCAGTGGGGATGGGAGCCTATGGTCTGCGTCCGGTGCCGGAGATTCAGTTCGCGGATTATATCTATCCGGGGCTCGACCAGCTGGTGTCAGAGGCAGCGCGGTTGCGCTATCGTTCGGCTGGCGAATTCATAGCACCGATCACCGTGCGCGCTCCGTTTGGTGGCGGCATCTTTGGCGGGCAGACTCACAGCCAGAGCCCCGAAGCGTTGTTCACTCACGTTGCCGGCCTCAAGACGATTGTCCCCAGCACCCCGCATGATGCCAAGGGGCTGTTGATCGCCGCGATAGAAGACAACGACCCGGTGATCTTTTTCGAGCCCAAACGCATCTATAACGGCCCTTTCGACGGCTATTACGACAAGCCGGTTAAGCCGTGGAATACCCACGATGACAGCGTTGTTCCGGAAGGGTATTACAAAATTCCGCTAGGCAAGGCGAGGATAGTTCGTGAGGGTGAGGCGCTGACCGTGCTGACATATGGCACAATGGTTCATGTCGCCACGGCGGTCTGTGCCGAGAAGGGCATTGATGCCGAAATTATTGACCTCAGGTCGCTTGTCCCGCTCGACATAGTGGCTGTGGAAAAGTCTGTGCAAAAGACCGGCAGATGCATGATCGTCCATGAGGCGACGCGGACATCAGGCTTTGGCGCAGAACTTTCGGCATTGGTGCAGGAACGCTGCTTCTATCACCTTGAAGCGCCGATCGAGCGGGTTACCGGTTTTGATACCCCCTATCCGCACAGCCTCGAATGGGCATATTTCCCGGGTCCGGTCCGCATTGGCGAGGCTCTGGACCGCTTGTTGGGAGCAAATTGATGGGCCGCTATACATTCCGTCTGCCTGATATCGGTGAAGGCATTGCTGAGGCCGAGATTGTTGCCTGGCACATCAAAATCGGTGACAGGATCGAGGAAGACGGTCGCATTGCCGATATGATGACCGACAAGGCGACGGTTGAAATGGAAAGCCCGGTGGCTGGCACGGTGATCGAGCTGGCCGGTGAAGTTGGTGATGTCGTGGCCATCGGATCGGCACTGGTGGTAATTGAGGTTGAAGGAACAGGCGGCGGCGGCGAAGATCCTTCGACAAGCTCAGGACGAGCGGATGTTGTGGATGAAGCAGTGGCTGCTGCGCCACCATCACCTTCAGCACCTACCAAACCCGCTCAGCCTGAGCTTGTCGAAACCCCCGTGCCAACACCGGCCCCGCGCGTGTCTGCCCCAATATCCAACGCTAAAGTCCAAGCAAGCCCCGCCGTCCGCGCCAGAGCAGCCGAACTGGGCATAGACCTTGCCGATGTTCGCGCGGAAGAGGGGGGGCGTCTGCGCCATGCCGATCTTGACGCCTTCCTCGCCTATAATGCGGGTGGCGGCTATCGCGCACCGGGCCTGAAAGGACAGGATCAACAGATTCGCGTCATCGGACTCAGGCGCCGGATTGCTGAGAACATGGCGGCTTCCAAGCGCAACATTCCGCACTTTTCCTATGTCGAGGAATGCGATGTTACCGCGCTGGAAACCATGCGGGCGCAGCTGAATGTGCATCGCGGAGACAAGCCCAAGCTGACATTGTTGCCGCTGCTGATCACCGCACTGTGCAAATCTTTGCCTGATTTTTCAATGATTAACGCGCGATATGATGATGAGACGGGTGTGGTGACGCGGTACGCCGCTGTCCATCTCGGAATTGCGGCGCAAACGCCCGCAGGGCTGATGGTGCCGGTGATCCGCGATGCCCAGAATCTCAATCTGTGGCAGCTTTCAATAGAGATTGCCCGCCTTGCGCAAGCCGCTCGCAACGGCACTGCAACGGCAGCAGAACTGACTGGCTCGACCTTGACAATCACCTCGCTTGGACCGCTCGGCGGGGTTGCCACAACGCCCGTGATCAATCGTCCCGAAGTTGCCATCATCGGCCCCAATCGCATCATCGAACGGCCGATGTTCGTACCCGATGGCATGGGGGGCGAGCGGATCGAAAAACGCAAGCTGATGAATATTTCGATCAGCTGCGATCACCGCGTGGTTGACGGTTTTGATGCAGCGAGTTTTGTTCAGGCTGTGCGCAGACTTATCGAAACGCCGGTGCTGCTGCTGGCAGACTAAACGGAGAGGATCATGACGCCTGACCCGAGGATCGATGGCTATATCGAAAAGGCCGCGCCCTTCGCCCAACCAATCCTGCGCCATTTGCGTGAGCTGATCCACCAGGCCGTTCCGGGCCTGACCGAGACAATGAAATGGTCGATGCCGCACTTCACCCACAAGGGAAAGAACCTGGCCGGTCTGGCTGCCTTCAAAGCCCACTGCGCGATGATGATCCATGGCGATGGCCGGCAGGGCGATGCCATGGGGCAGTACGGCAAGATAACGCAGCTCTCCGATTTGGCCGGTGACAATGTCCTGACCGCCAAGTTGCAGGATGCCAGATTGCGGATAGAGGAAAAAGGAACAGCGGTAAAAAAGAAGCCGGTGGCAGCAAAGACTCCGCGCACTGAAGCAGAAGTCCATCCAGATTTTGCCGCTGCGCTGGCATCCAATCCTGCAGCCAAGTCCGCGCTGGAAAGCTTCGCACCATCGCACCGCCGCGAATATGCCGAGTGGATCAGCGAGGCCAAGCGCGATGAAACCCGCGCCAAACGCATTGCTCAGACGATCGAATGGCTCAGCGAAGGCAAAAAGCGCAACTGGAAATACGATAACTGCTGAACCATCACAGCAGTCAGCGCACAATCGCGCTGTAGGCTATCTTGCCCGAAGCTTGCTTTGACATGATCCGCCAGCGGATATGCGTCACGTCTTCGGGCGTCGCCAGCCGGTCACCTGTCCGCAGGCTGCCGATCCGGCCCCAGTTTTTTCCGCCATCGACTGAAACTTCCTCGTCATCATTGGCGCTGCCCTGATAATAGAGGCTGCGGGGCAGGGGGTTGCTGAGCGTAAACTGACTGCCCGCACCCTCCCGTCGCCAGGTCACAATTGTCACCACCCGGTCCCCCGGATTCAGGCGGGAGGCTGGCTGCAACACGCGCGACTGCGCATCGCTATGCTCGACATAAACGGTACTGTTCAAGGCAACGGGAGCCCCTGCTTGGGCCGGAATTGCGGTCAGGAACGGTAACCCCAGCACGCTTATGGCGCGCACGGCAAAGCCACGATTGGTCACTTGGATTTATTCCCCCTGTCCGGCCCGAAAGCCCGTCCATTCGCTTTTCGCAAAATGGGACAAAGGAATGGTTAATGGCCGGGTGACACTGTTTTATGCCGATGCCGCCAGGCAGCCCCGCGAAGCGGTTGACAGCCCCGGTTTGCTGCCTTAGTGGCGCGGCTCCCCAAGGGGTGCGAACCCACATACGCGGGTGTAGCTCAGTTGGTTAGAGCGCCGGCCTGTCACGCCGGAGGTCGCGGGTTCAAGTCCCGTCACTCGCGCCACTTGGGGATTTTCAGCAGTTCAGGACAGACACATTTTCAGGCCCCCCAGCGGCCGGTTTCCATCCAGATGAGAAACCGCCTCAGCGGAAACAGCCAGATCACCCCCAGCACAATATAGACCGGGGTCTGCGCCAGCACTGGCCAGTTGCCGATCAGATCGGGCACATAGCGGGCGATGATCACGCCGTAAGTGATCAAAACCGTCAACAGGCCAAGCACACCAACGGGTATCCGCCAGGTAGGTTCGCTGCGCATCAATCATCACTCCGGTAGAATCGCGTTGGTGTTACCACCGCAGCAAGCGGGCGGTCATGGTTTTCGCAAGGCAGCGAATCGAGACATTGCATGTCCCAGCCAAGCCCGATTGGCAGCACCTTGGGGTGATCAGCCAGCCAGCGATCATAATGCCCACCACCCTGGCCCAGCCGCGCCCCATCGGGCGTAAAGGCGAGCAAGGGTACAATCACAGCTTTTGGCACGGTCTCCGTCGCATCATCAGCAGATTGCGGCCCGAACGGACCATCCACGAGGCCGTCTGGATCAAACGGATCTTGCCAGATGCGGAAACGCATCCTCGCCTTGCGGTCAGCAAACCAGGGCAGGGCGATTGTCCGGCCATTTTCATAGAGCCAGCGGGCATAACCGTGCGTCGGCGCTTCATCAGGCGTTGCATGATAAAGACCGATAGTGGAGCCAGCAGGAAGCAGCGTGGCAACTGGGGCAGGCGGGCGCATAAGGATCAGTGCGCGGGTGCTCTGAGGCAGGGTTGCAACGTGTTCACGCCTTGCCGCTCGCATCTTCGCGCGCAAATGCTGCTTCTCATCCACGCGCGACTGCCTTTGACGAATTAGAGGGGCTTTGACGAAAAGAAGGGGACGAAAAGGTGGGTGACGGGACCACCATGGGCCGTTGCCGTTTGAAATCCACTGACGCGTTCACGTCAGGTGGGAACCATATGTGCCGGACCAAGGTCCAACCAGGGACAGCCCCCATTAGGATTAGTTATAGCCTCAGGGATGTTCTGTCGGTTCGTACCGGGCAGTACCCGTCAATGAGCCATGTAGGCCTCTTAGCCACCACCCTCAAGGTTTATCGCGCATTTTTCGAGTGCAGCGGCAACCGATTCAAGGTTTTCGGCCAGTTTGGTATCATCCACCGGGGCACCTGCCGCCGCGCCGGGGCTGCGATGCCTGATTTCATGCAATTCATCGGCGAGCAGCAAAGAGGCGAACAGCAATAGGCGTGCTTCGCTCTGGCCGCCCATATCGCCCATTCCGGCGATCTTTTCGTCAATCAGACGGCCCAGCCCGGTGACGTGTTCTTCTTCGCCCGGTGCGCAGGCTACCTTGAAACTGCGGCCACCGATCATGAGATCGACATTGCTCATGTCTTTCTGCTCCCGATCAGAGCGTCAAGTTCGTGCAAACTATGCGCCACAGCACTGCGCAGGGCTTCATGCCGCACTGCAAGCGCGCTATCCGCGCCGGCTCCACGTGCTGCCTCATGCGTTGCTCCAGCCTCAATCCGGGCTGCTGCTGCTGCTATGCGGGCCAATGCCCGATTTATCCGATCCCCCGTCATGCGGCATGGCTAACGCAAAAAAACGGTTTCCGGAAGCGGTGATGCGTCTCTCCTGAAAACTACGGGGTAAACTTGACGCGAAGCAGCCTTCCCGCAAAGAGGCCGCAACCCGAATCGACCTTCGAATCGGCCCCAATCCTGACCCACGCGCGAAGACCGCGCCGGAGGCCCTGCACATGATCCTAGATTCATCTCGCCTGGGCCCAATGGCCAATGCCATTCGTGCCTTGTCGATGGACGCGGTTCAGGCAGCCAATTCTGGCCATCCAGGCATGCCGATGGGCATGGCCGATGTTGCTGCGGTGCTCTATTCGCAATTTCTGAAGTTCGATCCCGCCGTGCCCAAATGGGCAGACCGCGATCGCTTTGTTCTCTCGGCCGGGCATGGCTCGATGCTGGTCTATTCGCTGCTGCACCTGACCGGTTATGCCACACCGACGATGGACGATATCCGCAATTTCCGCCAGCTCGGCAGTCCTTGCGCGGGGCATCCGGAAAATATCCATATTCCCGGCGTTGAATGCACCACCGGCCCGTTGGGGCAGGGGCTGGCCATGGCGGTTGGCATGGCAATGGCCGAGCGGCATCTCAATGCCCATTTTGGCGATGATCTGGTCGATCACCGTACATGGGTGGTCGCTGGCGACGGCTGCCTGATGGAAGGCATCAACCATGAGGCGATTGGTCTTGCCGGGCATCTGAAGCTGGGCCGGATGATCGTGCTGTGGGACGATAACCAGATCACCATCGATGGTGCCGCCAGCCTTTCGACCAGTGAGGACATTCCGGCGCGTTACCGGGCTGCCGGCTGGCACACCGAATCCTGCGATGGTCATGACAGCGCCGATATTGCCCGCGCGCTGACCGCTGCGGTCGCCGATGGGCGTCCTTCGCTCGTCGCTTGCCGCACGATCATCGGCAAGGGCGCGCCGAACAAGCAGGGCACGCATAATGTCCATGGTGCGCCGCTTGGTGCCGATGAAATAGCCGCCGCGCGCGCAGTGCTGGGCTGGAGTGCAGCCCCGTTCGAGGTTCCCGCCGATATTCTCGCTGACTGGCGCTCGCTGGGTGGCAAGGGCGCTGAAGCCCGCGCTGCATGGGAAGTGCGCCTTGCCGCCAATGCCAATGGCGCGGAATTTGCGCGCCGTATGTCCGGAGCACTGCCCGCAGACAAAAGCGTTGCGCGCGAATACATGGCCAGCCTGCTTGCTGATCCGCCAAAGGTTGCGACCCGTAAATCAAGTGAAATGGCCCTTGGTGCGCTGACTTCGGCAATACCTGAGCTGGTCGGTGGATCGGCGGATCTCACCGGATCCAACCTGACCAAGACCGCCTCCACCCTGCCGTTCACTCCCGACAATTACGGCGGGCGCTATGTCTACTACGGTATCCGCGAATTTGGCATGGCGGCTGCGATGAACGGGATGGCGCTGCACGGCGGGATCATTCCCTATGGCGGCACATTCCTGGTCTTTGCCGACTATTGCCGCAACGCGATCCGGCTTTCGGCGATCCAGGAGGCGCGGGTTGTCTATGTCATGACCCACGATAGCCTTGGCGTGGGCGAAGACGGCCCGACGCATCAGCCGATCGAACATGTGATGAGCCTGCGCGCCATCCCCAATCTGCTGGTGTTCCGCCCGGCCGATGCGATTGAAACCGCCGAAAGCTGGTCTCTGGCGCTCAAACAGGGCAGCCGGCCTTCAGTTCTGGCACTGACCCGCCAGAACCTGCCGCCGCTTCGCAGCGATGCGGATATGAAGACCGCGCTTGGGGCCTATCGCCTCAAAGCGGCTCAGGCAGCGCGTCAAGTGGTGCTGGTGGCAACCGGTTCGGAAGTTTCGCTGGCGATGGACGTCGCGGCGGCGCTTGAGGAAAAAGGGATCGGCGCCGATGTCGTCTCGATGCCCTGCGCCGAACTGTTCGACGAGCAGGACGCCGCCTATCGCGCCGATGTTTTGCCCACCTCTGTGCTGCGTGTCTCAATTGAGGCGGGGGTTACGCTCGGCTGGCAAAAATATGTCGGCGAGGGGCTAACCATAGGCATCGACACATTCGGAGCCTCAGGCCCGGCGGATCAATTGTTCAAGCACTTCGGCTTCTCGGTGGAAGCCATCGTTCCGAAAATCGAAGCCAGACTGGCGGTTTAACCAGACTGGCATTTTAAGAGGAGTTCTTCGCATGGCGACTAAGGTTGCAATCAATGGTTTCGGGCGCATCGGACGCAATATCGCGCGCGCTATTCTTGAGCGTCCCGATTGCGGGCTTGAGCTGGTGTCGATCAACGATCTGGCCGATGCCAAGTCCAATGCGCTGCTGTTCAAGCGTGACAGCATTCATGGCACTTTCGCCGGAACAGTCGAGACCGACGGCAATGATCTGATCATCAACGGCAAGCGCATCCACGTGACTGCCGAGCGCGATCCGGCCAAGCTGCCGCATGCCGCCAATGGCATCGACATCGCACTGGAATGCACCGGTTTCTTCACCACCCGCGAAGGCGGCCAGAAGCATCTTGATGCCGGAGCCAGGCGCGTGCTGATCTCGGCACCGGGCAAGAATGTCGATCTGACCGTGGTTTTCGGTGTGAATCATGACAAGCTGACCGCCGATCACAAGATCGTTTCGAACGCTTCGTGCACCACCAACTGCCTGGCACCTTTCGCCAAGGTGCTGAACGACGCCATCGGCATCGAACGCGGCCTGATGACCACGATCCACGCCTATACCAACGATCAGAAAATTCTCGACCAGATCCACGAAGATCCCCGACGCGCCCGCGCTGCCGGCATGTCGATGATCCCGACCACCACCGGCGCTGCCCGCGCTGTGGGTGAGGTGCTGCCCGAACTGAAGGGCAAGCTCGATGGTTCGGCCATCCGCGTGCCGACACCCAATGTCTCGGTGGTTGACCTCACCTTCACGCCCAAGCGCGACACCACGGTGGAGGAAGTCAACGGGTTGCTCAAAGCGGCTTCGGAGGGTTTCCTCAAGGGCGTTCTGGCCTATTCGGAAGAACCGCTGGTTTCGATCGACTATAACCATGATGCCCACAGCTCGACCATCGACAGCCTTGAGACTTCGGTGCTCGAAGGCAAGCTGGTCCGAGTGCTCAGCTGGTATGACAACGAATGGGGCTTCTCCAACCGCATGGTCGATACGGCTGGCGCGATGGGGAAGTTGATCTAGACAAATATCTCCCCTCCCCGGCGGGGTGGGGTTGGGGGTGGGGGAGCGAGGCGGAAGTCCGAGCGTCCACGCCAACCTGGTACACCCCCACCCAACCTCCTCCTCACAGGGGGAGGGGTAAGAAAGTGCCAAGTAAATGACGAAGTTCCGCACGCTTGATGATCTGGGGGATGTGACAGGAAAGGTTGCACTGGTCCGGGTCGATCTCAATCTGCCGATGCAGGATGGGACTGTCACTGACGACACGCGCGTGCGGGCTTCGGCACCAACGATCCTGGAACTGGCTGACAAGGGCGCAAAAGTGCTGCTGCTGGCTCACTTTGGCCGTCCCAAGGGCGATCGCGTATCTACGCAGTCGCTGTCGGTGGTGGCATGGGCGCGGTGCGCGGCGGAGAAGGCATCGTTGACATAGAAATCGCCGTTAGCGGCGACGGCCTTAGCAA